>NZ_KI632512.1:3895638-4170674 GCF_000504305.1 Nitratidesulfovibrio termitidis HI1
CCAAAAGGGGGTGCCCCCCTTCCCCCGATCATGTCCAGTTAAAAGAACGGAAACACCGAATCCAGGGCGGCAAAGGCGGGCACCACGAAGAGCAGGCTGTCGATGCGGTCGAGCAGGCCGCCGTGGCCGGGCAGGAGCGCGCCGGAGTCCTTGACGCCGAGGGTGCGCTTGAGGGCGGATTCGAAGAAGTCGCCCAGTTGCGAGGCCACGTTCAGCAGGCCGCCCAGCAGGGCAAAGGCCCACCACGGGGCGGTGCCTGCGGCAACCCCAACGCCGGTGGTGGCGAGCACGCACAGGGTGAGGCCGCCAAGGCTGCCGACCCAGCTTTTCTTGGGGCTGACGCGCGGCCAGATGCGGGCCTTGCCGAACCAGGTGCCGATGAAATAGGCCCCGGTGTCGGAGATGACGGCGGCCAGCACCACCACCAGTTGTTCCCAGCGGTTGAAGTGCAGGGCGGGCAGCAGCAGCACGGGCACGTACAGGATGCCGCTGGCCAGCACCTGGCCTTCGGTGAAGCGGCAGTCGTCCTCGCCGTTGCCCCAGGTCAGCAGAAAGCCCACGGCCCCCACCAGAAAGGCGGCGGCAACGCAGCCCAGCACCATCCAGGGGCGGTCCATGTGGCCTGCCGCCAGCACGGCGGCGCCAAGGGCCATGCCCACGGCCTTCAGCGGCAGGCGGGCGTTGCCCGGCCAGAACATGGTGTAGAATTCCAGCAGGGCAAGGCTGGCCACGGCCACCACCATGATCAGCAGCACCCAGCCGCCGATGGCAAGGCCCACGGTAAGCAGGGCGGCAAGGGCCGTGCCGGTGACGACGCGTTGGAAATGGGGAGATGCCGAGGTCACGCGGGGGTTGCCTCCGTTTTGCCGAAGCGGCGTTGCCGCCCGGCGTAGTCGCGCAGGGCCGCGCGGAAATGCTCTGGGGTGAAGTCCGGCCAGAGGGTCTCGGCGAAGTAAAATTCGCTGTAGGCGCTCTGGTAGAGCAGGAAATTGCTGATGCGCACCTCGCCGCTGGTGCGGATGACCAGGTCCGGGTCGGGCTGGCCCGCGGTCCACAGCCGCGCGGCAAAGGCTTCCTCGGTGATGGCTTCCGGCGTCAGGCCTTCGGCGGCAAGGGCGCGACAGGCCATCAGGATTTCATCGCGGGCGGAGTAGTTGAGGGCCAGGTTCAGGCGCATGGACGTGCAGGAGGATGTGCGGGAAATGGCGTGCTCCAGCGCCTTGCGCGCGGCCAGCGGCAGGTCGGCCAGCTGGCCGAACACGGACAGCCGGATGTCGCGCTGGATGAGGTTGGGCAATTCCTCGCGCAGAAAATCCACCAGCAGCTCGAACAGAAACTTCACCTCGGCGCCGGGGCGGCCCCAGTTTTCCTTGGAGAAGGTGTACATGGTCAGGTGGCCGATGCCGAGCGTGCGGCATTCGGTGACGATGGCCCGGGCCGCCTCGGTGCCCGCCCGGTGCCCGTCGCTGCGCGAAAGGCCGCGCTGGGTGGCCCAGCGCCCGTTGCCGTCCATGATGACGGCCACATGGCGGGGCAGGGTTTCCGGCAAAAGCGTGTCCGGTGACCGTGTGTCCGGCGTGGGGGAACCCGCCGAGGGAGCGTTGTTCACTATAAGCCTCTGGTGCGGCGATGCGCCCGCGTCATATGCGCCATGGCCGGTCCGCCCGCCCGTCCGTCCAACCGCGTGTGCGGGGCGGGACTGCCGCGGGCGCGACCGGCCATGTGGAATCATTCCGTGCGACCGAACATGGAGAAGCTGTTCGGAGGCAGCCTCCTAAAGTTCCATGATTTCCTTTTCTTTCGCCGTGCACTTCTCGTCCGACTTGGCCACGAAGCGGTCGGTCAGCTTCTGCACGTCGTCGGTGGACTTGCGCACGTCGTCCTCGGAAATCTCCTTGCCCTTTTCCAGCTTTTTCAGGGCGTCGTTGGCGTCGCGGCGCACGTTGCGCACGGCCACCTTGGCCTCTTCGGTGTACTTGCGGGCCACCTTGACGAGGTCCTTGCGGCGTTCCTCGGTCAGCGGCGGGATGGAGATGCGGATGATCTTGCCGTCGTTGACCGGGTTCAGCCCCAGGTCCGACTTCATGATGGCCTTTTCCACCAGCTGGAAGGCCGAACGGTCCCACGGCTGGATGGTCAGGGTGCGGCTGTCGGGCACGCTGACGGACGCCAGCTGGCTGATGGGCGTGGGGGTGCCGTAGTAGTCCACCTTGATGTTGTCCACCAGCGAGGTGGAGGCGCGGCCCGTGCGCAGTTTGGCGAATTCGCGGTCCAGCGAGCCGAGGGCCTTTTCCATACGCTCTTCGGCGTCCAGAAGAATGGTATCCATATCCATGGGGGTTAGCCTCCGTGTACGATGGTTCCGACGTCTTCGCCCATGACCACGCGCTTGATGCTGCCCTTGAACATGTTGCAGACGATGATGGGCACGTCGTTCTCCATGGCCAGGGTGATGGCCGTGGAGTCCATGACGCCAAGCTTGCGCTGCAACGTTTCGGCGTAGCCGAGGCTGCGGAACATCACGGCGTCGTCATGCTTCATGGGGTCCTTGTCGTAGACGCCGTCGACCTTGGTGGCCTTGATGATGGCCTGGCACTTCAGTTCCATGCCGCGCAGCGCGGCCGCCGTGTCGGTGGTGAAATAGGGGTTGCCGGTGCCCGCCGCGCAGATGACCACGCGGCCCTTTTCCAGGTGCCTGTCGGCCCGGCGGCGGATGTACGGCTCGCAGACTTCCTGCATGGTGATGGCCGAAAGCACCCGCGTGGGATGGCCGATCTTTTCCAGGGCGTCCTGCACGGCCAGGGCGTTGAGCACCGTGGCCAGCATGCCCATGTAGTCGGCCGATGAACGGTCCATGCCCCTGGCTGACGAGGAGAGGCCGCGGAAGATGTTGCCGCCGCCGATGACAAGCGCCACTTGCAGGCCCATGTCGACAACCTCGGCGATTTCCTCGCATATCTTCGAAACAGTCTGGGGGTCAATACCGAACTTGTTTTCGCCCGCCAGGGCTTCGCCGCTGAGTTTCAGCAGCACGCGCTTGTAGCGGAGTTCGCTCATGTCCGTCCCTCGGTGTGGTGGTTGTATGTTGCGTCGTCGAAAATTCGTGTTCGTTCGCGGGGCGTCGGTGCCGATGGTGCAGTAGCCGTTTGCCGGGGCGCCAGTCTGCTGTCCGTGCGTTCTAGTGATGGTCGAAGGGGGCGCCCCAATCGCCCTCCTGCACCCGGATGTACTTCAGAAAGGCGTAGAACGCCCCGTGCGCCGCGTTGATGAAGCCCGCCCGGCCATCCAGAAAGCCCAGCTTGACCACGTACAGCTTCATGAACCGGGCCAGGCCGTGCGCCGTGGCCACGGCCACGCCGCCCTGGCGGCCCCTGGCGCGCAGGTCGTCCGCGCCCTGCTGGGCGTACGAGTTGATCTTGTCGAGGTGCTGGCGAAAGCTGTCGTACGGGTAGTGCAGGATGTCGCCGCGCAGTCGGCCCGTTTCGCCCCTGGGGTGGAACGAGTAGTGCGCGCCGGAGACGTGCACTTCCATGTGGGCCGGGCGGAACAGCCGCAGCAGGCAGTCCGGGTACCAGCCGCTGTGCTTCATGAACCTGTCGTAGTACCACGAGCGGCGCGGCACCCAATGGCCTGCCTTGGCGGTGTGGCTGCCCTCGCCCCCGCGCACCTGCGCGCGCACGGTTGCCAGCACGCTTTCGCGCAGTTCTTCGGTGCAGATTTCGTCCTGGTCCAGGCTGAACACCCATTCGGTGTCGATGAGCGAGAGCGCGTGGCGGAACTGCGGGCCGGGGCCTTCCCACTTGCGCTGGACGACCTCTGCCCCGGCGGCGCGGGCCATGTCCACGGTGCGGTCGGTGCTGAAGGAATCGACCACCAGGACCTTGTCGCAGAAGGACAGCGAGGCGAGGCACCTGTCGAGCAGGCGTTCGCCGTTGTAGGTGAGCACAAGGCCGGTGATGGCGGGGCGCATGCAGTCCTGCCGGTGGCGGCGGGGTTGAGGTTGGGGGAGGAAGGGGAAAGGCCAAAAAGACGGAGAAGTTAAACTCGGGGGTGCAGGGGGCAAAGCCCCCTGCCCGCCGGAGGCTGACAAAAACAGCTGACCGTCAGCGTTACCCCTTGCCGGTGACGATGTCGCGCACGGCCTCGATCACGTCGTCCACGTCCTGTTCGCTCAGCTTGGGCGAGAGCGGCAGCGAGATGGTTTCGCGTCCGTAGGTCACGGCGTTGGGGTAGTCGTCCGGGTTCCAGCCGTAGTTCTTCTGGTAGTAGGGGTGTTCCGGAATGGCCAGGTAGTGCACCCCCACGCCGATCTTGCGGGCGGTCATCATGGGCAGCATGGCATCGCGCGAGACACCGCAGCGCGCCTCGTTCACCCGGATGGCGAACAGGTGGTAGGCGTGGCGGGTGTCCGGTTCGGGCGCGGCGGGCAGGCCCACGGGCAGGTCGGCGAAGGCCTGCATGTAGCGTTGCCACACGGCTTCGCGGCGCTTCCAGTAGGCTTCCACCCGCTTCAGCTGGTGAATGCCGAGCGCGGCCTGCATGTCCATCATGTTGTACTTGAAGCCGTGATCGACCACGTAATAGTGCTTGTAGCCCGCATCGGAGAAGCGGGCCCAGGCGTCGGCGCTCATGCCGTGCAGGCCCATGATCTTCATGCGGTCGATCCTGGCCTTGTCGCGCGAGAGGATCATGCCGCCTTCGCCGGTGACCACGTTCTTGGTGGCGTAGAAGCTGAAGCAGCCGATGTCGCCGATGTCGCCCGCCTGCCTGCCCTTGTAGGTGGTTTCGATGGCGTGGGCGCAGTCTTCGATGACCGCCAGGTTGTGCCGCCGCGCGATGTCCATGATGGGGTCCATGTCGCAGGCGCGCCCGGCAAAGTGCACCACCAGCAGGGCCTTGGTGCGCGGGGTGATGCGGCGTTCGATGTCGGCGGGGTCGATGTTCTGGGTCACCGGGTCCACGTCGGCCAGCACCGGGGTGGCGCCGGAGTGAATGATGGCGTTCACCGAGGCGCAGAAGGTCATGGCCGTGGTGATCACCTCGTCGCCCCGCGCAAGGTCGAGGGCAAGGCAGGAAAGCTGGAGCGCGGCCGTGCACGAGTTGACGGCGGCGGCATACGGCATGCCCTTGTAGGCGGCGAAATCCTTTTCGAACTGGTGCACTTTGGGGCCGGTGCCAATCCACGCCCGCTTCATGCTGTCGAGCACTTCGTCCATTTCCGCCTGTTCGATGAGCGGCTGGCCGAAGACAAGGAAGGTATCGCGCATGGGTATTCTTTCTCCGGGGCCGGGCGGCGTGGCGCTGTGCCGAACGCGCGCGCGACCTGCTGTGCGTGGGGCGCGCAGTGCGCGCCGGGGGGACGAAACCCCGTCCCGTGGGGCCTCGCGGCGGCGGGGCAGCCGGAGGACTTTGCGTGTGGCGGTGCCGTATGCACCCCGCCCGCGCGGCTGCCGCTGGGGAACATACCCCAAACCGCAGCCCGCGAAAAAGGGGGTCTTGCGACCCCCCTTTCATTTCATGATGCATGCACGGTCTGCAGCATGCCGGTAGCGGTGCGGTTGCATCCGTGCGGCATGGCGGCGTTCCGTCCTGCGGCTAGGCTTCTTCCGCGCCCAGCTGCATGCGGACGAAGCGGCCGATGGTGACGTTTTCGCCCAGGGTGGCGATGACGTCGTTCAGCAGGTCGCGGATGGTCATCTTGTCGTCGCGGATGTACGGCTGTTCCAGGAGGCAGATCTCCTTGTAGAACTTCTTGATGCCGCCTTCAACGATCTTCTCGATGATGTTCTCGGGCTTGCCTTCTTCACGGGCCTTCTGGCGGTAAACCTCGCGCTCGCGCTCGATGATGGCGGGGTCCACGGACTCGGCGTCCACGGCGGCGGGGTTGTTGGCCGCGATCTGCATGGCCACGTTCTTGGCGAATTCCTGGAACTTTTCGTTACGGGCCACGAAATCGGTTTCGCACTTCACTTCCACGAGAACGGCGATCTTGCCGGTGGAGTGAATGTAATTGCCGATGACGCCTTCGGAGGTGGCGCGGCCAGCCTTCTTGGCGGCCTTGGAAAGGCCCTTCTGGCGCAGCCAGTCGACGGCTTTTTCGAGGTTGCCGTCGTTTTCTTCCAGGGCCTTCTTGCAGTCCATCATGCCGGCGCCGGTCTTTTCGCGCAGTTCCTTAACCATCTGGGCGGTAATTGCCATTGTGCGGTCTCCCTGAGATGTCGTGGAGGTCTGGTTACTCGGCGGCGGCTTCGGCGGCGGGGGCGTCAGCGACGGCTTCAGGCGCGGCTTCGGCCTTGGGGGCGGCGGCCTTCTTCAGTTCTTCCTCGGCGTCCTTGCCCTTGCGTTCCTTGCGCATGGCGTCGCCTTCCATGCAGGCGTCGGCGATGGCGGCCACAAAGAGCTTGATGGCGCGGATGGCGTCATCGTTGCCGGGAATGACGAAGTCGATCAGGTCGGGATCGCAGTTGGTATCGGTGACCGCCACGATGGGGATGCCGAGCTTGCGGCATTCCTTTACGGCGATGTCTTCGCGGTGCGGGTCCACGATGAAGGCGAGCTGGGGCAGACGGTCCATTTCCTTGATACCGCCAAGGGTGGCCAGCAGCTTGTCCATCTCGCGCTGCATGCGCAGGATTTCCTTCTTCTGGTACTTGTTGACGGTGCCGTCGGCGAACATGGCCTCAAGCTTCTTCAGGCGGTCGATGCTCTTCTGGATGGTGGTGAAGTTGGTCAGCGTGCCGCCCATCCAGCGGTTGGTCACGTAGAACTGGCTGGCGCGGCCGGCTTCCACGGCCACGGCTTCCTGAGCCTGGCGCTTGGTGCCGATGAACACGACCTTGCCGCCGTTGACCACGGTGTCCACAACCTTGTCGTGGGCGGTGCGGAACAGCTTAACGGTCTGCTGCAGGTCGATGATATGGATGCCGTTGCGGGCGCCGAAGATGAAGGGGCGCATCTTGGGGTTCCAGCGGCGGGTCTGGTGACCGAAGTGCACGCCGGTTTCCAGCATCTGCTTCATGGAAACATAAGCCATTTCAGAACTCCTTGCGGGTTTTTTCTTCCACACCGGCCATGGCCCTTCAACCCGCGCCGCTCAAGGCGTGGCGGGCACCCCGGGCCGAAACCGGAGTGTGCTTGGTGTAAAAGGCAGGACTGCATACGCCAGATTGTGGCGGATGGCAAGTGTTGGTGGGAGGGGATGACGAAAATCCGCGCGCGAGACGCTTGGGCGGACATGCCCCGGCACATTCCTGCGCCGTCCAAAATCGGCGAGGCGGGCGGCCCCGCCTACTGCAACGGCACCTCGGCATGCTCGTCCCCATCCGGGGCGGCCAGCACGGGGTTGATCAAAAGGCCCACCTGCTCGATTTCCACGCGCACCTCGTCGCCGGGCGCGATGGGACCAATGCCGACCGGGGTGCCGGTAAGGATGAGGTCGCCGGGCAGCAGGGTCATTACGCGTGAAATGGCGCTGACCATCTCGTTGGGGGTGAACAGCATGTCGGCGGTGTTGCCCTGCTGGCGCACCTCGCCGTTGACCAGGGTGCGCACGGCCAGGTTGGCGGTGTCGGACAGGTCGGTTTCTATCCACGGCCCCACGGGGCAGAAGGTGTCGTAGCCCTTGCAGCGGCCGAACAGGCCGTCGCGGCGTTGCAGGTCGCGGGCGGTGACGTCGTTGGCGCAGGTATAGCCGAAGATGTTCGCGGGCACGGCATCCGGAGAAATATTGCGGCATTGCCGCCCCACCACAAGCGCCAGTTCGCCCTCGTAGTCCACCCGTCCCACGCCTTGCGGCACCAGGATGGGCTGGCCGCTGCCGATGACGGCGGTGGGCGCCTTCAGGAAGAACACCGGCTCGTCCGGCACGGGAAAGCCGATTTCCGCCGCGTGGTCGCGGTAGTTCATGCCCGCGCAGATGATCTTGGAGGGGGCCACCACCGGCAGGATGGACAGTTCCGCCAGCGGGATGGGGTCTTTCAGCCCCAGTTGGTGGTTCAGGCACACCACCCCGTCGTCCTGCAACGCGCCAAAGAACACGCTGCCCTTGTATTGCACCCGTACCACGCGCATGTCGCCGCTCCGCTCCGGCGGGCAGTTGCCCGCCGCGTTGCATCGTCAGTACCCGAAATTGGGCGCCGTCAGGACCGGAAAGGGCCGGAAAGGAACCGCCGCTCCCCCTTAGGAACGGTGCGGAAAGCCCGCGTCGCCAATTCCGTCCATACCGTCAACACCGCCAATTTCGCCAGCACCGGCAGGCGGGGACGGTCAGATGGTGGTGACCACGGGCACCACGATGGGGTCGCGCTCCAGCACCTTGCGGAAGAACCGCCGCAGCGACGAACGGATGCGATCCTGCAGCCGTTCCGTTTCGCCGGGGGGGATGTTCTCGAAGATGTCCAGCACGATGCACTTGGCGTCTTCGAGCACGTGATTGTAATGCTGTTCGAACACGAAGCCCTTGGACAGCATTTCCGGGCCGTGCAGCACTTCCCAACCCATTTCGTCCACCACCAGCACCACGATGACCATGCCCTCGCCACCCAGGATGTGCCGTTCCTTGAGCACCGAATGGCCCACGTCGCCCACGCCCTTGCCATCCACAAGGATGAATTCCACCGGCACGTGCTCTTCAAAGCGCACGCTGTCCGGAGTGAGGGTGATGGGGTCGCCGTTTTCAAGGATGATGGTGCGTTCCTGCGCCACGCCGCATTCCTGCGCCAGGCGACAGTGCTTGACCAGGTGGCGGTATTCGCCGTGCACCGGCACGAAGTAGCGGGGGCGCACGGTCTCGATCATGGCGCGCAGTTCGTCGCGGTGGGCATGGCCCGAAGCGTGGATGGAGCGCACCTTGTCGTAATAGACTTCCGCGCCCAGCCGGTACAATTGGTTGATGAGCTTGGTGATGGCCCGCGCGTTGCCGGGGATGAAGCGCGAGGACATGACCACCGTGTCGCCCCGGTGGATGGAAAGCTGTTTGTGCTCGCCCATGATGATGCGCGAAAGGGCCGACAGCGGCTCGCCCTGCGAACCGGTGACCAGCAGCACCAGGTCGCGGTCGGCCATGGGGGGCATGGTCACGGCGTCCAGGATCATGCCAGCCTCTGCCCGCAGAAAGCCCAGGTTGCGCGCTATCTCTATGTTGTTCATCAGGCTGCGGCCGCTGACCACCACCTTGCGCCCGAATTCGCTGGCCAGGTCGAACACTTCCTGGATGCGCTGGATGTGGCTGGAGAACAGCGTGACCACGATGCGCCCTTCCGCTTCGTCGAACAACTGGCGGAAGGTGTCCATGATCTCGCGTTCGCCCAGCGACTGGCCGTCACGCTCGATGTTGGTGGAGTCGGACAGCAGCAGGCGCACGCCCTCGTCCCCGGCAAAGTCGCGGAACAGCGCAAGGTCGGTGCCGGGGCCGGACAGGGGGTTGGGGTCGATCTTGAAGTCGCCGGTGTGCACCACGCGGCCCGCCGGGGTTTCCACGGCAAGGGCGTAGCCTTCGATGATGGAATGGCACACCGGCAGAAAGCGAAAGGTCATGTCGCCGAGCACCAGCGGCGCGTCGGGCGAGACGGGCACCAGTTCCACGCGGTCGGCCAGGCCGTGTTCGCGCAGCTTGTGTTCCACCAGGGCCAGGGTGAAGCGCGACCCGTAGATGGGGGCCTTCAGGTGGGGCATCAGCCACGGCAGCGCGCCGATGTGGTCCTCGTGCGCGTGGGTCAGCACGATGCCGCGCACCCGGTGGCGGTTCTGCAGCACATGGTCGAAGCGCGGAATAACCACGTCCACGCCAAGGTGGTAGTCTTCGGGGAACATCAGGCCGCAGTCCACCAGGACCATGGAGTCTGGCGTGGACCAGATCTGGCAGTTCAGGCCGATCTCTCCGAGTCCGCCAAGGGGGGTGATGGTCAGGTGCGGGGTCTGGTCCGCCATGCGAGGGGCTCCACTCTGGTTGCGCGTCTGGTGAGGTGCGAAAGGGCACGGGTCAGTTCCTCTTGCTATCGCAAAAAGACGGCTCTCACAAGGGGATGCGTTGTGCATGACGACCCGTGCCGTTTGTCTGAACAGTCCGTGGTGGACGGGGCGGGGCGCCATGCACGCGCGTGACACATGGTATTTGCAACCGTGGGCAGCGGGCCGCAGTGCGTTGCGGTCCGCATGGCGCGGCAATGCGCGGGGGGGGGGCGGCAGCGGCGGGATCGGAAAACGAAGGCCGCGCCACCCGGTAGGGCGGCGCGGCATCTGGTTGCCAGGCATGATAATTTCACATCGACAATGAACAACGAATGTTCAGCCGATGTTCAGCTGATGTTCAGTCGACGTCCAACGGATGTTCGACCATGTTCCGGTGCGGCGGGCTTGCAGGCCAGCCTACGCGGGCTTGCGGCGCACCTCGACCCCGGCCAGCTTTTCCCAGTGGCGGATCAGCGCGCCGTGGTCGGCGTCGCCCAGGCCGTCGGCCATCAGGGCCTGCATCACTTCCATCAGTTGGGCGGTCAGCGGCAGGGGGGCGTGCAGTTCGTGCGAGGTTTCCAGCACGTTGCCCAGGTCCTTGGCGTGCAGCTTGATGCGGAAGCCGGGGGTGAACTTGCCGTCCATGACCAGCGGGGCCTTGGCGTCCAGCACGGTGCTGCCCGCAAGGCCACCCCGGATGGCCTGGTAGACCAGATCCGGGTCCGCCCCGGCGCGGGTGGCCAGCACCAGCGCTTCGGACATGGCCGCGATGTTGCCCGCCACCACAATCTGGTTGGCCAGCTTGGCCACGTTGCCCGCGCCCACCTCGCCCACGCGCACCACGGATGCGGCCATGGCCTTGAACACCGGCAGGCAGGTATCGAAGTCTTCCTGCGCGCCGCCCACCATGACGGACAGGGTGCCATCGATGGCCTTGGGCTCGCCGCCGCTCACCGGGGCGTCCAGCATGCGGATGGACTTTGCGGCCAGTTCCGCCGCGATATCGCGGCTGGCCAGCGGGGCGATGGAGCTCATGTCCGCCACGATGCAGCCGGGGGCCGCGCCTTCGGCGATGCCGCCGGGGCCAAGGACCACCGCGCGTACTTCCGGCGAATTGGGCAGCATGGTGATGACCACGTCCGATGCTGCGGCCACGGCGGCGGGGCTTTCCGCAGCCGTCGCGCCTTCGGCGGCCATGGCCCGCAGTTTGTCTGCGTTGCGGGTGTGGGCGGTTACCGGAAATCCGGCCTTGAGCAGGTTGCGGCACATGGGGGCGCCCATGATGCCCAATCCGATGAATCCGATGCGTTGCATGGCGTGCTCCTTTGCGGTGGTGTGCCGTCGCGCGCTGCGGCGGCTCCCATGGTGTTGCGCGGTTTACGGCGTCCGGAATCAGGACGGCCTGTGCCGTTCCAGGCATTCAAGGTTGCAGAAATCCCGGTGCGCGGCGTGGTCGATGGGATAGTCCCACGAGCCGCTGCGCAGGGCCACATTGCCACCGAACCCGGTCTTGAAGCGGTGCAGCCCGTGAAAGGGGTGGGCCGGGTCCAGCCCCGGCGGCACCGCGCCCATGTCGTAGGCGGTGCAGCCGCGCTGGCGGGCCAGGCGCATGGCCTTCCAGTGCATGGCGTAGGGGGCCATGCACTGGCGCTTGTGGTTGGACGAGGCCCCGTACAGGAAGTGCGCGGTGGCGCCGCACAGGGCCACGATGGCCCCGGCCAGCACGTCCGCGCCGTGGCGGGCCAGCAGGAACAGCAGTTCGGCGTCGCTGGTGCCTGGGGATGCGCGGGTGGTGCGTGCGGCGTCCGTACGGTCCGCCGTGCCTGCCCAATCACGCCAGTCATGCCAGTTCGCCCCGTATGGCCCATCCGTCCAGACAGGATGCGGCAGCGCGGAATTCTCCGTTCTTGCAGGGGGCAGGCCGCGCAGGCGGGCACGGAACAGCGCCTGGAACTGCTCGTAGCCGCATGGGGCAAAGCCGTTGCGCAGGGCGGTCTGGCGGTACAGTCCGTGGAACACCGGCAGCAAGTCCGGCGGGGCCACGTCCACCCGCACGTCCTTCCTGGCCGCAAGGCCGATGTTGTAGCGGGTCTTGGGCTTCATGCGCGCCAGGATGTCCTGCTCCGTGCCGGTCAGGTCCACCACCAGCGAACTGGCCACGGTCATGTCGCGGTGGGCCTTGCGCAGGTTCCAGTTGCGGGTGCCCATGTTCATGCGCATCTCGCGGATGCGCGGCTCCGGGTAGGCGTTGCTGCCGTGGGTGCGCATGTCGGCGGCGTAGGGCGAGGCCCACGGCAGGTCGTAGCGGATGAACGCCACGGACGGGCCAAGGTTGCGGGCCAGCGCTTCGGAAAGGTCTTCGAGGAACGGGCCGTAATCCTCCTCGGCGGGGGCGTGCTCCGGCCCTTGCGGCACGTAGGCCATGGCCTGGCCGCGCCCCATGGGTTGCAGCAGCACCAGCACGTCGCCGTGGCGTTCGGTGGCGGCCAGGTCGAACGCCTTTGGCGTGTAGCCCAGCCGGGCCTTCACCTGCGCCCAGTATCCCGTCTGGAACAGGATGTCGGTGGGCAGCAGGGCATCGGTCCGTTTCGATGAAAGCTCGAACATGTCAGATCCCTGTTGAGGTTGGCGAGCGCCGTCAGGCGCGGTCCGTGGTCACGGGAGGGGGCAGGCCGGAGAGGGGCGGACTGGTATCGTCGCGCCGCCGCGTGCTTTTCACGCCGGTCATGCCCCCGTGAGGAAGCGGGGTGCGCATGGGGGTATCCTTGTGTTTCTTCGTGTCGCGCAGGGTTACGCCTGCCTGGTGTACGGAAGCATCCAGTCCAGCGACGCCAGCGTGTCGGGCGCGGGCACGTATTCCAGCCCGATGTGTCCGGCATAGCCCAGGCGGTCCAGTTCTGCGAACAGGAAGGGGTAGTTGATCTCGCCGGTGCCGGGCTGGTGGCGGCCCGGCGTGTCCGCGATCTGGACGTGCCCGATGCGGTCCATGTGGGCGCGCAGGGTGGCGGCCAGTTCGCCCTCTTCTCGCTGGGCGTGGTAGATGTCGTACTGCAACAGCACGTTGGGGCGGCCCACTTCGTCCATCAGCCGCAGCACCTGCGCGGTGGAATGCAGGAAAAAGCCGGGAATGTCCTTGCGGTTGATGAATTCCACTACCAGCACCAGCCCGACCTCGGCCAGCCGGTCGGCGGCGAAGCGCACGTTGTCCACCAGGGTGGACCATGCGGCCTGAGCGGCGGTGGGGTCGTTGTCCGGCACCTTGCCCGCAAGGCAGTTCAGCCGGGGCACGCCAAGGGCCTTGGCATAGGCGATGGCGCGGTCCACCCCGGCGCGGAATTCCGCCTCGCGCCCCGGCAGGGCGGCGATGCCGCGCTCTCCGGCGGCCCAGTCGCCCGCGGGCAGGTTGAACAGCACCTGGGTCAGGCCGTTGTCGCGCAGCAGGGCGGCCAGCGCTTCCGGAGCGTGATCGTAGGGGAACAGGTATTCCACCGTGTCGAAGCCCGCAGCCCGCGCGGCGGCAAAGCGTTCGGTGAACGGCAGTTCGGTGAACAGCATGGTCAGGTTGGCGGCGAATCTGGGCATGGTCACTCCTTGCGGGTGGGGTTGCTGGCGGTTGCGGGGGATGGGCGCTGGCTGGCGTGCCGGGGATGGTTGCCGGGATGGGGCGGGGCGCCCGGACCCCGTCCGGGGCTTGTGGGGTTTGGGGCTTGTGGGGTTTTGCCGAAAATTCCTTCAGGCGGCCTTGGGCGGCTCGTGGCTGTCGTCGCCAGCAAGCCCTGGAGACGGAGGCGGTGACGGGGCTGGCGATGGGGACGAGGGCAGGGCAGACGGCGCGTCGGCTTCGGCCAGGGCCTGGCGCAACGCCGCCAGCGATGGCGCGATGTGATTGCGCATGGCCGCGCCGCTGGCCGCCGGATCGCCCCGGCGCAGCCCGTCGATGATGGCCAGATGGTCGGGCACGGTATCTTCCCACGGGCGGGGAGTGCCGTGCAGGTAGGCGGCGGCCAGCATGCTCACCGGGTCCATGGCCGCGCGCAGGAAGGGGTTGCCGGAAAGTTCGGCCAGACGCCGATGAAAGGCCCGGTCGCGCTCCACGTAGGTCTGGTGCGCTTCCGGCGTGTCCGGCAGATTGGTCATGGCCCGCCATTCGTCGGCCATGCGTTCCGCCTCGTCCGGGGTGATGCGCGTGGCGGCCAGTTCCGCCGCCAAGGGTTCCAGCCGTTCGCGCAGTTCGAACAACTGCACCAGTTCCAGCGGAGAAAGTTCGCGCACCCGGAACCCCCGGCGGGGAATGGCCCGCAGCAAACCGTCCTGCGCCAGCCGCTTCAGGGCGTTGACCAGCGGGGTGCGGCTGACGCCAAGGCGCGCGGCCAGCGCCTCCTGCGCCACCCGCTGGCCCGGGGCCAGTATGCCGTCGGCGATCATGGCCCGGATGCGCTCGTAAACCTTGTCGTCGAGGTTTTCGTGCCGGATGGCGGCAAGGCCGTCGGGGACGGGTGCGGCGGCGGTGGGGGCGCAGGGAATCGAATCCCGTGACGCGTGCGGGGCAAAGTCCGGCGTACCGGGGGTAGGCGTGGGAAGCTTCATGGGGCAACCCTAGCCGTGGGGAGGGGGTGGGTCAATCGTTTTGCATGCAGAATGCAAAATGCGACAGAGATGTTTGCCGATCAGGCCTCAGGTTCAGCAGTGCCATGGGCACGTTTATTGGGCCGCGCCGTCCTGTCTCGTGCTCAGCCCGGGGGCCAGGCACGCGCGCAGTTCGGAAAAACTCCGCGAGGGCACGCCCGCTTCACGGAACACCTGCTCCCACTTCGAGGCGATGATGTCTTTCAAACCCGCAACGAGGTGGCGCGCCTCGTCTTTTGCCAGGGCAAACGGTCCTCCGGACTCCACGAGGTGGCGTTCGGTGGCCAGCCTTCCCTGTTCGCCGATCGTCAGGGATAGTGTGCGCACCTCTGCGTCATAGTTGCCCATGATCGGTTGGGGGACAAGGTCGTAGGCTGGCGAAAGCGTCCATCCATTACTGTGTCTGTACTGGCCATTACTGTGCCCGTACTGTCCATTACTTCGCCCGTACTGGCTGTTTTTCTGTTCGTACAGGAACCCATGATTGCGGAGATGGTCGTCGGTGTTGTTGACCAGGGCATTGAAGGCCATGCGCAGGTACAGTCTGGCGATGTCCTGCTGCAGTGTGTCCGCCCGGCAGTGGCGGCGCATGGCTGCGGCCAGGCCGGGGTAGCTCCCACCCTGTTCTGCCTGGCTCTGCGTGTAGCCGAGCATGGTCGCTCCCGACACGAACGGAATCCGTTCGGTTCCGTGCTCACCCGGACGCCGGTCGAAGCGTTCCACAAGCAGGATGTCCCGTCCGCCAAGAACGCGGAGTATCCGGGTGTCGGGCACGTCGATACCGCACAGGCGCGCCAGCCGCATGCACCCGTGCTCGATCCGGCATGTCGGCCAGGCCTCCCTTGCCCGGTCGAACTTGGCTATCCAGTGGCGACCGTCAAGCTCCACTGCCGCCTTGGGCCGGGCTCCGCCCAGGGATGATCCCCGTATGAAAAAACGCCTGTAGCGGGGCTCCAGGTCTTCCTCGTTGTCGACGGCATCGGCGGCCATCAGCAGCGCCTCAAGGTCAAGCTCCGCGCCCGGCAGGGTCGCCGCCTGCCGCGTGGAGAGCGCAAAGGGCGATTCATCGAGATGCAGGCTGAAGCCGAGAGCGCCAATGCGCCCGGGGCCCGCCCGGAGCAGGTAGTCCAGCTCCGAGAGTTGCAGGCCCGCGTTCTCTCCGCGCCGGTCCACGGTTCTGTCCAGAACATGCCTGCCCCACGCGTCCGGGCTTGCATCGCGAATGCCGCCGAACAGATCGCCCCCCACGGGACCGTCAAACCGGAGGCTCCTTGCGCCAGCGAGCGGGAGTTGCACGGGGTCGACAGGAACGGCGTCGGCGCGCTCCAGATACCGGTGGCCGTACTGGAACGCACACGAACTGCGCCGACCATCCTCTACTACGGTCAGCAGGCCCGCGGGTACGAACGTGCCCTGAAGATGCATATGGACGTATGCGGTGCGGGTGCGCATTTTTCGCGCCTCCTTTTCAGAAATCCAGGTTCTCGCGCGGCGGCCTGACCCGCTTGATCCTGGCCAGTCTGTCGCTGTCGTGGCGCTGCCCTATTTCGTCGGTGGCCGGGGCCGCCACGCTTGCAAGGTCATGGTCCAGCCCCAGGCAGTACAATGCCGAGACGAGAAGCCCGAGACTGACGCCCGGGTCGCCCTGCTCCAGCCGCCGCAACGTCTTGGGTGTTACCAGCATGCGCTGCGCAAGGCTGGACAGCGTCTGCCCACGGCGTTTGCGCGCGTAGCGGATGCGTGCGCCCATTTCCCGCAGGGCGTCCAGTTCCTGTTGCGACAGTGCTGCTTGGGACTTGGTGTTTCGGGTCATAAATTACTCTTTATTGTGTGATTGGGGATATAATAAGTCTCTTTTTGTGATGACGCAACAAGGGGCAAAGAGCGCGGCGTCACGTGAAGGCGTGTCCGGCATGGTGGCCAGCAAGGGCATTACCGGTCAGCAGGCACCTTCGTTCCGCAACGCAAGCGCCGCCCCCGGAACCCCGGAGGCGGCGCATGTGTTCGTACTTGTGTCTCGCCAGTTTCTCATCCCGCCCGCGTATCATTTGCGGGCATCCGCCGCGTGGCAACTACTCCTCGCCGCGTTCCTTCCGGTAGTCGGCGATGACCTTTTCGGCCACCGGCGGCGGCGCTTCCTCGTAGTGGTCGAATTCCATGGTGAACACGCCCTGCCCGCCGGTCATGGAGCGCAGGTCGGGCGCGTAGCGCAGCACTTCGCTCATGGGCACGTGGGCCTTGATTTCGGTGATGCCCACCTGCGAGTCGGAGCCCAGCACCTTGCCGCGCCGCGACGACAGGTCGCCGATGACGTCGCCCATGTATTCGTCGGGCACGGAAACGGTCAGCAGCACGATGGGTTCGAGCAGGGTGGGCTTCATCAGTTCCATGGCCTTCTTGAAGGCCAGCGAGCCCGCGATCTTGAACGCCATTTCCGACGAGTCCACCGTGTGGTAGCTGCCGTCGTACAGCTTCACCTTGAAGTCCACCACCGGGCACCCGGCAAGGTACCCGCGCACGGCGGCCTCCTGCACGCCCTTGTCCACGGCGGGGATGTACTGGCGGGGGATGGAGCCGCCCACCACCGCATCCTCGAACACGTAGCCGGAACCGCGCGGCAGCCCTTCCATTTCGATCCAGCAGTCACCGAACTGGCCGCGCCCGCCGGACTGCTTCTTGTGCCGTCCCTGCACCTGGGCCTTGCCGCGCACGGTTTCGCGGTAGGGCACCTTGGGCGTCTTGAGCACGATTTCGGTCTTGTAGCGGCGCCTGGCCTTTTCGACGGAAAGTTCGATGTGCAACTGGCCCATGCCGGAGAGCAGGATGTCGCCGGTTTCCTCATCACGGGCCAGGCGCAGGGTGATGTCCTCGTCCAGCAGCTTGTGCACGGCAGTGAACACCTTGTCCTCGTCGCCCTTTTCCTTGGGGGCGAGGGCGTAGGTGATCAGCTGCGGCGGCATGGCCGGTTTGGGCAGCACGAAGGGGTTCTTTTCGTCGCACAGGGTGTCGCCGGTGCGGGTGCCCTTCAGCTTGGCCACGGCCACCACGGCGCCGGGCCCCAGCACGTCCTTGCAGGGGGTCTGGGTCTTTCCGGTCAGGTACAGCAGCGAGCCCAGGCGTTCCGGTTCGCCCGTGGTCATGTTCCTGAGGGTGGATTCTGTGGAGACGGTACCCGAAAGCACCCGGATCAGGCTGAGCTGCCCCGCGAAGGGGTCCGCCAGGGTCTTGAACACGAAACAGGCGGCCGGGGCGTCGGGGCTGCTGGCCCGTTCCCTGCCGTCCGCGTCCAGCCAGGCGGGGCGTTGCAGGGGCGAGGGCAGCAGCCGGTCGATGGTGTCCAGTAACTGCGCGCCGCCCTTGTTTTCCATGGCGGCGCCGGCCACCACGGGCACCAGATCACCGGCCAGCACGCCCTTTTGCAGGCCCATGGCCATTTCCTCGGGGGTCAGTTCGCCCTCTTCGAGGTATTTTTCCATCAGGGTTTCGTCGGCCTCGGCAATGTTCTCGATGGTGGTTTCGCGCAGGGCGGCCACGTCGTCGGCCATGCCGGCGGGAATCTCGCCCTCGGTCACCTTGCCGTCGTCGCCGAAGAACAGGGCCTTGCCCGCCAGCACGTCCACCAGACCCTTGAAACTGGCCTGCTGGCCGATGGGCATGTACAGCAGCACGGGCCGCATGCCGAGAATGGCGGAAAGGCCGGAGAAGGCCATGTCGAAGTCGGCCCGGTCGCGGTCCACCTTGTTGATGAACACGGCGGCGGGCAGCCCGGCGGCCCGCACCGACTGCCACAGCTTGCGGGTGAGCGGCCGCACGCCGTCCACCGCGTCGATGACGAAAACGGCGGCATCGACGCCTGCAAGCAGGTAGCCGATGTCGCCGATGAAATTGCCGTCGCCGGGAATGTCGAGCAGGAAGTGGCGGGAACCGTTGCGTTGCAGGGTGGCCACCGAGGGCTGGATGGAACCGCGCCGCTTGGTTTCCTCGGGCTCGAAGTCGAGGGCGGTGGTGCCCTCCTCGATTTTGCCGAGGCGGCCGACCACGCCCGCCTGATACAGCAGCATTTCGGCGAGCGAGGTCTTACCGCAACCTCCGGTTCCTACGAGAGCATAGGTTCTTTGGGTCTCCAACGCCTTGGACATAATCCGTCTCCCTTGTTCCTGATGGTTGTGGAGATGAAATCCCTGCCGGGCAGGGCGCAGTGTCCATGAATGCGTGATGCCGCCAACAAAACCGTGTTCCGTTCGTGCTTCCTTGTGCGGGGCATTGTCCCGGTGGCGTGATGCGTCTGCGCCGTTCGTGCGGCATGTGTCTGGCGGGCGCGGTGCGGCGGGTGGTGTTGCCGCGGCCTGGGGCCCTTGCCCCCGGCAGTCGTGTGTGCCGTGTGTCCCGTCCCTCGTCGTGGCCGCCGGGGCTGTCGCTGTTACGCTGGCGCATGGTCGCGCTGTCGGGCTTTTTCCCCCGTGTCGAGTGGCGTATCGTCCGGTTTCTGGGCGGCGATGCGGGTTGAGGGTTTGCACGGCGCGTTGCCGGTTCGCAACCGTTCCGCGCGGAAATCGTGACCGTACCGGACGTGCCGACGGGCCTTGCCGATGGCTTTCCAGTTACGTAAGTCATAGGAAGACGTTAAGAAAGATGTCAAGGGCAAACTGGACGTCGCCCCGGTAGTCCGCGCCCCGCAACGGTTTGCGGGTTTCGCGCCGCCCCGGTGGACGGATGGGCCGTGGCGGGGCGGGGTACCGTTGGCCACGCCGCACCGGCTGAGGCGGGTTGCAGGTGCGGTCGGCTGGCCCGGCTGCAACTACTGTGCATGGCTGCAACGGCTGTGCATGGTTGCCGGGGGCCGGTCCTGCCGTTCGCCACTTGCGCACGGGGACCTTTCGCGGCATGGAGTATGGCATGATACGCGGCTTGATTCTGGGCGGCCTGTTCGTCCTGCTGATTTACCTGCTGTTGCGCTACGTGTGGCGGACCAGGCCGGAAAACCCGCGCGAGGTGCTGCGCGAGGAGCTTTTGCGCCGCCGCGCCGTGGGCGAAAGCGCCACGGGCATGTCCGAACGGCTGCGCGACGTGGCCCGCGAGCGGCTGCGCCCCGTGGCCGCCGCCCTGGACGAGATGCGCGAGGAACTGCCCGAGGACCAGCGTTTCGACCTGCGGGACGACGGCGATACCCTGACCGTGCAGGCGGGCGGACGCACCATCGAGGTCATCCACAACGCGCTCACGGTATTGCTGGGAAACCGCAACGGCGCGGAAGCCTCCGGCGGCGATGGAGCCCGCCGCCCCCTGCGCGACGAGCGCTACGGCATTCGCGTGGATGGCGCCTTCGAGGAGCATGCCGACCTTGCCGGAACGGTGCGGCGGCTGGCCTCGCTCATCGCCGACGCGGTGGCCGGGCGACCATCCGCCTAGCGGTAGGCGGTTTCCGCCGGGTGATCCCGGGCACCTGGTTCCGCCGGGCAGCCCATCCGCGTCCCCATACGGATTGTCACGCCGGGGGGCTGCTGCTAGGATGCACCAGCGGTTCGCGGCACCTCAGCCCCATTCCAATGAACGATGCGGCGCGCACGCCGAACGAGGTATCCATCATGTCCGACGATTCCAACGAAGTGAAACTGTTCGCCCTGTCCACCTGCGTTCACTGCAAGAATACCAAGCAGTACCTTGAAGAGCATGGCGTGGACTACAAGTGCGTGTTCGTGGACCAGCTGGAAGGCGACGAGCGCAAGTCGGTGCTGGAAGAAATCCGCGCCCACAACCCCAAGCTGTCCTTTCCCACGCTGGTTTGCGGCAATGGCCGCGTCATCGTGGGCTTCCACAAGGAAGACATCAAGGAGGCACTGCAACTATGAGCGGCCCCGCCACCCCGCAGGCGCTGCATGACATGCTGCGCAAGATTCAGGAACCCAAGGGCTATTTCTTCAACAAGGACATGGACATGACCATGCCCCTGCTGGAAAGCCTGCTGGTGAACAAGCAGCGGTACGGGTACATGGCCTGCCCCTGCCGCCTGGCCCTCGGCGAGTTCGAGAAGGACCGCGACATCGTTTGTCCCTGCGTGTACCGCGAGGACGACGTGAAGGAATTCGGGGCCTGCTTCTGCGGGCTGTATGTGTCGCAGGCCTGGAACGACGACGAAATTCCGCACGACATCGTGCCGGAGCGCAGGCCGCCGGAGAAACTGTTCGGGTAGGTGGTGTGGCCGCAAGGTGCCTTTTGTCCTCTGCCGTCGTCAGCGTGTTTTTTTATTCCGGTCGAGTACCACAAACGTACACTCCCTTCATAAAAAAGCCCGCTTCCTCGGCAGAGAACAAAAAACCTTCTTGCGGCCATACCACCTGAAGCCGTGCATTGGCATACCGTTTAGTAAAACTGAACCGCCGCCGACTTCCCGAAGGAATCCGGCGGCGCTTTTCGTTGCGAGTATGTCGTGTGCGTGGTGGGTTAGTTGCCGAAGGCCGCCGCGTGCCGCGCCGCAAACTGCTCCGGCGTGAAGGCGTGTTCCTGGGTGCCGTAGTGCTCCACGCAGAAGCTGGCGCAGGTGGCCCCCATGCGGGCAGCCTGCACCACGTCCTTGCCGTCCACCAGCCCCTTGATGAGGCCCGCGCGGTAGGCGTCGCCCGCGCCGGTGGGGTCCAGCACCCGGTCGGCCTTGACGGCGGGCACCAGCACCGGGCTGCCGTTGTCGATGCGCGAGCCGTGCTCGGACATGGTGGTGATGATCCCCCCGGTGCGTTCCAGCAGTTCCGCCTTGGTGCGGCCCGTGGCCTTCATGATCATTTCCAGTTCGTAGTCGTTGGTGACCAGCATGTGCGCGCCGCAGATGGCTTCGTACAACTGGTCGCCGGACAGGGCGGGAATCTGCTGGCCGGGGTCGAAGATGTAGCGCACGCCGCGTTCGCGGAACATGCGCGGCAGGCCCACCATGTCATCCACGTTGCCGGGCGAGACGATGGCCATGTCCGCCTTGGCGTCCAGCGCGGGGAAGGAATATTCGCACGCAAAGCGCATGGCCGCCGGGTTGAAGCCGGTGATCTGGTTGTCGCTCTGGTCGGTGGTGATGTAGGCCCCGGCGGTGAACTGGTCGTCCAGCTTGCGGATGCCGTCCTGCGGCAGCCCCAGCCTGTCCAGTTCCTCGGCGTAACGGTCGAAGTCCTTGCCCACGCAGCACAGGATGTGCGGGGCCTCGCCCAGCAGGGCCAGGCTGTAGGCGATGTTGCCCGCCGTGCCGCCGCGCTTTTCCTCCAGCCGGTCGATAAGGAAACACACGTTCAGGATATGTATCTTTTCCGGCAGGATATGGTCCGCGAACTTGCCGGGAAAATTCATGATGCGGTCGTAGGCGATGGACCCGGAAACGTAGATGGACATGCTATGGCTCCTTGCGGGTTACTTCGTCGATCCAGCCGAGAAAGGCGGCGCTGCCGCCGGTGATGGGCAGGGTGACCACACAGGGCACCTCGTAGGGGTGCAGTTGCAGTACCGCCTCGGTCAGGGCGGGCACGAGGGCATCGGTGGTCTTGGCGATGAACGCGGTTTCGGTTTCGGTCTGGATGTCGCCCGCCCAGTGGTAGATGGACCGGATGGACCCCAGCACGTTGACGCAGGCGGCAAGCCGTTGTTCCACCAAGCTGCGGCCGATGCGTTCGGCTTCTTCCGGGTTCGGGGCCGTCATGTACACGATGACCGCCATGTGGACCTCCTGCGGCGGAATATGCCACCCGCGCGCCGATGGTGAGGATGGTACGCGGGATGGCCGCGCGGTGCGGGCGGGCGGCGGATGCGCGGTATGGATGGCATCCGCGCGCGGCGCGCCGCCCATGTGCATAGCGGAGAAGCCAGCGCACGGCAACGCGATGATCACGGTTCCGACGCCGGAATGCCGCGGGGGCGGTGCGGTGGGTGGGGGATGGCACGGCGGGGCGGCGGCGGATGCCCCCGCGAAGGCGCGGCACGCCCCGGCAGGCGCGCCCCGTCTTCCTTTCCGATGTGGTTGCGGGGCGCGGTCCGGCATGGCATAAACTGGCCGCCGCGCGCGGAACGGGCTGTCACACGGCAGCATGCCTGCCCCGGTGCGTCTGTCAGCCTGCCCGGCCCTGCCCAGTCATGCCCGGCCCTGCCCGGTCATGCCCGGCCCTGCCCAGTCATGCCCGGCCCTGCCCGGTCCTGCCCAGTCATGCCCGGTCATGCCCGGTCTGTTCGTCACTGTCCCTTTGGCCTGTTGTCCCGCTGCCCGGCAGCCCCGCGCACATCCCCTTCACGGAGCCTTTCATGCAGACCGCCGACCGCGCGGCCAGGGTTCTCGAACTCCTGCGCCTGCGCTACCCCACCCGAGAAACGCATCTGGTGGCCCAGAACGCCTGGGAACTGCTGGTGGCCACGGTGCTGGCCGCCCAGTGCACCGACGTGCGCGTGAACCAGGTCACCCCAGGCCTGTTCCGCCGCTGGCCCGGCCCGGCGGAGCTTGCCCGCGCCACGCAGGAGGAACTGGAAGAGGTCATCCATTCCACTGGCTTTTACCGCAACAAGGCCACCAACCTGCTGGGCGCGGCCCGCCGCGTGGCCGAAGTGCACGGCGGCGAGGTGCCCCGCACCATGGCCGAACTGGTGCAGCTGCCGGGCGTGGCCCGCAAGACGGCCAACGTGGTGCTGTGGGGGGCCTACGGCATCAACGAGGGCATTGCCGTGGACACCCACGTCAAGCGCATCGCCTTTCGCATGGGCTTTACCGAATCCGTGGACCCGGTGCAGATAGAGCGCGACCTGATGGATCTTTTTCCGCGCGATGCCTGGGGCGACGTGAACCACATGCTGGTGTGGTTTGGCCGCCATGTCTGCGATGCGCGCGCCCCGCGTTGCGGCGAGTGCGAGATGATCGAGGTCTGCCCGCGCCACGGGGTGGGGGAGAAGGCAGGGGCGGTCACCAAGGTCCGGAAGCCTCGGGGCGGCAAGAGCAGCGAAAAGAGCAACGAGGCAGAGCAGGAGGCCGGAAGTGAAGCCCGGCCCGAAGGAAAAGGGGCGGCAACCGGATTTGGTAAACCCCGCAAGCCCACCATGGGTGGGCGACGGCGGGCTGGTAACGTGGGGCGCTCCGGCAGCAGCGGCGGCAAGTCATGATCACTTCCACTTTCCGCCATCTGCCCGGCGTGGGGGCCGCCTTCGAGGAACGCCTGTGGCGCGGGGGCTGCCTGACCTGGCAGGACGCCGCCGCGCGCGGCGACATTCCCTGCCGCAAATACGAGGCAGGCACCTTTGCCACCGGCATCGCCGATTCGCACGCGCGCCTCGCCGCGGGCGACGCCGCATGGTTCGGCCAGCGCCTGGGCGCGGCGGACCAGTGGCGGCTGTTTGCCGCGTTCCGCCATCAGGCGGCCTACGTGGACATCGAAACCACCGGCCTCGGCTGGCCGGAATCGCACATCACCACCATTGCCCTGTGGGACGGAGTGCTGTTGCGCACCTACCGGCACGGTGACAACCTGGAAGCCTTCGCCGACGACATCCGCGACTACAAGCTGCTGGTGACCTTCAACGGGCGCGGCTTCGATGCGCCGTTCATCGAGCAGACCTTTCGCCAGAAGCTGGACATGGCCCATCTTGATCTGCGCTGGGTGCTGAAGCCGCTGGGCTATTCCGGCGGGCTGAAGCGGGTGGAGCAGGCCTTCGGACTGGATCGTGGCGGCCTCTCCGGAGTGGACGGCTACACCGCCGTGCTCCTGTGGCGCCACTGGCGGAACAGCGGCGACGACCGCGCCCTGGAAACCCTGCTGGCCTACAACGCCGAAGACGTGCTGACCCTGGAGCCGCTGGCGGTGCATGCCTACAACGCGCACCTGGCCGGGCTGCCCGCCCTGCCGGAGCATCCGCTGCCGCAGTGCGGTCGGGCCGACAACCCCTTCAATGCCAGCGCCGAGGTGCTGCGCAAGGTGGGCGTGCGGGCGGCCTGAGCTCCGTTGCCCGCCAAATCCGGCTTCGCTTTCCGCAACCGGCCCCGTTTTGCGTTCTTCCGCATCGGGCCGCCCGGCCCCTTTCCTTCGCGTACACGGCGGAAAGGGCTATATTGTTGCCCCCAACGCGGAAAAACAATTGCCCATGGCGGCCCGTGTGGCATACTGGAGCGCACGTCACGACCTTTCAGGGGGGCCGCATGAGCCAGACCAACATTCTGCTGGAATCGGGCACCAACGAGCTCGAAATCATCGAATTCTACATCGAGGAAACCCTGCCGGGGGGCGGGGTGTACCGTGGCTACTACGGCATGAACGTGGCCAAGGTGCTGGAGATCATCCGGCGGCCCACGGTCACCGGCGTGCCCAGCAAACACCACCCGGCGGCGCTGGGCACCTTCAACCTGCGCGGTAGGGTGCTGCCCCTGGTGGACCTGGGCGGGTGGCTGGGCAAGCAGGTGGTGGCCAGCGACACGCTGAAGGTCATCGTGTCCGAGTTCAGCGGCATGGTCACCGCGTTCCTGGTGTCCGGGGTCACGCGCATCCACCGCCTGAGCTGGAGCCAGGTGGAGGCCCCCGACACGCACATGCAGACCTACAGCGGCCAGTCGGTCATCGGGGTGGTGCGCTTCGAGGACCGCATCGTGTTCCTGCTGGACATGGAAAAGATCGTGGCCTCCATGAATCCCCGGGCGGACATCGGCGCGACGCTGGCGGCGGTGGAACCGGTAGTGACGGCGGCCGAACAGTGGCACGTGCTCATCGCCGACGATTCCTCGGCCATCCGCAACATGATCGGCAGCACCCTGGAGAAGGCGGGCTTTCGCGTCACCCGCACCAGCAGCGGGCGCGAGGCGTGGGACGTGCTGTGCGGCTGGCGCAAGCGCTCGGAAGAAGAGCGCAAGCACATCTACGACTACGTGGACCTGGTGGTGTCGGACATCGAGATGCCCGAGATGGACGGCCACAACCTGACCCGGCGCATCAAGGAAGACCAGGTGCTGCAAAAGCTGCCCGTGGTGCTGTTCTCCTCGCTGATCACCGACGCCCTGCGCCACAAGGGCACCGCAGTGGGGGCCGACGACCAGATATCCAAGCCCGACCTGCCCGGCCTTACCGAGCGGGTGCGTGGCCTGATCGAGCGGTTTCGCCAGGGGGCCAGTGCCGCATAGTCCTGCCGGTCTGGGGGGGGCGCAGGTCCGTCCCTGGCCCCAGAGGGGCCCGGTCGGACATGTGATGCGCCCCGACTAACGACGTTCCCTTCCTTTCCCGGATATGGTAGTGCTGCTGCCGTTTCAGGGGGCTCTGCGCCGGGTGTTCCGGCATGCGCACTCGGGCGGCCCACCCGGAGCAGCCGGACCGTACGATTCGTGCAGACCGTCCGCTCCGGACAGGTCGCCCATCTGGACAGATCGTACGGCAGTCGCCACGGCAGGGCGAAAGGGGGGCAAACATCATGGAACGCAGGCGTCACGCGCGCATCTTTCTGAAGGCCTACGGGCTCAACCAGTCCTGTCGGGTGCACATGGACGGTGCGGACCGCATTGCCCAGATCATCGACATCAGCCCCGGCGGCTCGCGCATGCTGCTGGCCGACGGCGGCCCCATGCCCGCGCAGGGCGTGCGGGGCACCCTGGTGCGGGGCGAGAATTTCCAACTGGCCTACCTGCGGGACGTGGCCTACACGGTGGCCTGGGTCAAGAGTGACCAGCCGGGGGGCTTCGAATTCGGGGCCAGCTTCGACGTGGACCTGGACGCCTCGGTGTCGGGCCTGCAGGCGGACCTGGCCGATCTGGCGGGATAGTCCGGATAATGGCCGGATAGTGGCGGGGCCGTCACGCCGCGTCCGCCTCGCGTCTGGCCCGTGTCCGCGCCGGGTGCCGGGCAGGGGCGGGATATCAACGCACGCAAAAAGGGCGGGGAGCATGCTCCCCGCCCTGTCTCTTTCCGGCTGGCTTGCGTCGCGCGCCTAGATCTTGGCGGCGGTGCGCAGGTCGGCCACGGCGTCGCACTGCTCCCAGGTGAACTCGGGCAGTTCGCGGCCAAAGTGACCATAGCAGGTGGTCTTGCCGTAGATGGGGCGATTCAGGTCAAGGCGCTTGATGATGTGGTACGGGCGCAGGTCGAACACCTCGCGCACGGCGCGGGTCAGCACTTCGTCCGACAGTTCGCTGCTGCCCAGAGAGGAAACCAGCACCGAAACCGGCTCGGCCACGCCGATGCAGTAGGCGATCTGCACTTCGCACTTGGGGGCCAGACCCGCCTTGACCACGTTCTTGGCGATGTAGCGGCCCATGTACGCGCCGGAACGGTCCACCTTGGAGGCGTCCTTGCCCGAGAACGCGCCGCCGCCGTGGTGACCCGCGCCGCCGTAGGTGTCCTGGATGATCTTGCGGCCGGTCAGGCCGCAGTCGCCCATGGGGCCGCCGACGACGAAGCGCCCGGTGGTGTTGATGAAGATTTCGCAGTCGTCGGCCATCAGGCCTTCGGGCAGCGTCTTCTTGATCACTTCCTCGATGATGCCTTCGCGGATGGTGGCGTTGGACACGTTGTCGGCATGCTGCGACGAGACCACCACGTTGTTGATGTGCACGGGCTTGCCGTCCACGTATTCGAACGAAACCTGGGTCTTGCCGTCGGGCCGCAGGAAGTCGAGAATGCCGTCCTTGCGCACCTTTGTCAGGCGCTGCGAAAGCTGGTGCGCCCAGTAGATGGGGGCGGGCATGAGGGTGGGGGTTTCATCGCAGGCAAAGCCGAACATCATGCCCTGGTCGCCCGCGCCCTGGTCTTCGGGGTTGCCCCGGTCCACGCCCTGGGCGATGTCGCCCGACTGCTTGTCGATGGAGGAGATGACCGCGCAGGTCTTCCAGTCGAAGCCCATTTCCGAGCTGTTGTAGCCGATGTTCTGGATGGTGGAGCGCACCACCTCGGGCAGGTCGGCAAAGCCCTTGGTGCGGATTTCGCCCGCGATGAAGGCCATGCCGGTGGTCACCAGCGTTTCGCAGGCCACGCGGGACATGGGGTCCTGCGCCAGCAGCACATCGAGCACGGCATCGGAAATCTGGTCGGCAACCTTGTCGGGGTGCCCTTCGGTGACGGATTCGGACGTGAAGAAGTAGCGGCCTTTTCCGGGAATCATGCGGTCCTCCTGATGATGCGCGCGTGGCCCCGGCTATGGCCTGCTCCCCGGTGTTGCGGTGCGGGCGGTGCGGGCTTCGGGCGCGTTTCTTTGCGTGGGTTGCGGTAGTCTGTTCCGGCTGTTCTGGTGGCCCTATTCGCCCGCCAGCAGCATGTTGTCGATAAGCCGGGCCTTGCCCAGGCGGAAGGCCACCGCGCACAGGGCCGCGTCGGCAATGCGCGCAAGCGGCTCCAGCGTTTCCGGATGCACGATGGACACGTAGTCTTCCTGCGCCAGGGGCAGATTTTCGCGCCAGTAGCGGCGCATGGCTTCTGCCACGGCGGCGGCGTCGCGCTCGCCCCCCTGCACCAGCGCCCGGCCAAGGGCCAGGCCGTGGTGGATGTTGGGGGCCTGGGCGCGCTCTTCGGTCGAAAGGTAGATGTTGCGCGAACTCATGGCCAGCCCGTCCTGCTCGCGCACGATGGGGCGGCCCACCACGTCCACGGGCACGTTCAGGTCGCGCGCCATGCGGCGGATGATGGCCAGCTGCTGCCAGTCCTTCTGGCCGAACACGGCGGTACGCGGCATGGCCAGCTGGAACAGCTTCATGACCACGGTGCACACCCCCCGGAAATGGGTGGGGCGCGAAACGCCGCACAGCGTGCCCGCCAGTGCGGGCACCTCTATCCACGTGGCATACCCCGCCGGAAACATGTCCGCGGGCTGCGGGGTGAACAGGATGTCCGCGCCGTTGGCCTCGGCCAGGGCGGCATCGCGTTCAAGATCGCGCGGGTAGGCGGCCAGGTCTTCGCCGGGGCCGAACTGGGTGGGGTTCACGAACAGGCTGACCACCACCTTGTCGCCCACCGAGCGGGCGTAAGACATCAGGCTTTCGTGCCCGGTGTGGTAGTAACCCATGGTGGGCACCAGCACGGTGTGCTGGCCGTCGGCCCGCCAGCGCAGGCAGGTCTGTTGCAACGTGCGGGGATCGGTGAGTATCTGCATATCAAGTTATCCGAATATTGTTGTGTAGGCGGGTATACACGCACCCCGCCACGATGTCCAGCGAAAACGGCGTCCGATATGGGCGGCGCGAAGCTTGCCGGGCAGGTGGTACGGGCTGACCGGCAGGTTTGTCCGCGTGGCGGGTGAAACGGCAAGTTCCGTACCGGAGGGGGCGTTCGCCCGGTACGGTCGCAGGGCGTCCCGTTTGCGACGCCATCACTTGACGGAGGCGATGGCTGCGGGCAAGAGCAGGGTCGAGCCCTTCCGCACACTGAGTGCGCCCGCAACACCAATGCCCACGGGAGCCGCATGGTCGCGCCCAATTCTCATGATACGCCCAAGGCACGGCCCGAGGCAACGGATGCTTCCTCCGCAGTGCGGGAGCCGTCCCGCCCGGCGTCGCCGCCCCCTTCACCAGAAACGGGCCGGCCTGGTCAAACGGGCCAAGCGGGTCAAGCGGGCCAGTCGGGTCAAGCGGGCCAATCGGGCCAGCCGTACCATCAGGGGCAACTGGACGTGTTCTGCGCCGTGTACGCGGTGGCCAATGCCTTGCGCTCGGTTCATCCGCTGGGCATGGGGCAGGCGCGGCGGCTGTTCAACGAGGTGTTGCTGGACCTTGCCCGCGATACGGACGCCTTGCGCGCCGTGCTGTACAACGCCACCGACCACGATGCGCTGGTGCGCACGGTGCTGGAGCGCGCCAGCCGTGACGTGGTTTCGCTGCGCGTGGAGCGCCCCTTCGCGGCCAGCCCGGCCCTGCGCGTGACGGGCAGGGTGGGGCCGGATGCGTCGGCAGCGGGGCGGGGCGGGCGTGGGCCGGACGGCGCCGCGCAGCCCACGCCCCGCGCGGTGTGGGAAGCCCTTGTGGGCTGGCTTTGCGGCGGGGCGGGACGGGCGGCCGTGTTGCGCTTTCACCGCTATCTGCCCTTCAAGGGCGACCCGGTGATTTCGCATTGGACGGCAGCGGGCATTCCGTTGGGCGATACACTGTTCCTGCACGACTCCAGCCGCGAAGCCAACGCCATCCACGTCATCGAGCGGGGCGGCTTCGTCACCGCGCCGGAGCATCTTTCCGACGACAGGCTGCTGCTGGTGGAGCCGCGCTGCCTGTATCTGCTGGAGATTGAAGCGCAGGGGGCTTCGTAGCCGCGCCGTCTCGCAGTCGCCCAGTCTCGCGGTCTCGCGGTTCCCGGCTTCCCGGCTCTGCCGTCCCATACTCCAGCGGTCCCGCGGTCACGCGGGTGTGCCGACCGCTTGCTGCCGTTTGGCGTGCGGCGGGCAGTGCTATCCCTTTCTCTGCTTCTTTTCCTGCTCCAGTTCCTGCGCCTATCCCTTCCCCTGACCGGCCTCATCACCGCCCAATTGGCGCAATTCCTCGTCGGGCATGGCAAAGCCGTGTTCCGGGCCGGGAAAGACGCCGCTTTCCACTTCCTGCTTGTAGGCGCTCACGGCGGCGGTCACCTGCCCGGCCAGGTTGGCGTAGCGCTTGACGAAGCGGGGCACCATGCGGTCCTGCAGGCCCAGCATGTCGTGCAGCACCAGCACCTGCCCGTCGCAGTCCGGCCCCGCGCCGATGCCGATGGTGGGGATGGAGAGCGCGGCGGTGATGCGCGCGGCCACGGGCGAGGGCACGCACTCCAGCACGATGGAGAAGCAGCCCGCCTGTTCCAGGGCCAGGGCGTCGTCAAGCAGGCGGCGGGCCGCGTCGGCGGTCTTGCCCTGCACCTTGAACCCGCCCAGTTGCGCCACCCGCTGCGGGGTAAGGCCGATGTGCCCCATGACCGGAATGCCCGCGTCCACCAGGGCCCGCACCTGCGGCAGGTATGGTCCTGCGCCTTCCAGCTTCACGGCGCGCGCCCCCCCTTCGCGGAACAGCCGCCCGGCATTGCGCAATGCGTCCGCCGGGCTCGTTTCGTAGGACAGGAAAGGCATGTCCGCCACCACCAGCGCGCGGGTGACGCTGCCTGTCACGGCGCGGCAGTGGTGTACCATTTCGTCCACGGTCACGGACAGGGTGTCGCCCCGGCCCAGCATGACCATGCCCAGCGAATCGCCCACCAGGATGATGTCGATGTCGCAGGCGTCCACCAGGGCGGCGGTGGGCGCGTCGTAGGCGGTAAGCATGGCGATGCGTCGCGCGCCCTTGGCGGCGCGCACGTCCAGCGTGCCCACGGGGCGACGCGTCTGCTGCTGGGGGGTGGAACGTTCCGGTGTCGGATGGACGCTCATGAAAGGCTCCTTGCTGTGCGCTGCGGGCGGAGTGCGTCCGGTGATGGCCCGGCGCGGATTACGCCGGCGCGTTTTGGCGCTGCGCGTTGGGTGATGCTTTGGCGCTGGTCACCGGGGAATGTTTCGGCGCTTCGCGTTGGGCAATCAGTCTACATCCCCCTTCGGGGCATGGCAAACCGCCGGGCATGGCTGGCCGCGAATTTCCGCCTGGTGCGGGAATCCGGCTCCAGGCAGTTTCGCGTCCGCCCGGTGTCACGCCGGCACCCGTCTCGAACTCCGCCGAATCCGGTTTATCCGGACAGCGTAAAGAAAAGTGAAGATCGCCCCCTATAGTTTTACATTGGCGGGCCGAAAAGAGGGGCATGAACGGCGGATGATCGCATGGATGCGATCGGCGTGGTGCCCCGCCCGGAACGGCGCAATATTCATGGAGGAATATTATGTCTCTCGTAATCAATCACAACTTGATGGCAATGAATGCCGCCCGCAACCTCAGCTCGTCGTACGGCAACCTGTCCACGTCCGTGCGCCGACTGTCGTCGGGTCTTCGTGTTGGCACCGCTTCTGACGACGCGGCCGGCCTGGCCATTCGCGAACTGATGCGTTCGGACATCGCAGCCCTGAACCAGGGTGTGCGTAACGCCAACGACGCCATTTCGCTGATCCAGACCGCCGACGGCGCCCTGGGCGTCATCGATGAAAAGCTGATCCGCATGAAGGAACTGGCCGAACAGGCCGCTACCGGTACCTACACCTCGGACCAGCGTCTCATCATCGATTCGGAATACCAGGCCATGGCCTCGGAAATCACCCGAATCGCCAACTCGACGGACTTCAACGGCATCCACCTGCTCAACGGCAACCTGTCCGGCGCCACCCACGATGGTTCCGGCCTCGTGTCCACCGGCAAGCTGAAGGTCCACTTCGGCTCGGCCAACGACTGCTCGGAAGACTACTACTACATCCGCATCGGCACCTCCACGGCGTCGGCGCTGGGCGTGGGCAGCCAGGCAGCGGAAGGCAAGGGCAAGTCGATCTCCACGCAGTCTGCCGCGCAGGCCGCCCTGGAAGGCATCGAGAACGCCATCATCTCGAAGGACAAGATTCGCGCGAACCTTGGTGCGCTCCAGAACCGTCTGGAAAACACCATCAGCAACCTGCAGATCCAGTCGGAAAACCTGCAGGCCGCCGAATCGCGGATTTCGGACGTGGACGTTTCGAGCGAAATGACCGAATTCACCCGTCAGCAGATCCTGACCCAGGCTGCCGTCGCCATGCTCTCGCAGGCCAACTCCCTGCCGCGTATGGCCATGCAGTTGCTGGGCGGCTAAGGCACACACCGTAAGGTGGAGGGGTTTTGGCAGACACGCTCGACCGGGCCGCGCAAGCGGCCCGGTTTTTGTGCGTTTGTCGCCAGCCTGTTGTTTACAGCGGTGGGCGGCATGCGGCATCGTGGCGTGCATCCCCCATTCCGCAGCCGCAGCGTAGCCGTACCGCAGGAGAATTCCATGGCCGTGCCTTCCGTCCCTTCGTCGAATACGCCCCCGAATACGCACCGGGATGCTTCGTCCGGGCCGTCACGCCTGCCGGAAGTGCTGGCCGCCGTGTTCGTCGTGGTGTTCATCGTGCTGGGCATTGCCCCGTACGACCGTACGGTGTGGTACATGGAGGTCACGCCGGTCATCACCATCTTTCTGCTGCTGGCGGGCACGGCGCGCAAATTCCGGTTCAGCGGCGCGGCCTATCTGCTTATGGCGGTGTGGCTGTTCTGGCACACCGTGGGCGGGCACTACACCTTCGAACGGGTGCCCTTCGGCTTCATTACCGATGCCTTCGGCTTTGCGCGCAACCATTTCGACAGGGTGGGGCATTTCAGCGTGGGCTTCTATGCCTATGCCTTCGCGGAACTGCTGACGCGCCGCCGTCTGGCCGGGCCGGTGGTGACCATGCTGTTCGCGTTGTTCGCCATCATGGCCGTGGCCTGCGGCTGGGAAATCCTGGAATGGCTGGTGGCCGATGCCGAAGGCGGCGAGGCGGGGCTGGCCTTTCTGGGCAGCCAGGGCGACGTGTGGGATGCTCAGAAGGACATGCTGGCCGATACGCTGGGGGCGGTGTTCGCGTTGGTGCTGTTCCGGCTGTGCGGCAGGCGCTGGGGCAGCATGGACCCGGTGTAGGCCCGGTTTGGGGGTAACGGGCGCGTCTGGGCGGCAGGGCGCGCGATGCCGGAGGCAGACCGGTGCGGCTGAAAGCGGGCGAGCACGGGCGGGATTGTCCTGATGTGCCCTGATATGGCCTGATATGACCTGACGTGTCCTGCCGTGCCCTGATGACTTGGTAGGGCTGGACGGCAGTGCGGTCCGGAGCGGCGGGCCGTTTGGACAGCACCGGGGAAATGCCGTATGCCGGACGGGCGCGCCGCGCGGCGCATCCGGTGGCTTTTCACCGGGCGCTGGCGGCCGACGTCATTTTTTCCGGAGCCTTGCCATGACCGCCTGCAATCCCCAGTTGAACCTTCAGGGGCGCGGCCGCCTGAAGCGCATCGTCGATTTCCTGAACGAGGCGGGCATGCTGCGCCTCACGCCGCGCACCGGCTACCAGTTTCTCGGCACCGGCAACGAGAACGTGGCCGAACACTCCTTCCGTACCGCCATCATCGGCTACGTGCTGGCCCGCATGGCCGGGGCCGATCCTTCCCGTACCGCCATGCTGTGCTTGTTCCACGACTTTCACGAGGCGCGCATCGGCGACTTCAACTACGTCAACCGCATCTACAACACCACCAAGCCGCGTGACGCCGTGGTGCATGCCGCCGAGGGCACTGGCCTTGAAGTGGACATGTTGGAATTCTGGGACGATCTGGAAGCCTCGCAGACGCCCGAGGCGCAACTGGCCCACGACGCGGACCAGTTGGACCTGATCCTGAACCTGAAGCGCGAACTGGACCTGGGCAACAAGTACGCGGGCAAGTGGATGGAAAGCGCGCTGGAGCGGCTGCACACCGAAGAAGGCCGCGAACTTGCCCGGACCATTGCCGAAACCGACCACACCGACTGGTGGTTTCTGGGCCCGGACCGGGCGTGGTGGGAGAGGAAGAACGGGAAGGAGTGAGTGTGGTAGTGTGAATACGTTGAATAGCTTGGCGAATATATACCAATGTTTGACTAATGTCCGATCACCCTTTTTGCAAAATGTTTTAAGATATGGCTGCTAGGGTGTGCGGCTAAGCTTACTAGTTTGTTTGCTAAAGCAATCGGAATCAATGCGGAGTCATACATATCGCAGTGAAGCTCTTCAATATGCGTTAAGATTGTTTCAAGATTTGGTATATCCTGAGGAAGGGGGGTCTTTTTTAATTCCCGAACTGGTGCAGAGATAACGTGCATCTGCCCCGATTGTGTTTTGAATATAATTTTATGCCCATAGTATGATGTCGATGCGTATGGCCGTGTGGGATCTTCGTTGCCTGGTGATATGTAGCTGTATATGTAGGCGTCGCTAAGGATGAGGAACGATCCTGCGGGCATTTTCTTTTGTATGTCTCTTGCGTGGTCGACAAATGCTCCGCTCTTTTCAAGGCCAACAAGTAAGACGTTATAATTGTCAAACAGCCAACAAACTAGGTCGTTCATTGGTTTGTGTAACCGGGCTGTTTGACCAAAAAAACCTGTAGGCCGATCCATAATGAAGAGAACCGACTTGAGACGATCGGGTTGGTAGCGGAGAACGTGGCGAATTATGTGGATTGTTATTATATGTTCAATCACGCCAGTAAGATAGCTGCAAATTCCACCTGCGCCGAGATCGTTGTCGATGACTTCGTGGAAGCGGAAAATGTCTGTCAGATATATTTCTTTTTTAGTCGTCGGGCATATGTAGATGCCATTACCTGTAACATCTTCCTCTTTTAGTTCTATCTGTCCATATGAACTTCCATGTGGATTGCTTGATAGAGTCCAGCTTTTGTCGCTCGGTTCTCTTTTCGCGGAAGGTTTGTATTGTTTAAATATAAACCATCGCAGCGTATCTAAAAGGCTTTCTTCTTCGCTTAAAGTTTCCGTTTTGAAAAAGTTATAAATTTCACTCCTGACAGAATCCAAAAGAGTGTTTTCGCTTTTGAAGTGGACTCCCTTTGTTGGCAGCACAAGCTTGAGTCGTTCGATGTTCTTTAGGCGCGCCATGTCTTCAGGGGCGATAAAGCTGCATTGCTCTATGGCGTGAAGATCGGCTCGTTCAAACCTAAGCGCGCCAAATTGAAAGAAGTGAATAATTGCAGATGGGAAGTCCTTGCGGACCGCAGTCTCTGTGTAGCCGCCATCAATGGCGACAATATCTGTAATCGGGCTGATTTTTTGTGGTGTAAACGTGTGGATCATATCCTCAATCGATTCACCCTTCATTAAGGGAGGGATCCAGAGTCTCTCTAGTGCATTCTGCACCTTGGGGTCGTTAATGATGTGGTGGTGCGATGCTTTGCTAGCCCTTTCAAAGGGCTTTGGTCCATTCTTTGAGTATCCCATGGCATTGCCTTAGGTGCGAGGCGCGTTTTCGGGGGGGAATCTGTCGACTTGTACTGGGACAACAAAAGCGTTGCTATATGTCTTCATCCGTACAAAGCCCTTGTCTGTGTCTTGGCTAAATCGGATTAAACTTTCCGTGAAATCACTAAAGTCGTAGTATTTTCGTAATTCACGGATTTCGTCTTCGTTATTAAGGTGTGAGATGAACCAATTTTGTGTGGCCTTTAATATGTTTGAGCTGATGGAGCTGACTTCTTGGGTGGCATAGACGAGGCCTAGGTTCAGTTTTGCGCCTTCTTTCGCAAGCCTGTTGTAGATTTGGGATAGATCCTTATCTTCTTTTTTGGGGAATAGGTTGTGTGCTTCTTCAAAGTAAAATTGTATGAAGTTGTTTGGTAGTGTTGATGTAAATCTATTCATTGCGTCTCGGAAGATATGGCGAGTTATCCGTTCTGTGAACATTCTTTGTATGTCGTCATCACCAAGAGATAGGTCAACGATTACGATATTCCCAGCGCGGAGCTGCGCTAGGATATCTGTGTCAAAAGGTTTTTGATTTGTCGAGGTGTGTTGTGGAATGATCTCTTTGAGTATGCGAAACCCAGAGCAGTCTGTACGCCCCCCAGGGGACCTCTTTCTCGTGAGAATTGTGAGGAGGGCCTTTAAGTCATCGTCAGCCCATTCTTTTTGTTTTTTCTTTTTATAGTCGCTAAAAACATCGGCATCTTCGTACACGGTCCAAAGTGAATCCCACCACTCGGCAGATTCCTCAAGGGTAAGTCCATTCTTTGGGTCTGTGTTTGTACTAACTACTGTACGAATATCTCTATTTGCTACGAAGCTGACTTTAAAGTCACTAGGTGGTGTAAAGCCCGCGCGATAGAGGCACGAGTAGTAGACGGCTAGCTTTCGGTCGTATCTGTTTTTTGCAGACTTGTTCTCATTATAGTCTTCGGGTTTGTCTAAGACGACATTTCGGAAGTTTGTGGCAAAGCGCGAAGAGTCTTCTGCGATGCTGGGATGGGAGCATATTAAGTTAAATCCAGCTTCGAGTTCGTTGTAGAAATTAACCTTCATTTCTTTGAAGCCGTTTTTTTTAACGGTTGAATATCTTACTGTTGTATCTTTATATAAGTCGAATATCGCTGTTCCTTGGTCTTGAAGGTTCGGGTTCGCGTATTCGCCGTTGATGTCGAAAATGATTTGCCCAATTGGATATTTGGGAGTTCCTGTGTCTGTGAAGGGTTTAAGGACTTCGTCAGTACTTTCTCTATACTGGTCGAGAATGAGAGATGAGTGTAGGCTCATTTCTACGTTGGCTTGGATGATCTTTTTGACAGTATTGGATTTTCCTGTCCTGGTCATTCCGAACATTGCAGTTCGTTTCCCGGCGAAGTCTTGGGCTTGAGCGTATACAGGGACTTCAGGTTCTTTTCCTTGGAAACGCAGGCTAGAACTGTATCTTACTTTTCCAACCCGAATATCGGAGATGCTTCCGGGGGTTCCGAACTGGCGGTAGTTGACTATGTATTTTAGAATATCTGGGGACGGCTTGATGACGGAGTAGTTGTGTGAGCTGTAGAAATTCTCAAGATCCGCTCCAAAGCGAGTGTTTTTGTGCTCGTCTTTGTAGAAACAGCCCAAGATGGCGCACTTCAAGCCGCTAAAAGAGAATTCGTAGCGTGTAAAGGTGTCCAGTTGCGAGCGTTTTGTTTCGCCAGTTTCTATGCCTTCTTTGTAATATTCTACTAGGCTGCTGACTACATCAGGGTCTGTTGGAAGTGTTGTTGGTGATAGGACGCGTAGTAGTATTGCCTCAAGTGATGTGTCATCTTTTGGTTCATTGTCGTAGTATGCGATTAAAAAACATCCCTGTGGGATGCCCCCGGCATTTTGCTTCCAGGCGTCCGCAACGAGTATTTCGACATGTGCATAGCTGAGTCTGAATGGGCGACCAACAAACTCGCCAGTGTCCCAAAATAGCTTCCCTTCGTTTTCCTTTCGCCTAAATATATTTGTCTGTGAAAGCTGCTTGCTTATACTCATTCGGATACCTGCCTGTTTGTAAACTCAGGTGCTGTGAACCTTATTTGGGATTGCTCAACGTATTTTTCTTCAGCGTCAACAGCAATCCAATATCTATCGTGTGTTGCTGCTGCAAAGCCAGTTGTATTGCTGCCTGCGAAGGGGTCCAGAACCAAATCCCCTTTTTCTGTGAGGAATTCAATAAAGAATCCAGCGAGACCTATTGGCATCCTCGCTGGGTGTGGGGAAATATTTTTTTCCTTGCATGCTTTGTGAAAATAGTCATTTGAAGATGTGTTTGCCATTGAAAAAGTGTTTGGAAGCCTTGTCTCGCGAGTTTCATCGAGTGCGTCAATCTCAAAAAAATTATGAGCTATAGCCCCGCCTTGATCTTTTAAAAAACCCGACGTGCTTATATTGTGTTCAGATGGCCGCTTACCTGCGTTGTAGTTTCCACGTTTTAGAAGCTTTAGCATTGACTGACTATATGGTCTTAGCACGTTCTTGTTGTCAGCCTTGGGATAGTCAGATTTAGCAAGCCACCATACATGGGTGAAGCTGTCTACTGTTCTGATGCGATTTACGGTTACCCATTGCGCAGGTGAAGGAAGTCGTGATGGATTGTAGCATATGAATTGCTGTATTAGCCTTAGATTCGCTTTTTTGTGGCGCGCAAAACCTAGTAATGATTCTAGATGCAGAAGTGATTGTATCGGTCTATTGGGTTCCCAGGAATTTCCTAGCTCGAGAACAATAGAGCCTGTTTCTGTTAATAGACTTGAAAAGATTGGTGCTAATGAGGTAAACCATTTTAAGTAGCTGTCTCCCGTTAGATTGCCATAGCTTTTTTTAGTGTTGAGTGGGTACGGTGGGGATGTGAGAATCAGGTCAACGTTCCCGCGCAACTGCTCAAAACGTTTGCTTTTTAATATTTTGGGGGAATCGCCGACAAAATAAAGTCCATCTTCACAAACGTGTGCAGCTTGGTTCTTGGGGAGTGAAGCTAGTAACTCTTTTTTCGAAGGCTGCATGTTCTTGTTCCGTTTCGTCTGCATGTTTTTCTTTACGCGTCTACTAATTGTCCGATACTGGATAGCGAGGCAAGCTTTTTTTGATTGTTTGCAAACGGTTCTGTTGGGTTTGAAGTGTGACCTAGAGGAAATTTCCCAGGATCACTCAGGATTCCTGAGCACCTCCAGCACCTCCACCCGCGATGCCTGCCACGCCGGGTATGCCCCGGCCACCAGCCCCAGCAGCACGGACGCCACGCACGCCCCGACGATCAGCAGCGGGTCGTACAGGTACGGAAAATCGCCCACCGCATACACCACGCTGACGATGCCGACAGCCGCCATCACCCCGGCGGCCCCGCCCACCCCGGCCATCACCCCGGCCTCGGCCAGAAACTGGCGGATGATCACCGTGCGGCTGGCGCCCACGGCCCGGCGGATGCCGATCTCCAGCCTGCGGGCGCGCACCAGCAGGATCATGATGGACAGGATGCCCAGCGCCCCCACGGCAAACGAGATGGACGACGACAGCACCCCCAGCGTCCACACCAGGTCCAGCGCCTGATTGCGCAGCCGGGCCGAATCCTGCGCCGAGATAACCGAAAAATCGTCCTTGCGGCTTGGCCCCATGTGGTGGCGGCGGCGCAGAATGTCGGTGACGGTGGCCTTGGCTGCGGCCTCGTCGTTCTGGTTGTGCAGGTTCATGAACACGCCGCTGATCCAGTCCTGGTTGGTGAAGCGGCGCATGTACGTGGACAGCGGGGTGAACACCATCTCGTCAAGGTTGGCCCCGGTCACGTCCTGGCCCTTCTCGGGCAGCACGCCCACCACCAGCACGTTGGCGCGAAAGAAGAACACCTGCCTGCCCACGGCGTCTGCCGGGTCGCCGAACAGGCGCTGCGCGATGGCGTAGCCCAGCACGCACACCTTGGCCTGCGTGGCCTCTTCTTCATCGTTGTAGAAGCGGCCATGCTCGGTTTCCAGCATGCGCACCTGCGCGTAGGCCGGGGGCGACGCCATGAGCTGGCTGCCGGTGGTCACCCGGCCATGGCGTACCGGCATGGAGCCGCCGGCATAGGGCACGCCAAGGCGCACCTGCGGCACGGACCCCAGGATTTCGCGGGCGTCCTCCAGGCTGAAGGTGGTGGTCATGCCGGTGACGCGGGTGGAGCCTTCACGCCGGAAGTTGGCCTGCCCGGACATGGCCTGCAGCAGGTTGGGGCCAAGGCGCTGCGTCTCGATGTCGGCCTTCTTGACCATGGCCTTCGAGATGTGCAGCACGGCGGTAAGCGCCAGTGCGCCCAGAAAGACCCCCAGCATGGCCAGCACCGTACGCATGCGGTGGGCGGCCAGCGAACGCAGGGCAATGCGCAGCCGCTGCATCACTCACCCCCGCGCAGGGCCTGGATGGGGTCCAGCGCGGCGGCCTGCCGCGCCGGGCGCAGCCCGAACACCAGCCCCACCGCCGTGGCGGCGGCCAGGGCCAGCAGAAATACCTTGACCGACAGCACCATCTCGATGAGCCCCAGGCGTTCCAGCATCTGGCCCATCAGCGCGCCCAGCACCACGCCGCCCACGGCGCCGCACAGGGTCAGCGCAAGGGATTCCATGAGGAATTGCAGCAGGATGGCTCGTCCCGGCGCGCCCAACGCCTTCTTGAGGCCGATCTCCACCCGCCGTTCGGTGACCGAGAGCAGGAACAGGTTGGCCAGCACGAAGCCGCCCACGATCATGGCCGCCGCCGCCGTCACTCCCAGAAAGAGCACCAGCCCGCCCTTGATCACGGACAGGAATTTCAGCACCTCGCGCGCGGTGAGGATGGTGAAGTCGTCGGGGTCTTCGGGCGCCAGACGGTGCAGGTGGCGCAGCAGGCTGCGCAGGTCTTCCACGTGGGCGTCCATACCCGCCACATCCTCGAACTTCACGCGCAGGGCGCGAAAGTAGCGGCGGTCCATGTTGAAGCGCTGGGTCAGGGTGGTGAGGGGAATGATCACGCGGTCGTCCACGCTGCTGCCGCCGCCGGACATGCCCCGGTACTGCATCAGCCCCACCACGGTGAACGGCACGCCGGACATCAGGAAGGTCCGCCCCACGGGGCTTTCGTCGCCGAACAGCTCGCGGGCGGGCCTGTCGCCCATCAGGGCCACGCGCGCGCCACGCTGCACGTCTTCCGCCGTCAGGTCACGGCCTTCCACCAGCGGCCAGTTCCAGGCCCTGGCGTAGTTTTCGGTGGTGCCCGCCACCAGCGACACGTCGTAGTTGTTGGCCTCGTGCTTCAGGCGCACGTTGCCCTTGGAGCGCATGGGCAGCACGATGTACGCGCCCGGCAGCGACTGGCGGATGCGCGATGCGTCCTCCCAGGTCAGGGTAAGGGTGCGGGCGCCCACGGCGCGGTTGACGATGTTGCCGCCGAACACCAGCACTGCGTCCGGCCCGAACATGTCGGCGATCTCGTCGGCCTTCTTGGACGCGCCATCCACGGCGGCCACGATGACCGTCAGCGAGGCGATGCCCAGCGACACGGCGGCGATGACGAAAAAGCTGCGCAGCCGGTAGGCCAGCAGCGCGGAAAGGCCCAGCGCGGCGGCGCGCCAGCCTTCGCGCGCCAGCGCGGGCAGGCTCCGCCCGCCGAAGCGCCCGGAAGGGGGGCCGTGTTCCGGGCTGGATGCCATGCCCGCCGGGGTGGTCATGCGGATGCTCCACCCGCCGCGGCGTTGCCATGCAGGCCGTCGCTTTCGATGACCCCGTCGCGGATGACGATGCGCCGCCGGGCGCGGGCGGCGGTTTCCGCGTCATGGGTCACCACCACCACGGTCTTGCCGGTGCGGTTGATGTCCGCGAACAGGTCCAGGATGTCGGCGCTGGTGGTGGAGTCGAGCTGGCCGGTGGGTTCGTCGGCCAGGATCAGGGCGGGGTCGTTCAGCAGGGCGCGGGCCAGGGCCACGCGCTGCTGCTGTCCGCCGGAAAGGCGCGCGGGCACGAAGTCCATGCGGTCACCCAGGCCCACGCGGTGCAGCAGGTCTTCCGCCCGCTTGCGCTGGGCGCGCAGGTTCTTGTGGCTGTACAGGCCGGGCAGCAGCACGTTGTCCAGCGCGGTGGCGTAGGGGATGAGGTAGAAGTTCTGGAACACGAAGCCGGTCAGCTGGTTGCGTGCTTCCGAGCGGGCGTCGTCGTCCAGGTGCGACACGTCGTGCCCGTCCAGCACGTAGCGGCCCGCAGTGGGGCTGTCCAGCAGGCCCAGAATGTGCAGCAGCGTGGATTTGCCGGAGCCGGAAGACCCCTGGATGGCCACGAATTCGCCGCGCGCGATGGAAAAACTGACGCCGCGCAGCACGTCCACGGTCAGGTCACCCTGGGTGAAGCTGCGGGTGATGCCGGACAACTCGACCAGCGGTGCGCCGGAGCCCGCCGACGGGGCGGGGGTTTCCTCCGTGCCGGGTCGCAGTGCCGTGTCGTTGGGGGTGGTGGTCATGCCGTGCGCCCCGTTACCGGCCCGGCCGCCCGGAACCCGGACCGCCCCCACCCGGGCCGCCCGATGCCTGCTCGGTGCGCGCCCCCCCGCGCGAGGCGGGCAGCACCACCCTGGTGCCCACCACGTCGCCCTCGGCCAGCCCTTCCAGCACTTCGCTGGTCTCGGCACCGGCAAGGCCGATGCGTGGCCGCACCCGGCGGATGGCCCCGTCGCCCTGCACGAACACCACCTGCTCGCCGCCCACCCATTTCAGGGCCTCGTTGGGCACGGCCAGCACGTTGTCCTTCTGCTGCACCACGATGCGACACTGGGTGGTCATTTCGGGCCGCAGGTCGGTGGAGGTCTGCGAAGTAAGGCGCACCAGCGCCCGATAGTACACGATGTTGTCGCGGATTTCCGGCTGCGGATAGATCTGGTTCACCGTACCGCCAAAGGTGCGGCCCGGCAGCGAATCCACGCGAAACTCCACGGCCATGCCGGGGGCCACCTGGCCCACGTCGGTTTCATCCACGTAGATCCACATTTCCAGCCGGGTGGGGTCCAGCACGGTGATCAGGTTGGCCACCTGAAAGCCCGCCACCACGGTTTCGCCGCCCTGCGCCGTGACCTCGCTGACCACCCCGTCCAGCGGGGCGCGGATCACCGAATAGGACAGGCGCACGTTGGTGGCCTCCAGCGCGGACTGCGCCTCTTGCACGGCCTCGCGGGCGCTTTTGATGGCCAGGGTCGATTCGCGCTGCAAACGGTCCAGGGTGGCCTTGCGCGCGGCCAGGGTGTTGGCGGTGGTTTCCGCCTGCTGCGTGGCCTCGTCCAGGGTGTTGCGGGCGTCCAGATCCTGGTCCACCAGGGTGCGGCGGCGCTTCAGGTTCAGGGCGGCATAGTCATAGTCGGCCTGCGCTGCGGCCACCTGGGCCTCGGCCTCGCGGATTTGCAGGGGGTACGAGGCCTCGGTCTTGGCAAGGTCCGCCTTGGTCCTGCGCAGGGTGGCTTCCGCCTGATCCTGCTGGGCGCGCTGTTCCCGGTCGTCGATTTCGGCAATGATCTGCCCGGCCTTCACCTTGTCGCCCACCTTGACGTGCATGGTGCGGATGATGCCGGTGAACCGGGTGCCGGTCTTCACGATGGCGCCCACCTCGGGCTTGATGATGCCCGTGGCGTCCAGCACCTTGCGCACGGTGGCCCGGCTGACCGTGGCGGACTGGGTGATCTCGGTGCGGCCTTCGCGCCGCGACAGGAAGTAGGTGGCGATAAGGGCCACGGCGAGGGCGATGGCGATGCCGATGATGATCTTCTTGCGCATGGGGTTCCCGTGTTCGTGAAGTATTGGGAAGTATGGGAAAGTCTGGGCGGTATGGCAGTGGGAAAGGGTGGCCCCTTGGGGCGAACGTGACGCCGCTGACGGGTGGCGGCCGGCCCCGTATGCGGCGTGCCTGACGCACACGGGGCACGGGCACGGGGCACGGGGCGCCGGGCAATGCCGGGACTATAAGTATTCGCGCGGCGAAGGGGAAGGGCATGCGCGGGATGGAACGGCAAGGGGCGTGAGGTTGGCGCCGCGCGTGGGCGGCGCGGGCAGGGAAGGGGGTGTCGCCCGAACACTGCCCGCCGGTTGTTGTGCTGTCGTGCGGTGCGATCCTGCGCGGTTTTGTGGCGGGTGCCGCCGCCCGGCCTCTGCCGGTGTCCGCCGGGAAAACGGAGGGGCTAGTCGCCGGGCCGCAGCGCGGTCAACCTGCCCGATTCGCCCGATTCGCCCGATTCGCCCGATTCGCCCGATTCGCCTGATCCGCCGGGCCTGTCGGCCAGGCGCAGGCCGAATCCCGCCCACAGTTCCGCCAGCAGTTCCGTGCCGGGATCCATGTCGGGAGAACCGGCCACATGGCGATTGCGGAAGAAGGCGTGCAGTTCGCGCGCGGCGGCGGGCAGATCGGCCCGGTGCAGCAGTTCCGCGCCGGGGGCGGCCAGGTCCGGGAAGTGGTCCAGTGTGGCCCAGGCGTGGGACAGGGCCAGGGAAAGGCGCATCACCAGCGGGCGCACCGCGCGCAGGTAGGTGGCGGTGTCGCCGGTGCGGGCGTGGTCGTCGGCCAGCATGCGCAGCCAGGTGCGCACATCCGCCGAGGTGGCGTGGCCAAGGTCTGCCGCAAAGGCGTGCAGCAGGGCGGTGCGGGCGCGCTCGGAAAGTTCCTGCCGCAGCACCTTGCGCAGCAGCCCGTCGCGAAAATCCCAGGCCTTGCGGGCGGCGTCGTATTCGCCGAACAGGCGCGAAACGGCGGTCAGCAGCACGGCGTGCCGGTCCTGCCGGGGGGCGCCGTCGGCAGCGCGCAGGGGCACGGGCAGCCGCCCCTTGTTCACCAGGCGGGTCAGTTCGCGCCAGTACAGGGCGTAGCGCATGTGGGCATCGTGCTCCGGCCCGTAAATGCCGGGGTGGAAGACCAGCACCCAGCCCTGCGGGGCGGGGATGGCTGCCGTCATTGCGGCGGAGGGTGAGGCGGGCTTGCCGGATCGGCCGGCATGGCGGTGCGGGGCCAGTTCGGCCAGCGCCGTGTCGAAGTCCGCGGGCACAAGGATGCGCGCGATGCGCACCACGTCGGAAAGGCCGCGTGCCGCCCCGGCGATGACGCCCAGTTCCTCGCGCGCGGCCTGGGGGCCGGTGCCGCCTTCCGGGCCGCGCAGGGTGTCCGGCAGGTTCGCTTCCACATCCACCGTAATGCGCATGGGGGTGCTCCTTGCGTCGCCACGCCCCCACGGAATGCGGGGGCGCGCCCCACCATGTAGAGGAAGCACGAAGCCGGGTCAACCGTCCGGCGGACGTGGTTTTTCAAGGCCTGGCGCGGGCTGCCGCCATTGGGCGGACCTTGGGAGCGTTCCGCCCGCTGGCGGGGCGCCCCGGAAAGGAGCGTGCCGCGAAGCGTGCGCCGGGGTGTTGACACCGCCGCGAGCGGATTTAGCTAATTTCCGGAAAGGGTGCGGCGGACATCCTGCTCCATTCGCATGCCGCCGCACTGCGGCAATGGCAAATCATGAACGTGCCAGACCAAGGAGGTACCCTCATGGTGATTGACTTCAGCACACTGTACGACATGCCGAAAAGTTTCGAGAGGATGTTCGACGAGATGTCGCGTTTGCATTCGTTCAGTTCGCGGCGCACTGCATATCCGTTGCTGAACGTGCACGAGAACGATGACGGCTATACCGTGGACGTCAGCGTTCCCGGCGTGGCTCCCGGAGACGTGGAACTGACCCTTACCGACCGCAACCTGATCATCAAGGGCGAACGCAAGGCCACCGAGGGCAGGTATTTCCGGCAGGAACGCCTTTCCGGTTCGTTCCAGCGCATTCTGAGCCTGAACGTGCCAGTGGACCGCGACCGCGTTTCCGCCCGCAGCGAGAACGGCATCCTGCGGGTGACCCTGCCCAAGGCCGAAGCCGTGAAGCCGCGCAAGATCGCCGTCGAAGCGTCGGCAGGAGGTGTGCAATGATGCCCGACATGCCCAATACGGCAGACATCGCCGAACGCAACGCCAGTCCGGCCCGCAACGCGGAAACCGGAGGCTCCGAGCGCTCCGCCCCGGCGCGCGAAGGCAGCGCAACGCGCATCGAGCGGGTATCGCCCGCCACGGACATCATCGAGCAGGCCGACGGCTTCCATATCCTGATGGATCTGCCCGGCGTGCCGCCGGACGGACTGACCATCGATCTCGAAGAGAACGAGGTCACCGTTACCGGGCGCAGCAGCTATGCCCCGGCGGGCAACGACCGGCGCATGCACGCCGAGTTCGACGCCGTGGAGTTCGTGCGCACCTTCACCCTGTCGGACATGGTGGACAGGGAGCGCATCCGCGCCGTGCTCAAGGACGGGGTGCTGAACCTGTTCCTGCCCAAGGCGGAAGCGGCGAAGCCCAGGCGCATCGAAATCTCGCAGGGATAACGCATCCCCACCGTCGCAATGAAAAAGGCCCCCGGCAATGTCGGGGGCCTTTTCGCGATGTGTGAGTACGCTTCGTGCTCTTCGGGAGATGAATGGGCAGTCGAAACAGCCCCTACCGGAACCAGCCGCGCTTGTGGAAAAACCACATCATCCCCCCGGCCACCGCCAGCATGGCGCCCAGCGCCACGTAGTAGCCGTAGTCCCAGTTCAGTTCCGGCATGTGGCGGAAATTCATGCCGTAGATGCCCGCGATGACCGTAAGCGGCATGCACACCGCCGTGAGCACGGTGAGCACCCGGATGCGATGGTCGGTGTTGCGTTGCAGCAGCAGCAGGTAGAACTGGTACAGGTCGCGCAGGCGCATTTCCAGCCGGGCCTGGCTGCGGGCCAGGTGGTTCTGGTTGTCCATGATGTCGCGCAGTCCCTCGCGCTGGCTGGTCAGGGGCAGGGCGGTGGCCTGCAATGTCTGGAGCGTGGCCAGGCAGTAGAACTGGTCCTCGAACTGGATGGACAGCCGGGTGATGGCGCGCTTCAGCGGCAGGATGTCGTCGGGGCTGGCCGCGTCGGGGGTTTCGTCCAGCAGTTCGGCCAGTTGTTCCACGCGCGTGCGGGCTTCCATGTAGAAATGCACGTTGGCGTCGATGCAGGCATCCAGCAGAAAGATGAGCAGCGCCTGCACGCTGGCCTGCAGCGGCGCGTTGCCGGAGCGGATCATCTGCACCAGTTTGTCCAGCAGGGGGATGTCCTCGTCGTGCAGGGTGATCATGCGGCCCGGCAGGCAGAGCACCGTCAGGTAGCGGCTGTGCTGCGAGTCCCAGTCGTGGCGGGTGGGCAGGTGAACCATGATGCCTGAAGGGAACACGCTGACTTCGGGGTAGCGGCGCGGTGCAAGGCAGGCTTCGGTCACGTCGTCGGGCAGGTCGTAAGGGGCCAGGAAGCGGCCCAGGTCGCTGCGCGAGGGGGTGGTGATGTCATGCCATATGACGGCAGGCCTCGTGGACTCGGCACCGTCCGATGGGATGGCGGCAGGCCTCGTGGACTCGGCACCGTCCGATGGGATGGCGGCAGGCCTCGTGGACTCGGCACTGCCTGGCCATATTACGGCGGGCCTCGCGGATTCGGCACCGTCCGATGGGATGGCGGCGGGCCTCGCGGATTCGGCACCGTTGGCCTGCATGTCTGCGGGGCTCGCTGGCTCGGCGTCGTTTTCTGCCGTGGCGGTGGACCCTGCGGATTCGGCCGCGCCTTCGGGCATGCCGGGCGCTCTCGGGGCCTCGGCTTCCTGCGGCGGAACGGGGCCGGGCTCCCGCGGACAGGCGCCGCTTGGCGCCACGGGCGCTTCCGTGCCGGGCTGTACGGCGGCAATGGTGCAGTCCGGCGCCAGATGCAGGGTGCGTACGCGCAGGCTGCCCGTGGGGGCGGCATCCGGCAAGGTCGTGGAGAAGGTCTCAGGGGCGGTGGGCATGGCGGGGATGCTCCGAAAAATGTGCACCGCGCGGGTGCGTTGATGGGGGCGTGTGTAGCATCATTCGCGGCGTTGCGTAAGGGCGTGGCGCGGGCGCGGAGGCGGGCGTGCGGTTCGCGCGTATGCGTTGCCTGAACGGTGGACGGATGCTAGGCTTGATCGGGGCCAACCGCCTTGCGGACGCCGCGCCGGATCATCAGGGGGCTGTCGATGGAATGTACGCCGCAGGACTCGCAGGACAAGTTGCGGGTGCTTTTCGTGGACGACGAGCCCAACGTGCTGCACGGGCTGCGTCTGGCGCTGCGCCACATGCGCGATGCATGGCAGATGTCCTTTGCCGGCAGCGGGAGCGAGGCGCTGGACATTCTTGCGCGCGAGCCGCACGACGTGGTGGTTTCGGACATGCGCATGCCCGGCATGGACGGCGACAGGCTGCTGGCCGAAGTGCAGCGCCGCTTTCCCGACACCCTGCGCATCATCCTATCCGGCTATTCCGATTATGCCATGATCATGCGCACGGTAAAGCCCGCCCACCAGTTCCTCAGCAAGCCGTGCAGCCACGAGGACCTGGCCCGCACCGTCAACCGCGCCCTGCGCCTGCGCGAGGTGCTGTGCAATCCGCGCATCAAGGGGCTGCTGGGGGCCATCGGTTCGCTGCCGTCGCTGCCCGAGGTGTTCGCCGCCCTGCGCGAGGAGATGGACAAGCCGGAGCCTTCGCTGCAACGCATCGGCGACCTGGTTTCGCAGGACATGGGCATGACCGCGTCGGTGCTCAAGCTGGTCAATTCCTCGTTCTTCGGGTTGCGCCGCCACATCGGCACGCCGCGTCAGGCGGTGGTGCTGCTGGGGCTGGAAACCGTGCGCGGCCTGTTGCTGCTTTCCGAACTGTTCCGGCAGTTCACCCTGCCACCGGAACTGGGCTGCTCCACGGACCTTCTGTGGCGGCACTGCACCGGGGTGGGCCGGTTCAGTCGGGCCATCGCGGCGGTGGAGGGGCTTTCGGCGGCGGAGCAGGACGACTGCTTCATCGCCGGGCTGCTGCACGACGTGGGCAAACTGGTGCTGCTTGCCCACATGCCCGAGGAATACGGCGCGGCCCTTGCCCGGGTGCGCCAGGGGGACGCCACGGTGCATGACGCCGAGCGCGAGGTGTTCGGCGCTTCGCACGCCGAGATGGGGGCGTATCTGCTGGCCCTGTGGGGTCTGCCCGATACCGTGGTGGAGTCCGTGTTCCGCCACCACGCGCCCGCTTGCGGCAATGGGGAGGTTGCCTGCGTGGCCGCCGTGCATGCCGCCAATGCCCTGCACCATGAACTGGTGGTGCTGACGCCTGGCCGGGCGCCGCGACCGGCGGACACCGACTGGCTGGCGGCCTGCGGATTTGAGGGACGCATGGCTGCCTGGCGCGAGGCCTGCGCGGCCACCCTGGCCGCGCAGGAGCAGGAAGCCTAGCGGCACTGCGGTCGTCCCCCAGCCCGGACCGCCTCTGTCCTGTTCCGGCGCGTAGTGCGTCCGGTCAACGTCCGGTTGGCGTCCGGTGGGCATTCGGCCAGCGTCCGTTTTGCCGTCGCTGCGCGCCCTGTCCGAGCGGGGCAGATCCCCGGCGGCGGCCCGCCGGGTGCCTTTTGGACTTGCCTTCGCCGCCCTGCGGGGGTAATGAAGCCGTTCCGCAACACCCCGCCCGACCACAGGTGCCAGCCTGTGGTTTTTTTGCGGCGGTGGATGCTTTGCCACGGCCATGCCGCCGGTTTTCCATAATCCCCAACAGTTGCGTCCACGGGCCGATGCCCGCCGCACCCGGACCAGACGTCCGGGGGCAGTGCGTCGTCCGCCCGCAGATATTGCGGACGCGTCGCGGAATGCAGGCCGCGTCAGGGGGGAGTGACGGCGGCTGCACGCGGCGCATTGTTGCGGGGTACACGGATGCGGGCATGCACCCCGCCGGGTGCCGTTCCGTTCCCTTGCCGGGGGCGGACGGCCGATGGAGCGCGGGGGGGAATCATTCTTTTCCGGGATGGCACGGACCGTCAGGCGGCATGGCCGCCGGACGGCCTGCGCCGCCCGACAAGCGAAAGGTGTGTTGATGCGCAGTACAGGACTTGCCGCCGGGGCGATCATCGAGGCCAAGTGCACCCGATGCAACGACATTACCGGCCACGTCATCGTGGCCATGGTCGGCGGTGAAGTGGTGAAGGTCGAATGCCGGGCCTGCGGCTCGGTGCACAAATACCGTCCCCAGAAAAAGGACGCCCCGCGCAATGCCGCGCCCTCCGTGCGCAAGGTGCGCGCGGGCGCCACCCGCGCCGAGGCCGTGGACGTTTCTGCCTCGCGTTCCGAGGCCGCCCGCAAGGCCGCCGCAACCCGCGCCAATCAGCGGGCCGCGCGCGACGCCGAGGCCACCGAAGTGGCCTGGAAGGTCGCCATGACCCGCAACCCTGCGGAAGTAAACCGCAAGTACAGCATGAGCGAAGGCTACGAAGTGGGCGAGATCATCGATCATCCCGTGTTTGGCCCTGGCGAGGTGCGGGCCGTGGTGCGTCCCGACAAGGTGGAAATACTCTTTCAGGAAGGCCTGAAGGTATTGCGCTGCGTCTGCTAGCTGCTTTGTGGCGCCGTCTGCGCACCATCCTGCGGACAACGAAAAAACCCGGAGCTTGCTCCGGGTTTTTTCATGTGTCCTGATCTGGTGTTGCGCCAATTCAGCGCCCGCCGTCCAGCCATGCGCGGATGTCGCCGAAGGCGGTGCGCGCCGTGAAGTCGAGGGTCAGCGGGGTTACCGAAACCACCCGGTCCACGCTGAGGGCGTAGACGTCGGTTTCCGGCGATTCGCCAGGGGCTGCCCCCTTGGTCACGGTGGCGTCGCCCAGCCTGCTGCCCAGCGAAGGGGCGGTCAGGCGCGATTCGTAGTACATGTCCGGCGAAAGGCGGGTAAGCCGCCACGGCGTGTCCGGGGTGGCCCCGGCGGGCACGTCGATCTTCAGCACGTGCACGTCGCCGGGCAGGCCGCGTTCCAGCACCATGCCCGCGAACAGCGTCAGAAAGTGCATGGCCGCGCTCCAGTCCTGCTCGGTGTACGCGTGGTGCGACTCGATGCCTGTTTCCATGGATACGGCCAGCGCGGGAATGCCCCGGCAGGCCCCTTCCAGCGCGGCGCCCACCGTGCCGGAGCTGGTGATGCTGGCCCCCAGGTTTTCACCGTAGTTGATGCCGGACACCAGCAGCGCGGGGGCGTAACCGGGCATCACCTTCAGCCCGTGGCCCACCGTGGCGGCAGGGGATGCATCGCAGGCCCAGGCCCGCAGCGGAGCGCCCGCCACGGCAAGTTCCACCTGTTGCAGGATGGCGTTGCGGTTGCCGGTCTGGGCGCGACCCATGGCCGTCTGCTGGTGCAGGGGGGCGAACACGTCCACCCCGCCCAGGGGCTGTAGCGCCTCCGCCGCGGCCAGCAGGCCGGGCGAGCGCACGCCGTCGTCGTTGGTCAGCAGGATGCGTGGTGCGGTCATTGCGTGTCTCTCGTGTGGCTGGCGCGGCGATGGCGATCAGCCGAGGCTGTCTGTCTGCGGGACGGTGCTCCCGGGCATGCCCCCGGCGGCGATGAATGCCACGGCCCGGTCCTCGGCGACGGGACGGGAGAAATGGTACCCCTGCACCGAGTGGCAGCCCAGTTCCGCCACGATGGCGAGCTGCTCCGCCGTTTCCACCCCTTCGGCCACCACGTGCAGCCCAAGGCTGCGGCCCAGGGTGACCACGGTGCGCACGATCTCGCGGTTTTCCGCATCCCCGGCCACGGCGGACACGAACGAGCGGTCCACCTTCAGGGTGTCCACCGGAAAGCGTTGCAGATAGGCCAGTGACGAGTAGCCGGTGCCGAAATCGTCGATGCCGATGCCCACCCCCAGACGGCGCAGGGCTTCCAGCCGCTGCAATGCGCCGTCCGGATCCTTCATGATGGCGGTTTCGGTAATCTCCAGTTTCAGGGCATCGGGCGGCAGGCCGGTGTCGGTCAGGACGCGGGCCACGCGCCCGGTAAGGTTGGGCTGCGATGCCTGCCGGGCCGAAAGGTTCACCGACACGTACAATTCGTGCGCGCCGGGCAGGGTGGCCCGCCAGCGGGCCAGGGTGGCCGCCGCCTGTTCCAGCACCCACTGGCCGATGCGCAGGATCAGCCCCGTCTCTTCCGCGATGGGGATGAACCGGGCCGGGGGCACCGCGCCCTCGGTGGGGTGCCGCCAGCGCACCAGCGCCTCGAACCCCAGCAGCCGTGCGCCGTCCACGCCGAACACCGGCTGGTATTCCAGGTACAGTTGCTTGCGGCGCATGGCCATGGAAAGGTCGCCTTCCAGGGTCATCATTTCCAGGGTGTGGCGGTGCATGGACTGGTTGAACACCCGGAAACGTCCCTTGCCCTGGGCTTTCGCCTGGTACATGGCGATGTCCGCGTCGCGCAGCAGCGCGTCTGCCGTATCGTACCCCTGGGTGCGCAGCACCATGCCGATGCTGGCGGACGTGCGCACCACCTTGGCGCCCATGCGCACCGGGCGTTCCAGCGCGGCCAGCAGGCGGCGGGTGATCTGCACGATGCGCCGGGGCGAATCCACGTCTTCCAGCAACAGGGCGAATTCGTCGCCGCCAAGCCGGGCCACGGTGTCGCCCGCGCGCACCACCGGGCGCATGCGCCGGGCCACCTCCACCAGCAGGTTGTCGCCCGTGGTGTGGCCGTGGCTGTCGTTGATGAACTTGAAGCGGTCCAGGTCCAGCATCAGCACGACAAAGCGATAGCTGTCGTTGCGGCGGCGCCGCTGGATGGCCCGGTCTATGCGGTCCAGCAGCAGGGCGCGGTTGGGCAGGCCGGTAAGCGGGTCGTGCAGGGCGAGATGGGTCAGCATTTCCTCGCCCTGCTTGCGTTCTATGGCCACGGCCACCTGTTCGGCCACCGGCACCATCAGTTCCGCGTCGCGGGCCGAGAAGAATTCCGAATCCTCGTAGTGCTGCACCACCATGGCCCCGATGACCTTGCCGCGCGAGCGCAGCGGGGTGCCCAGCCAGGCCGCCGGGCGCGCACCGAACACCGGGCGCGCCGCGATGTCGTTGCTGTGCAGGTGCACCTGCCTGCCGGTGCGGATGACCTCGAGCGTGGGGCTTTGCACGCCGGGGTCGGAAATGTGCTCCACGGGGTTGTAGCGGGCGTCGCGCTCGTCGGCGAAGTAGGCGAAGTCCAGCCGGTCTTCCGGTTCGTTGACCAGGGCGATGAAGAAGTTGGGGGCCTGCACGTGACGGCGCAGGGCCGTATGGATGGACAGGAACAGTTCGTCCAGGTCGCGCGTTTCGTTGATGGCGTTGGCGATGTGGAACAGGATGCCCGCGATGGCGTCGCCCTGCTTGTGGTCGGTGATGTCGGCCAGTGCCCCGGCCACGCGATTCAGGCGTCCGCCGGGGCCGCGCCGGGCCGCGCCGCGCGCCAGCACCCAGCGCCACGTGCCGTCGGTGTGGCGGATGCGGAATTCATGCTCGAAGCGCTCCGCGTCCTCTCCGGTGATGCGGCGCACCTCGGACAGCACGCGCAGCCTGTCCTCCGGGTGCAGGATGGCCGCGATGTCCATGGGCGACATCCGTTCATCGGGGGCTCGCCCCATGATCTCGAGGCAGCGCGGCGAATGGTACAGGGTGTTGGTGGCCAGTTCCCATTCCCAGATGCCGTCGTTGGTGGCGGAAATGGCCATGTCGTAGCGCTGGCGGCTTTTTTCCAGTTCCAGCACCTGGTTGCGCCGTTCCGTTATGTCGCGGATGGTCTGGATGACCCCGGCGAGCCGCCCTTCACCGTCGCGCAGGGCGGATGCCACGGTCCACACGTGGGCGCCCCGGCCGCCGAACAACGTGGGCACGTAGGCCTCCGCCGTCAGCTTGTCGCCCTGTGCGCCGAACATGGTGTAGTGGCTGGGCAGGGGCATGTCCGGGCTGAAGAACCGGTCGCCCAGCAGGGGGATGCGCTCGCCGTAGAAGGGCAGGGCGTATTCGAAGTTGCCGCGCCCCAGCATCTCGCCCGCGGAATGGCCGGTCATTTCCTCCATGGCGCGGTTCCAGGCGGTGACCCGGCGGCTTGCGTCCAGCACCAGGGCCGCGTCGGGCAGAAAGTCGATGATGTCGCGCAGCCTGCGCCACGCCTCGGAAAGCTGGTCCTGCATCACCTTCTGCTCGGTGATGTCCAGTACGAAGCCGTCGATGTAGTCCACTTCCGCCGGGGTGTTCTCTGCTCTTCCGCTGGCACGGCCCGTACTGTCCGAAGCGCCAGCCTGGCCCGTGAGGGCCGTCTGGGCCGAAGCCGGGCCGCGCACCAGCCGCGCGCTGACCAGCCCCCAGAACAGGCTGCCGTCGCGGCGCTTCAGGCGCAGTTCCATGCGGTCCACGCGGCCCGTGGCCTGCAACGCGCCCACGAAGCGCTGGCGATCCGCAGGGTTGGCGTACATCTGCCGGGGAATGTCCGAGACGCATTCCAGCATTTCTTCCGTGGTGGGGCAGCCCCAGATGCGCGCGTATTCCGGGTTGACGTTCTCGTAGCGGCCTTCCGGCGTCACCCGAAAGATGCCCACCGGCGCGCTGTTGAAGATGGCGTGGTACTGCTCGCGGGCCCGGTCCAGATCGTCCGCCTGGTTTGAAGCGTCTGCCTGATTCGAACTATCCGTGTGCCCCGAAGCGGTGTCCTGCTCCGCGCCGGTGGTCTTGCCGCGCCACAACAGCATCCCTGCCAGCAGGCCCAGCGCCAGCCCGGCGGCAAGGCCGGCCAGCGGCACGGGGGACGTCCATGGCACGGCGCCTTCGGCGGCGGCCAGAGCCGGGCTGGCGGTGGCTATGCTGATGATGGCGCTGGTGGTCGGCAGCAGGGGCGAAAGCGGACGTGCCGCGGACGCAAGAACCGGCAGGCGAAACGCGTGGAGCAAAGGACGCGGGCGGTGGGTGCGGCGGGGAGTGTCTGCGACGTGATGGCGCACGGCGGGCACGAGGTCCGGCGGCAGCATGGGGGAGCGGCGCGGGCAGTCGGCGGGCACGCGCAAGGGCGCATGCCACGGTGCCTCCTGCGGCCAGGGCGCCTTGCGGCGGGTGGTCATCTGAGGCCCTTCGGGAAACGGCGTTGGGTAAGGAAAGAATAGAGGATTCCGTTTCGTTTGAAAAGCGGCCCAAATGTCATCTACCTGATGTCATGGGATATTGATTCCGCGCAGTGACCGCGCGCGGGCGTGCTTTGCCCGGCGGGGCTGGGCGGCGGCCAGGGGGCGGGTGTGGCGCGCGCGCGCAGGGGGGCACCACCCTTGATCTTTCCTGTTGACGGATGGCCCCGCATGGGGCAAGGGCAGAAACTGGGGCCGCGCAGCAGGACATCGGTCCTGTCCCGATGAAACGGCGCGGGCGTGTTCCATTTTTAGTGAGAGGTTTTTCGCATGGCCAAGTCTATCTACGTCGGCAATCTGCCTTGGGCCGCCACCGAGGACGAAGTGCGCAGCCTGTTCAGCACCTACGGCACGGTGCTTTCCGTCAAGCTGGTCACCGACCGTGAAACCGGGCGCGCCCGCGGCTTCGGCTTTGTCGAGATGGATGACGCCGCTGCTGCGGCGGCCATCGAAGCCCTGGACAACACCCCGTTCGGCGGTCGCAACCTGCGCGTCAACGAGGCGCAGCCCAAGGCGCCCCGCCCGCCCCGCTACTAGACCCGAACCGCACACGGCACGTCGCGCCGCTCCGGGACAACAGGTTCCGGGGCGGCGTTCTGCATGGCCCCCGGCGTCCAGACAGGTGCCCAGGCCCAGGTGACCGGACCGGAGCCCATGCCGGAGCCCATACCGCACCGGGAGCTTGTCGGACATGTGCTGCGGGGGCGTGTTGCATCCCCCGTCCGCAGGCTGTATATTCAGATAGGAAATCGCGCCGTCATTCCCGACGACGCGGCAAACGATTTGGTCTCAAGACAAGGAGAACGAGATGCGTCAACTCAAGGCCCTCGTGACGCTGCTTATCCTCGGGCTTGCCATTTCCGGCTGCGCCCAGACCTACGGCGGCGGCACCTACAAGGGCGGGCAGACCCGCATGTCGCACACCGTGCAGTACGGCACCGTGGAACAGATCAGCGATTCCGTGATCGAGGACAGCCCCAGCGGTCTCGGCGCACTTGGCGGCGCCGTGGTGGGCGGTGTGCTTGGCAACATGATCGGCGGCGGCAAGGGCCGGGTGCTGACCACGCTGGGTGGCGCCGTGGCCGGTGGCGCCGCGGGCTATGCCGGCGAACAGGCCATGAAGACCAAGAAGGCCATCGAAATCACCGTCAGGCTGGAGAACGGGCAGGTGATGTCCGTGGTGCAGGAACCGGACGAAACCTTCGTGGTGGGCGACCGGGTGCGCATCCTGACGGGGAATGACGGTTCGGCCCGCGTGCGTCACTAGTCCGCTGTACACCGCAAGACAAATGCGTATACTGGACCCGTCCCGGCCTTTCGGGGCGGGTCTTCCCTTTTCATGACGTGTCGTCGGGTGGTGCCCGCCGCGCACGTCGCACGACGCCACCACATCGCGCCGGCGGCGGGCCGGCCTTCACGAACGCGACGGAGGATACCGATGCTTGATCCCAGGGAATGCATCCTGTACAGCGGCGGCGCCACGGGGACCGAGGCCTGCTTCGGCGCCACGGCAGAGGCGTATGGCCTGCAAGAGGTCAACTACAGCTTCGAGGGCCATCAGGTGGAACGCATGCGCGGCGTGCGCGTGCTGACCAGCGAGGAACTGGCCCTGAAGGACGTGAGCCTGACCTACGTCTCGCGCCTGATGAACCGCCAGTACACCCGCGCCCCCCTGTTCCGTAAGGTGTTGCAGTCCATCTGCTGGCAGGTCAGCAGCGGGCACGAAGTGTTCGTGGTGGGCGAGGTGATGGAGGACGGCACCGTCAAGGGCGGCACCGGCTGGGGCGCCGAATTCGCCAAGATCTGCAACAAGCCCCTGTTCGTGTTCGACCAGGTGAAGAACGGCTGGTTCCGCTGGGAACAGGACGCCTGGCTGCCCGAGGCCGCCCCGCGCATTACCCACCGCCACTTCACCGCCACCGGTACCCGATTCATCGAGGACTCCGGCAAGGCCGCCATCGAGGCCCTGTTCGCCAGATCCTTCAGCCGGTAGACAACGACCCAGCGCATTTCCGGGGGCCGTCGGCGACGGCCCCCTTCTTTTTGGGCCAGCCGCGACCTTTCGTGTGTACCCGGGCCATTCTTTCGCCACCTTTGGGCGCGGGGCTCGCACCCCTGTCGCCACCACGGAGAAGCCATGCCGCCGCAACCGGAGCAACGCACCACGCGCGCGGGCCTTTGGGGGGCCCTTGGCGCGTTCGGCCTGTGGGGCCTGCTGCCCCTGTACTGGAAGCTTGTCCAGCAGGTGCCCTCGTTCGAAATCCTGTGCCACCGCATTGCCTGGTCGGTGGTGTTCCTGCTGCCCCTGGTGCTGCTGGGGGGGCGCCTGGCAGAGGTGCGCGCCGCCCTGGCCTCGCGCCGCAACCTGACCACCATCGCGGGCAGCAGCCTGCTTATCGGCGGCAACTGGTTCCTGTACATCTGGGCCGTGAATTCGGACATGGTGCTGGAAACCAGCCTGGGCTACTACATGACCCCGCTGGTCAACGCCCTGCTGGGCGCGCTGGTGCTGGGCGAAAGGCCAAGCCGCGTGCAGCTTGCGGCCATCGCCATCGCCGCCGCCGGGGTACTGTCCATGCTGGTCTCCTACGGCAGGCTGCCGTGGGTGGCGCTGGTGCTGGCGGTGTCGTTCTCGTTCTACGGCCTGTTGCGCAAGCTGGTGAAGGTGGAGTCCATCCCCGGCCTGTTCATCGAGACCATGCTGCTTGCGCCCGTGGCCATCGGCTACCTGGGGTGGCTGGCGTGGCAGGGGGGCGGCGCGCTGGGTCACCAGGGTGCCGCCACCAGCCTGTTGCTGGTGGGCGCGGGCATCGCCACATCCACGCCGCTGCTGTGCTTTGCCTTCGCGGCGCGTCGGCTGCGCCTGATGACGCTGGGGATCATGCAGTACATCGCGCCGAGCATCGCCTTTCTGCTGGGGGCCTTCGTGTTCCGCGAGCCGGTGACCTCGGCCCACCTGCTGACCTTCGGCTGCATCTGGGCGGCCCTGGCCCTGTACACGGCGGAAGGCCTGCGCGCCGCAAGGAGCGGATACCGCCACGCGGTTCGGTGACAGCGGCAGGGTTTTGGAGTAGCCTTGCAAGCGTGGTCGTGCGGCCGTGACCCGTGTGTGGCGTGCGCGCAATCTTCGCGTAACCAGTGGGCGTCATTATGGGCGCTCCCGTTGCGGGATTGCGCCGTGCACGGGATGCGGCGCGCGCGGGCGGGAAACCCATCATACCCGGAGACTGCACATGACGAAGAAGATGTTGTTGCTGCTGTCGATGCTCACGGTGCTGCTGCTGCCCTGCCTGGGCCATGCCGCGCCCAAGGAATTCCGCCTGCTGACCTGGAAGGGCTACGCACCGGCGGAACTGGTGGAAAAGTTCGAGAAGGAAACCGGCTACAAGGTGCAGGTGACCTATTCGAACAACGAGGAAATGATCGCCAAGTTGCGCGCCACGCGCGGCGGCGGGTTCGACCTTGCCCAGCCCAGCCAGGACCGCATTTCTTCCGTGCAGGCAAGCTTTGGCCTGTACCAGCCCATCGACTTCGGCCGCATCGAGGCAGCCCGGTTCATTCCTTCCATGCTCGACGCGGTGAAGAAGAACACCCTGGTCAAGGGCAAGTCGTATGCCGTGCCGTTCTGCTGGGGCACCGACGGGCTGATCGTGAACCGCAAGTTCGCGCCCGAGGCCAAGAGCTTTGCCGATCTGCTGGACGCCAGGTACGCGGGCCGCGCCAGCTATCGCCTGAAGCGCCCCACCCTCATCGCGCAGGCCTTCGGCATGGGTATCGACCCCTTTGCCCTGTACGCCGATGAGGCCGCCTACCAGAAGATGCTGGACCAGGTGGAAGGCAAGCTCATCGCCGCCAAGGGCGTGGTGAAGAACTACTGGACCAACGGCGACGCGCTGCTGGAATCCATGCGTTCGGGTGAAGTGCACATTGCCCAGGCCTGGGACAACGGCGGCTTCAAGCTGCATGCCGAAAATCCCGACATCGACTTCGTGGCGCCCACCACCGGCGCGCTGGGCTGGATCGACACCTTCGCCATCCCCGCCAAGGCCGACAACGCCGACGCCGCGTACAAGTGGATCAACTTCATGATGCGGCCCGAAAACGCGGCCGTGTTCACCAACGCCGAAGACACCCCCACCGCCGCCGTGGGTGTGGGCGAACGCCTGAAGCCCACCTTCCGCGCCGACTTCGAACGCTGCTACCCGCAGCAGGTCATCGACAACATCAAGTGGTACCCGCCCGTGCCCGCCAAGCTCGAAGCCATGGAAGGCAAGGCGCTGGACCGGGTGAAGGCCGCCCAGTAGCATGACGCCGGGGCGCCGTGCCTGCCCGTGAGGGGGGTGCGGCGCCCCGTTTCGTTGCATCCGGAACAGGACGCGCCGGGCGTGCAGGGCCCGGCGGTTTCGCCCCCGTTCATCGGCGTGGGGCGTAACCGCGATGGATACCGGATGGCCCGGCAGCGGGTGGCCATCCAGATGCGCCGCGCATGGCGGCCCAAGCCCTTTTGCGAATCCGCGAGCCCCACGCGGACCCGATGCGGCCCGGCAACGGTGCCGACACGGGACCGGACGGGGATACGCGGCGAAAGGGCGGGCAGGCCAGCGCGGCGGGAGTGCATGACCCTATGCCCACGGATATTTCGCCAGTTGCTTCTTCTGCCGCTTCCCCAGGCGCTTCCCCAAGTATATCTGCGGACCTTTCCGTCACCCGCCTCGTCAAACGCTTTGAAAAATTCACGGCGGTCAACGACGTGTCGTTCGAGGTGGAGCAGGGCAAGTTCTTTTCCATCCTCGGGCCTTCGGGCTGCGGCAAGACCACCCTGCTGCGCATGATCGCGGGGTTCGAGTCGCCCGATTCCGGCGTCATCGCCATTCGCGGGCGCGACATGGCGGGCATTGCCCCCAACCGCCGCCCGGTGAACCTGATTTTCCAGCATCTTGCGTTGTTTCCCATGATGTCCGTGGCCGACAACGTGGCCTTTGGCCTGAAACGCCGGGGCATGGCCGGGGGCGAGATAACCCGCCGGGTGCAGGACGTGCTGGAACGCGTGGGCCTGCCCGGTTACGGGGCCAAGATGCCCGCCCAGCTTTCCGGCGGGCAGAAGCAGCGCGTGGCCATTGCCCGTTGCCTGGTGCTGGAACCCGCCGTGCTGCTGCTGGACGAGCCTCTGGGCGCGCTGGACCTGAAGCTGCGCGAGCAGATGAAGGTGGAACTGAAAACGTTGCAGGCCGAGGTGGGCACCACCTTCGTGTACATCACCCACGACCAGTCCGAGGCCCTGGTCATGTCCGACCACGTGGCGGTCATGAACGCCGGGCGCTTCGAGCAGGTGGACACCCCGCGCAACCTGTACCGCCGCCCGGCTTCGGCCTTCGTGGCCGGTTTCGTGGGCGAGACCAATGTGTGGTCGGGCACGCTGGAAGAAGCCAGCGGCGATGCGGGGCTGGTGCGCACCGACGAGGGCGCGGTGTTCCGCGCCCGCGTGGCCGCCGGGCTTGCCAGGGGTGCGCGGGTGGACATGTTCATCCGGCCAGAGGCAGTGCTGATCGACCCCGATGAGGTGTCGTGTGCGACCGGTGACGCGACAGGCGGCGCGACCAGTGACGTGGCTGGTGACGGCGGCGATGCGCCCCTGCCGGTGCGCGGGGCCTGCGCCAATCGCGTGCAGGTGCAGGTGCAGGCCATCCTGTTCGACGGCGCGGCCAGCCGCCTGCTGACCCATCCGGAAGGTTCGCGCCGCGAGGTCATGGTGGCCCTGCCCCAGAACCGCCTGTACGACCACATCAAGCCCGGCGACCGCATCACCGTGGGCTGGGACGACCGCGCGGGCATCTGCTTCGCGGCGGGGAGCGGGAAATGAGCGCCGCCGTGCATGCAGCGCCCGTGAAATCCCGACCGGGACTGCGCCTGACCCTGGCGTTGTTCCTGACCCCGGTGGTGCTGTGGCTGGGGCTGCTCATCGTGTTGCCGCACATCGACCTGCTGATCATGTCCTTTCGCATGGACCCGGCCTTCGGCGACGAAGGCTGGAGCCTGGAAAACTACCACCAGTTCTTCTCGGAACCCATCTACTGGCTGACCTTCGTGCGCACAGCCGGGTATTCGGTGCTGGTCACCGTGCTGACCTTCCTGGTTTCCCTGCCCGTGGCCTTCTACGTGACCAAGGTGGTGGCGCGGAACACCTCGCGCTTTCTGCTGACCATGCTGCTGCTGCCGTTCTGGGTCAGCGAACTGGTGCGGGTGTACGGCTGGATGATCCTGCTGCGCGAAAGCGGCGTGCTGAATCACTGGCTGACGGCGCTGGGCATTACCGCCAGGCCCGTGGAGATGCTGTACAACGACGCCACCATGATCATGGGGCTGGTGTACACCTCCATGCTGTTCATGGTGGTGCCGCTGGTGTCCGTGCTGGAAAGCCTGGATGACAGCCTCATCGAGGCCGCCTGCGACCTTGGCGCGGGCCCGTGGACCATCATGCGCACCATCGTGGTGCCGCACTGCATGCCGGGCATCATGTCCGGGGGCATAGTGGTGTTCATGCTCACCCTTGGCAACTACCTGACGCCCAACCTGATGGGCGGCAAGAATTCGCTGTGGTTCACCGAGCAGATCTACAACCAGTTCATCGCCAGCTTCAACTGGAACCAGGGCGCGGCCTTCGGCTTTCTGCTGCTGGCGCTGTCGTCGTGCATCATCTGGCTGGGGCTGCGGCTGACCGGCCAGAAACTGAGCAGGGTAGTGCAATGATCCGTTCGCTGCCGCGCTCGCGCGGCTACACCATGGGCTACGGCCTGTATATCACGCTGTACTTCGTCTTTCTGTTCGCACCCCTGGCGGTCACCTGCGTGCTGGCCTTCAACGATTCGCAATTCCCCTCGCTGCCGTGGAAGGGCTTCACGCTGGACTGGTTCCTGGCCGACCTGCCCGCGCGCACCGGCATCTTCCACGACCGGGGCAACCTGTCGTCCATCCTCACCAGCGCCCAGACCGCCATCCTGGTGTCCGCGCTGGCCACGCTGGTGGGCACCTGCGCCGCCTTCCTGTTCGAGCAGGAGGAGTTTCCGCTGAAGGGGCCGTTGTACTTCCTGATGCTGGCCCCGCTGGTGGTGCCCGGCGTCATCCTGGGCATTTCCATCCTGATTGCCGCCACCACGGCGGGCACCTTCATGGAAGACGTGCTGGGCATCGACGTGGGCATCCTGCGGCCCGGCTTCTGGCTGGTGGTGCTGGGGCAGTTCTCGTTCATCACCACCTTTGTCACCCTGGTTGTTTCCGCCCGGCTGAAAAAGTTCGACCGCACGCTGGAAGAAGCCGCGCTGAATCTGGGGGCGACGAGGCTGGAGGTGATCCGCTACATCACCCTGCCGTTCCTGCGCACGGCCATCATCGGCGCGGGCGCAGTGGCCTTCCTGATGTCGTTCGAGAACTTCAACACCACGCTGTTTCTCGTGGGCTCGGAACCCACCCTGCCCATCAACCTGTATCTGCAGGTGCGCGACGGCTCCACCCCGGTCATCAACGCCATCTCGTTCCTGCTCATCGTGGGCACCTCGCTGGTGGCGTGCGTGAATTTGTATGCGGGGCGGAGGACCGAAGCCGGTAGTTAGAGAGTGTTGGAAATGAACCGGGGGGAAGGAACCTTTTGGAAAAGGTTCCTTCCCCCCGGACCCCCCAACCTCCCAAACTTTTTATTTGGGGTACGTATTCCAGGCATGGAGTCGTGCCTTTGCTCGAATTTTCAGGAGGTCAGCATGTCCGGTGCAACCATGCCCCGTGAAGGATACTACGCCCTGCGCGAGGGGCGGGTGCTGTGCATCGCCCATCGCGGCGCGCGCTCCGTGGCGCCCGAAAACACCATCCTTGCCGCCCAGCGCGGGCTGGAAGAGGGCGCGGACCTGTGGGAACTGGACGTGCAGCTTACCGCTGACGGTCATCTGGTGGTGGTGCACGACGACACCCTGGACCGCACCACCGACGTGGCCACCCGCCCGGAATACGCAGGCCGAGCCCCGTGGCGGGTCTGCGACTTCACCCTGGACGAGGTGCGCGGACTGGACACGGGCGGCTGGTATCAGGCTGCGGACCCGCACGGCCAGATTGCCTCGGGTGGAGTGACCGCCGACGACCTTGCCCTGTTCCCCGGCCTGCGCATCCCCACGCTGGACGAGGCCCTGGCCTTCACGGCGGACCACGCCTGGCGCGTCAACGTGGAAATCAAGGACATGACCGTCAACGCGGACGGCAGCCCTGGCAGCCCGAATTATCCGGGCGACGAGGCGGTGGTCCGCGCCGTGCTGGAATGCATCCGCGCGCATGGCCTGATGGAGCGGACGCTGCTGTCCTCCTTCCGGCACGACTGCCTGCGCCACGCGGCCCGCATGGAACCCGCGCTGGCCCTTGCCGCGCTGGTGGAGGACGTGCGCCCGGACGACCCGGTGGCCCTGTGCAGCGAACTTGGCGTGGTGGCCTACCACCCCGGCGACGACATCGTCACCGAAGCGGACGTGGCCGGGCTGCGGGCAATCGGCGTTGCCGTCAACGTCTGGACCGTGAACGAAGAGGCGGACATGCGCCGGTTCATGGACTGGGGCGTGGCCGGGCTGATCACCGATGTTCCGCTGCTGTGCTGGGGTGTACTGCGCGAGAGGGGTTTGAGCGCGTAAGGGGTGTTTGGGCGTTGCCTTGTCCGCCCCCTCCGTTTGAGAGGGCAGGGTAAGGGGGCTACGGACCGCGCCCCCCGTGCATTCCCGCTCGCGGAACAGCCTGCATATCCGGATGGTTGACCCGGCGCGCCACAAGGCGTAGGCCGTGCGCTCGGGCATCCGCGCCTGCCGTGGTGGCGGTGCGTGGTTCCCACCGCGACTTCCACGCAATCGTCAGGCAACCCGTGCGCCGGTCCCGTCCGGCCAGCTTCCGCCCTGCGGAGGAACCCCATGCCCGCCCTCGGGACCGGCGAACTCGCCGCCCTGTCCACCGCCGCCCTCTGGGCGGTTTCGTGCCAGATCCACGCCATCCTTTCCCGGCGCCTTGGCGCCCACACCCTGATCCTGCTGCGTCTGCCCATCTGCATCGTGATGTTCGGCGCATGGTGGGGCGCATCCGTGCTCTTTTTCGGCGGCGGGGTGATGGTGCCCGGCGCGGGCAACTCGCCTGGCCTGACTGGCCTGACTGGCGCGGGCGGCCCCAGCACAGTGGCCTTGATATCGCTGGCCCTGTCCGGAGTGTTCGGCGTGGCCCTGTGCGACCTGCTGTTCTATTCCGGCGTGGTGCTGGTGGGCGCGCGGGTGGCCTTGCTGGTGCAGTCGTTGTCCACGGTGATCACCGCCGTGCTCGGCTACCTGTTTCTGGGCGAGGCCATCGGCCCCATGGGCATCGCGGGCATTCTCATCGCCACGGTCGGGGTGGCCTGGGTGGTGGGCGACGGCGGCACGGTGCCCGAGGGGGCGGTGCCCCTGTCCCGCGCCGTGCGTTTGCGCGGGGTGGGTCTGGCCTTTGCCTCGGCACTGGCGCTTTCCGGTGGCATGGTGCTGTCCAAGCAGGGGTTGAGCGAAGGGGTGGACCCGCTGTTCGCCGCACTGCTGCGCATGGTGGTGGCCATGGGTGTGTTCTGGCCCACGGCCATGCTGACCGGCAGGCTGCGCCCGGCGCTGGGCGTGGTGCGCGGAAGCAGTCAGGACCGCCGCAATTTCCGTCTGCTGCTGGTGGCCTCGCTTATCGGGCCGGTGGTGGGGGTGTGGCTGTCGCTGGTGGCCATTGGTGCCACCAAGACTGGCATTGCCGCCACGCTCATAGGGCTGGAGCCCATTTTCATCATTCCCGTGGCCGCACTGGTGGAGCGGCGCTGGCCCACGCCCCGCGCCATTGCCGGGGCGGGCATCGCCTTCGTGGGCACGGCGTTGCTGTGCCTGCGGAATGTATTGTAGGCACGGTTTGATCCCAAAAATAAAAAGCGCCCGGAGTTGCTCCGGGCGCTTTTTATTTTTGGGGGGCTGAAACGAGACGGCTGGCGGCTACACTTCGCCCACGGCCATGTCCAGGTCGTCGCCGATGGCTGCGGACTCGCCGCGCCCGGTGGCCTTGGCGCCAGTCATGTCGGTCGTGCCGTGATTCGCCTCGAAGGCGTGGCCCCACTTGCACATTTCGGACAGCACCGGCAGCACGCTGCGGCCAAGTTCGGTCAGCGAATATTCCACGCGGGGCGGCACCTGAGGGTACACCTCGCGGTGCAGCACGCCGTCCGATTCCAGTTCGCGCAGCTGCTGGGTGAGCATTTTCTGGGTGATGTTGGGCATGATGCGCCGCAGTTCGCTGAAGCGCAGCGTACCGTCCTGGCCCAGCCGCCACAGGATGATGGGCTTCCACTTGCCGCCGATGACCTGAAGGGTCAGTTCCAGCGAGCAGTAGTATTCCTTGCCCGCGCAGTGCTTGAGGGTGCATGCCGTGACCATCTGGTACCTCCGCGCGAAACATAGTATCATCTTCGGTATCTTTCAAGACCCTACAGTATGCTGCAGGATACTATGCCACAAAATGGTGCGTACTTGATGAAAAATCCGAAGCAGGTATTTTGTGCCGTAGAGTTTCGCCATCTCTTGCCCGCGTTGCCTGTCCCGGCCACCGCCGCCTTGCCGCAGGGAGTCTCCGGCAGGGGCGGCGGCTGGCCGGGCACACGGCGATGCCGCAGGAATCATGCTCTGGCACCTCGCAAATCCGCGCCACACAGGGCGCAGGAGGGTTTCATGGACATCCTTTCCGCCATCCACGGGCGCCGTTCCATTCGCAAGTACACCGAGGCCCCCGTTGCCGCGTCCGATGTGCGCGACATCCTGGCCGCCGCCATGTCCGCGCCCAGCGCGGGCAATGCCCAGCCGTGGCGCTTCGTGGTCGTGGACGACCGCGCGCTGCTGGAGGCCATTCCCGCGTTCAGCCAGTATGCCGCCATGGCCGCAAAGGCCCCGCTGGGCATTCTGGTGTGCGCCGACCTGACGGCGGAAAAGTACCCCGGCTACTGGGTGCAGGACTGCTCCGCCGCCGTGCAGAACATCCTGCTGGCCGTGCACGGCAAGGGGCTGGGCGCGGTGTGGACCGGCGTGCACCCCATGCAGGACCGCGAGGATGGCTTTCGCCGCCTGCTCGGCCTGCCGGACAACGTGGTGCCGCTGGGCTTCATCGTCATCGGCCACCCGGCTCAGGAACTGGCCCCGCAGGACCGCTACGACGAAGCCAAGGTCCACTGGAACGGGTGGTAGCATGCCCATCATCAGCGTGGTGGCCAACCCCATGGCAACGGAAGACAAGCGCGAACTGGTGCGCGAACTGACCGCCACGGCGGCGCGCGTCATGAAGTTGCCGCCGGAAACCATCACCGTGCTTATCGATTGTCGCCAGCCGGAAGACATCGGCGTGGCCGGTGTGCTGCTGGCCGACCGGAAGAAATGACGGGGGGCGGCAACCCGCCGTCCGTTGTCCCGGCATTATCACCGGCAACATTTCGATTTTAGGAAACATTTACGCGCGGCCCCCCTTCGGGGCGGGTAGCGCATCACGGAGACCCAATGAGCGCATCCATTTTCGCTCCCGTGCGCATCGGCAACCTGGAATCGCCCAACCGCTTCGTCCGTTCCGCCACCTGGGAAGGGCTGGCCACAGACGACGGCCTGGCCACCCCGGCCCTGGCAGACGTGCTGGGCGCACTGGCCAAGGGTGGCGTGGGCGTGGTCATTCCCGGCCATGCCTACGTGGAAAAGCGCGGGCAGGCGGGCCCCCGCCAACTCGGCATCCACGACGACGCGTGCATTCCCGGTCTGCGCATGCTGGCGGACGCCGTGCACGCGGGCGGCGGGCGCATCGTGGCCCAACTGGCCCATGCGGGCGGTCTGGCCCATACCCCGGCCACCGGAGAACCCGGCATGACCGCCACCCCCTTCGAGCGGGAAGGCTTTCCGCCCATGCGTGAAATGACTGCAACGGACCTCGACGAGGTGGTGAGCGCCATTGCCGCCGCCGCGCGTCGCGCCGTGCAGGCGGGCTTTGACGGTGTACAGGTCCATGGCGCGCACGGCTACCTGCTGAGCCAGTTTCTGTCGCCCGCGCGCAACAAGCGCACCGACCAGTTCGGCGGCAGCCTGGAAAACCGCATGCGCCCCCTGCTGATGGCGGTGCGCGCCGTGCGCGAGGCCGTGGGGCCGAGCTGTCCCGTGTGGGTGAAGCTGAACAATTCCGACTTCATGGACGGCGGATTCGAGGTGGACGAGATGCTGGAAACGGCCCGGCACGCCATATCCGCCGGGGTGGACGCCGTGGAAATGTCCGGCGGCACGGCCATGAACCCGCCGAGCCGCATGCCCGCCCGGGTGACCCGCATCCGCAAGCCGGAGGACGAGGCCTGGTACCGCGAGGCCGCCCGCCGCTTCAAGACCGAGGTGGGCGCGCCGCTGATCCTGGTGGGCGGCATCCGTACCCCGCAGGTGGCGCAGCAACTGGTGGACGAGGGCACGGCGGACATGCTTTCCCTGTGCCGCCCGCTGATCCGCGAACCCGGCCTGGTGCGCCGCTGGGCGGAAGGCGACGACGCTCGCGCCACGTGCATCTCGTGCAACAAGTGTTACGGCCCCCTGCGCGAGAACCGGGGCTTCTACTGTCCCGTGGCGCGCGGCGAGGTGGCCGGGGAGTAACGGGCCTGCCCGGCAGGCAGGGGAGCAGGACGGGGCCGTTGCCCGGTTTTGTCCCCTGCGGCAGGGCACTGGGGCCTTGAGCCAGACGGCGAAACCGCGTACCCGTCGTGGACCGGGTGCAACCCGAATTCCACCAGGAGCCGCGCATGAAGATTCTCGCCATCGACAAGGTTCGCGAAGACGCCACCCCCGACGTCATCCGCGCCAACTTCCTGAAGGAAGTGGCCCATACCATCAAGATGTATCTCGCCGACGTGGTCCGCGAGGTGTACTTCCGGCAGGACCGCTCCGGCACCGTCATGGTGCTGGAAGCCCCCTCCATGGAAGAAGCGCAGTCGCTGATCAACACCCTGCCCCTGGTCAAGCAGGGGCAGATAGAGTTCGAACTGATTCCCCTTGGCCCGTACGTGCCGTTGGGCCTGCTTGTGGAAGAGGCCGACGGCCCGGCGGAAGAAACCGCCGCAGGCCCCGCGCAATAGCCCGGATACGGGCCGCGCGCCGTGCCCTGTTCCGCCTTCCCTGGCCGGAGCGGGCACGGCGCGCGGCCCCGCCTCCGGGTGCGGTGCGGCCATGCGGCCACCCATCATGTCCCCATCCCAACCGGAGGATATTTCCATGCATGTCGTCGTCTTCAACGGCAGCCCCCGCAAGAACGGCAACACGTCCATCCTGCTCGGCGCCGTCCGGCGCGAGCTTGAGGCCGCAGGCGTCACCACCGAGGAATTCCGCGTGGGCGGCAAGGCCGTGCGCGGCTGCATCGCCTGCATGAAGTGTTTCGAAAAGCAGGACGGCCAGTGCATCCAGACCGGCGACCCCATGAACGAATGGATCGCCGCCATGCACAAGGCCGATGGCGTCATTCTGGGCTCCCCCACCTATTTCGCCAACGTCTCCACGGAAATGAAGGCCCTCATCGACCGCGCGGGCATGGTCTCCATCGCCAACGGCGGCGCGCTGCGCATGAAGGTGGGCGCGCCCGTGGTGGCCGTGCGGCGCGGCGGCGCGCAGCAGGTGTACAACGGGCTGATGGCCTTCTTCGGCATCGCCGAGATGGTGGTGCCGTGTTCCAGCTACTGGAACGTGGGCATCGGCCTGGCCCCCGGCGACGTCAACGGCGACGAGGAAGGCATCCGCACCATGGTCAACCTGGGCCGCAACATGGCCCACGTGCTCAAGTGTCTGAAGAGTGGGCCGGAAGCGCCTGCTTCCCTGAAGGGCGGCGAAGTCTAGGGCTAAACCCAGATTTGGAAACATCCCCCGGGATGCGAAGGGCGGGCCGCAAGCGCGGCCCGCCGGACCAGGCATGCCACGCGGCGCGGTCGGGCTTTTCGTCCCGTCCGCGCCGTGTTACGTGCGGGCAGGGTGGAACCGTGCACGGGGGGCGAAAGGTAACGGCGCATGGGCGATGGTTCGCGGGGATTTCCGGTCGGGCTGCAACGGCAGGCGGACGCTGGGGGCTACGGCCTGCTGGTTCCGGACGAGGCCTGGCGGCGCGTCCAGACCGGGGCGCTGAGCGTGGTGGACGTGCGCGATGCCCCGCAGTTCGAGGCCGGGCACGTTCCCGGCGCGCTGTGCTTTCCCCTGCCGCTCACCTGGGTGGCCCGCCTTCTGCGGCGCTGGTGGCTGCACAAGGTGCTGTGCGCCGCGCAGTGTCCATCCGTGGCCTTCGTGTGCGACGGGGCCACGTCCACCCGCAGCGATTCCGCCGCCCGCGCCGCCGTGGTGCAGGGCTTTGCCGTGGCCTACCGCATCGCGGGCGGCATGGACGCCTGGCATGCCGCCGGGCTGCCCGTGGAGTTCGGCCCCTGCGGGCCGTGCGCGCCGCCGGGCCAGTCGGGCCAGTCAGATCAGTCAGGCAATTCGGGCAGTGACATGTCGGACAGGGGCGGGCGCGATGCCGCGCCCCGCACGGTCTGTTCCGGCGGCGGCTGACGGCTGCGCTGAAGCGGCGCGGCGCGCCGTCCCCTGATGTATCGGCCCCTGGCCTTTAGATGACGGCGCTTTCACCGGCGGCATGGCCGCCGTTTTCATGCAGGATTTCTCATGTCACCATTCGGGAGCGGTGTACCGCGCCCCCTGCATCCCCCACGCCCCCGGCGGCCCCTGAACGCATGGGCATTGCTGGCCCTGCTGGCCGGGCATCCGTGGCGGCCGGTCTGCACCCGGTGCGCCTGGGCGCTGGCCGTGGCCGTGGTGATGTATCAGTCGCTGATCCCCCAGCCGGACATGCTGCTGGACGTGCCGAACATCGACAAGGTGTGGCACGCGCTGGCCTATCTGGTGCTGGCGGTGCTGGCGGCGGGGTCGCTGTGGGGCAACCCGCCCACGCCCCTTCTGTCCCGTGCAGCGCGCCGGGCGGCATGGTCCATGGCCCTGCTGGGCGTGGCCATGGAGTGCGCGCAGGCCTTCCTGCCCGGCAGGATGGCCTTTGCGGCGGACGTGGCCGCCAACACGGCGGGCACATGGCTGGGCGTGCTGCTGGCAGGGGTGCTGGCACGGCATCTGGCCCGCTGGCATGGCGAGCTTTACGGTGAGGCAGCCATCGACCGGGAAGCGGCGTCCCCGTTTTTTTCGGTTTCCCCAGATTGATGGACACCGGGATGGTCCGGATTTCGCGCGGACAGGAGCGCGGACAGTCCGGCCCGAGCGTTCTCCGGAGGGTCTTTCAGGCGAACGCGTGCGGGTCACCTGTGCCGGAAAAGGCCAGGTTTGCGGCCTGCAACGGAAACCGGCGGACAGGTTGCCCTGACCGCCGGTGAGGCGAAATGCGCCAGTTGGGTGAAATTCACCAGCTGCGCGACGTTTCCTACAGATAATGCGGCGGCGGTCCCGTATCCTCTCCGCCGTCGTCCTCCATGGCCCGGGTCAGCGAGCGCAGTCGTTCGCGCGTGGCCTCCAGCAGCCGTTCTGTCTCGTCCAGTTGGGCCTGCTGGCGCACCAGCGCGTCGTTCAGTTCGCGCAGGGTCTGTTCCTGAAAATAGACGGTTTCTTCCAGCCGGGTCAGGCGATCTTCCAGTTCCTTGGTCATGATATGCATCCGTGAAGTGGCGGTGGATGGTCCATGCCCGGCGCGCAGGCGCATCGGGGCATGGCGTGGACAATGGGGCGCGGGGCTGCGGCTCAGGCCGGGGCATCGGCCAGGCGCAGCACCGTGGCGTATTCCTGCGGACGTACCGGCTGCACCGAAAGGCGGCTGCCCTTGCGCAACAGTTCCATGTCCCCCAGTTCCGGCAGGGTGCGCAGCAGGGCCAGGGATACCGGCTGGGCAAAGGTGCGCACCAGCCGCACGTCCACCATGAACCAGCGGGGCTTTTCCGGCGTGGATGCCGGGTCGAAGTGGCGGTCTTCCGGGTCCCACGCGGTGTGGTCGGGATAGGCCTCGCGCACGATTTCCACCACCCCCGCCACCGAGGGGTTGGTGACGCTGTGGTAGAACAGCCCAAGGTCGCCCAGGCGCATGTCGCGCATGAAGTTGCGGGCCTGGTAGTTGCGCACGCCGTCCCAACTGGTGGTTGCGCCGGGCAGGGCGGCCAGATGGGCGATGGAGAAGCAGCCGGGCTCGGTCTTGAACAGCCAGTGGCGGGGCATGACGCCTCCTTGCGGGGTTGCGTGGTCGATGCGCCGGACGATACCCGCGCCGCGCGCCCGCGTAAAGCCCGCGTCCCTTCGTAAGGCCCGCGTCACGCCCTGCCGTGCCTGCCGTGACGGGGCCGCGCGGCGCACTTGGCGATGGCTGCATTTTGGCGTAGGTGGTGGCTATGGACGAAAACCCGCCGGAAGTTCACCGGAGGTTCCATGAAAGAGCGCAGGCCACCCCACCGCAAGGTGCTCCCCTTCCGCCGCACCCGCCGTGCTGGCGGAACCGGCGGTGATGCGCCGTACGGTGCGCCGCGCCCGTCTGGTCCGTCTGGCCCCGCAGGCCTGTCTGGCGCAACTGGCCTGTCGGGCGGCTTCGTGGCACCGGATGACGGCACCAGCCCCGCCAGTCCTGCCAACCCCGCCAGTCCTGCCAACCCCGCCAGTACGGGCAATCCTGCCGGTCCTGCTGGCCCCGATCTCCCCGATGATGCCCCCCGGTCGGGCGGTTCCCGCACCCCGCGTGGCGGCGGCACCCCGCCGGAACTGGTGGTGGTGCCCGGTCGAGGGGGCCGCAGCCGCGCCCCCCGGTCATTGGGCGCCGTGGCTCCGCCCGGGCCGTCCTTCCAGTGCATGGATGACCTTGCGGGTCTGGGAGGGGTCCTGGGGGTCGTGAATTCTTTGGATTCTGCCGGACCCGCAGACATGCCGCGCCGCCCCGGCAGGCCGCCCACGTTGCGCCGCCTGCCCTTGCTCCGGCGCATCCTGTGCCGTTTTGCCGATGCCGCCGCCCGGCGCATCGGCACCCTGTGCGGGGTGGGCTGCGTGGTCACCCCCGACGAGACGCAACTGTGCGACATGGCCGGGTGCGCCGGGCTGCTGACGCGGCCCGCCATGCACCGCTTTGGCGTGGTGCCGCTGGAGGGCATGGCCGGGCTGCTGTTCGACCATTCCCTGCGCGATGCGCTTGCCTGGCTGGGGCTGGGCGTGGACCCTCGCTTGGTCATGAGTTCTCCGGGGGGATATCCGGTGGGATATCCGGTGTACGGACAGGCAGAGGGCCGGGCAAATGGCCTGGCAGGCCACCGGCCCGGTGGTTCCCCCGTTCCTGCGCTGCCGGGTTCGGGCAGTCGCAACGGCTGGCTGCCCGGCCATGCGGAGTCCGGGCTGTGCGTGCACCTTGGCCGGCAGTTGCAACTGGATCTGGAATGGGCCTTCCTGCCCTATTTCGAAATCGAGACCTCCGGGTGCGATGCGCCCCCCGGCGAGCCGGGGCAGCCCGCCCACGCCCGCGAGGTCCTGCGCCCCGACTGGACGGCCCTTGGCGAGCCGCTGGTGGCCACGCCGTTCACGGTGGCGTTGCACTGGCTGTCGCCCGCAGTGGTTCCGCAACCGGAGCGGCCTGCGGGTTCGTCCCTTCCCCGTGAACTGGCCCTACCCCAGCCCCTGGTGACCTCCGCGACCGCGGCGACCTCTGCGTCTTCCACTTCCCCGATGTTTCCGCAGTCTCCCGAGCCGTGGACGGGACGGGTGATGCTGGTGCTGCCCCTGTCCATGCTGCTGCCGCTGGCGGACCTGCTGTCCGACGATACCGCGCTGCTGGCCCCGGAACAGACCGAATCCGCCGAATCGGCCCATGACCGCCTGCAGGTGTTGCCCGACGCGGAACTTGCCGCGCGCCTGGCGGAGGGGCACCCGCAGACGGCGGCGGTGGTGGCGGCCCGGCTGGCCCCGCAGCGGCGCGATGTCGTACTGGCGCTGCTGGACCCGGAACTGGGCACGGAAGTGCGGCGGCGCATGGCCCGGCGGCGGCTGTTCCGGCAGGTGCTGTCGCCGGAGCAGCGTTTTGTGGTGCGCACCCTGGCCATGGGCGAGGTGCACGCCGCGCAGGCGCTGGCGGCCATGCGTCCCGAGGCGGCGGCCCGTTTCGTGCGGGTCATGCGTGGTCTGGGGCGCGGACAGGGGTCGCTGTACGCGGAACAGGTGGAGGCCGTGCTGCGCGAAGACGGCGCGGGCGTGGCGGGCGCGGAGGATCTGGTGCTGGAAGGCGAGGCCCAGGTGCGTCGCCTGCTGATGCGGGCCCTGGGGCCGGACGACATGCGCACGGTGCGGGCCTGCCTGGAGACGGAGGCGCGCCGCGCGATGGTTGCGCCATCGGCTGCGCCGCAAGCGCCGGGCATGGTGTCGGCCGGTCTGCCCCGTGAGGACGGCGGCAAAGGTGTGGCTGCCGCACGCGGAGATGTTGCGGTGGGCGATTTCGGCGACGGGGATGGGGGGAACGAGGCCGAACCGTTTGCCCCGCTGCTGGGGGTGCCCGCCGTTGCGCTGGCCCGTCTGCTGACGGCGGAGGGGCTGGCCGTGACCGTGGCCGTGCTGCGCCATCTGGCCGTGCGCGATGCGCGGCGGGCGGCGGCGGTGCTGGGCGCGCTGCCCACGGCCTGGGCCGGTCCGGTGGCGGTGGGGCTTTCGCCCGAAGTGGCGGATACCGGCGGCTGGATGCCGGAAACGAGGGGGGGCGAGGCCCCGGCCGGGAAGAACTGGCCGGACGGGGCGGATACGTTGGCGGAGCAGAGTGGCCAAGCCAGGCATTCGCCTCGTGCCGTGCGGTCCGGCTCGCTGGAGGCGTTGCTGGTGGCGGAAAACGCCCTGTGCCGTGCCCTGCCGGAGGAACACGCCTGCCGTGTGCTGGCCCTGCCCCTGAGCCGGGAAGAAAGCGGGCGCGATACCCCGCCCGCCACGGCCTTGGCCGCCCTGTTGCGCCATGGCGGCGATGCGGTGCGCGAGGCCGCGTTGCAGGCCCTGCGCCATCATCGTCCGGGCGGCGGAAAGGGAAGTCCCCGCATCCGCGAGGGCAGCAGGCCGGGTGGCGCGGAGCGTCCGGCACCGCCTGCCCGCCTTGCCGATGAAGACGGCCCGCCGTTCCCTTCCGATGACGATGTGAGCTGACGCCCTGCACATGCGGGGCGGCCCAGCGGTCACGACGCAGTCTGGGGCACCCGGTCCGATGTCCGGGGTGTACTGCCGGACATCCCGTCAGGCCGGTCGGCGTCAGCGGGTTCTTCCGCCTCCTCCCTTGCTTCCGCGCCTGTCATTATGGGAACCGGGACCGGAGCCGGGACGCGAGCCGGGCCGGGAATCGGGGCGTGGGGCGTTGCGGCCCTCATTTCGCCCCTCATTTAGCTTGTCGCTGCGCGCACCGTGCCGGTTGGCATTGCGTGCGTCATTGTCCGGACCGTCAGGCCAGCCCGACCTGCCGCCCGGGTTGCCCCCCGATCGTTCTCCGTGGCCGCGTCGGTCGCGGCCCGCGTCATTCCCCCGTTCTCGCGGTTCCCGTCGTTCCTGTCCGCTGAATTTCCCGTTGGGCCTGCCCCCGGATTTCCCTCCCGGTCCGTCCGTCTGTCTGCCTCCCGCGCCCGGCGGCAGGCCGAAGTCGGGAATCAGGATGCGGTGCTGGCGCAGCCGCGCGGCATCGGTGCGGGCCACGGGCACGGGGTTGCCCGCAGGGTCGATGCCCGCGAAGAACATGGCCGTGGCCACGGTGCCGGGGGTGGGGATGAAACACTGCACCTGCCGGGGCGACCAGCCGCGCGCCGCCAGCCAGCGGGACAGGGTGCGCATGTCGTTGTCGGTGCAGCCAGGAAAGGCGCTGAGCAGGTAGGGCACCACGTACTGTTCCTTGCCCGCCGCCGTGGAATGGTCGGCGAAGGCGGTCAGGAAGCGCTCGAACACGGCAAGGCCGGGCTTGCGCATCAGGTCCAGCACGCTGTCGCAGATGTGTTCCGGGGCCACCTTCAACTGGCCGCCGGTGAATTCCATGGTATAGGCGCGCAGGGCGTCCGCGTCGCGCAGGGCCAGGTCGAAGCGCACCCCGCTGGCCAGGCGCACGTGGCGCACGCCGGGGGTGGCGCGCACCGCGCGCAGCAGTTCCACCGCCTCGGACTGGTCCACGGCAAAGCCGGGGCACACGCGCGGGTGCATGCAGCTTGCCCGGCGGCAGCGGGCCGGGTCCAGTGTGCAGCGGGCATTCCACATGTTGGCGCTGGGGCCGCCCACGTCGCTGACCGAACCGTTGAAGCGCTCCATGTCGTTCAGGCGGCGCGCCTCGTCCAGTACGGAATCACGGCTGCGCGAGGCGATGCGCCGCCCCTGGTGCAGGGCCAGCGAACAGAACGAGCAGCCGCCGCCGCAGCCCCGGTGGGTGGTGATGCTGGTGCGGATCATTTCCTCGGCGGGGACGGGTTCGCGGTGGGATGGATGCGCCCGTCGGGCAAAGGGCAGGGCGTACAGCGCGTCCATCTCTTCCGGCGACAGGGGCGGTGCGGGCGGGGCCAGCAGCACGGCGCGCGACGCGGGGGTGTCGTCCACGGGCTGGATGGCCCGGGCATCGCCCCGGTGCACGTGGCGCTCCAGCAGCAGGGTGGCGCGCATGAGCAGCGTCGGGTCCGCCGCGATGGCCGCGTGCGAAGGCAGGCGCATGAGGGGGGTGGCGTTCGGGCCACCGTCACCCGCGCCGCCCTGGTCGTTGCCGTTCTGACCATCAAAGTCCGTGCGCTCATCGTTGCGGGCGTCGTCGTCCGGAGCGTCCCCAGCCCCATGTGCGGCATCGTCCGCCGGGGCCACGCCCCACTCGGTCACCCGGCCCATGCGGGCCGTGCCGGGGATACCATCGAAAATTTCCGCAAGGGGCGGCAGCAGGGCGGCATCGTAACTGTCCGCCCCCACGGCCTCCATGGCGTTGTCCAGCGCGCAGGCCGCGTCCAGCAGGGCGCGCTCGCCCATGCCCCACACCAGCAGGTCGGCCTTGGCATCCATGAGGATGGGCCGCCGCAGGGCGTCGGTCCAGAAATCGTAGTGGCTGATGCGCCGCAGGGATGCCTCTATGCCGCCCAGCACCACGGGCAGGCCGGGAAAGGCCTGGCGCGCCAGGTTGGCGTAGACGATGGCCGCCCGGTTGGGGCGCGCCCCGGCGCGGCCGCCGGGGGTAAAGGCGTCGTCGTGGCGCTTTTTCCGGAAGGCGGTGTAGTGGGCCAGCATGGAGTCGAGCGAGCCCGCCGAAATGCCGGTGAACAGGCGGGGGCGGCCCATGCGGGCCACATCGTCCGGAATGTCCCAGCGGGGCTGGGCCACGATGCCGGTGCGAAATCCGTGCGCCACCAGCCAGCGGCCCAGCAGGGCCATGGCAAAGGTGGGGTGGTCCACGTAGGCGTCGCCGGAAACGAGCAGCACGTCCAGCCGGTCCCAGCCAAGCTCGCGCATCTCGCGCGCGGTGGTGGGCAGAAAGGCGGGCTGGGGCAGGGGCGTGCGCCCGCGTTGCGGGGTGTACGCCTGGGGGCATGCCCCGGATTGCGCGGCGCGGCGCGGCATGGAACCGCCGGGCGTGGCGCGGCGGTGGTCGTGGCTGGAATGTCGCATGCGCGGACTATAGTGGCGGGCAGGGGGGCAGGCAAGGACAAGACGGATGGTGTGATGGGGGAGCATGCGGATGATGCGTGGCGGATGATGCCTGCCGGATGGCGCGGGCTGCCGTTTGAGACCGGTTGAGGCCGTTTGAGGCCGACGGGCTCTGGGGCGGTTGCCTTCGCTCCCGGTTTCGCGCAGTATGCCGAGTGGCCCCGATACAGGGGAACCCCGTGAGGATGCCATGCGCAAGGATGATGCCGACGGGGCCGCACAGCCCCGCCCCCGATCCCCGGAACATGTCTCGGAACATGTCTCGAATCGTGCTTCGGAGCATGCACCGGAGCATGCCGCCGGTGCGCGTGCCGGTGTGTGCGCCAGCGCGCCGGGCGGTGCGTCCGTGTCCGGCGATGCCGCCCAGGACCGCCTGCGCCTGCTGGAGGAGGAAAACCGCCGCCTGCGCGAGGCCCTGGGGTTGCGCCCCGACGACCACGTGCCGTGCGGCGTGCCGCTTCACTCCTCCCCCACCGCCCCCCCCGATGGAGGCCCCCGTCTGCCCCGTCCGGCGTCGGGCTGTTGGGCGGGCAGGCCCCTGTACGGCGTGGCCGACCCCTTCGTGGAAATGGTTGCCCCGGCTGCGGATGGCCTGGTCTGCGCCTATGTGTCCGACATCGATACCCACGAGGTCCTGCACGTCAATGCCGCCCTGCGCCGCCTGGTGGGCGACTGCGAGGGCCGCCGCTGCCACGAGGCCCTGCAGGGCCGCGATACCCCTTGCCCCTTCTGCAACAATGGCCGCCTGCGCGACGAGCCGGAAAAGGCCCACGTCTGGGAGTTCCGCAACCCGGCCCTGAACCGCTGGTTCCGCTGCATCGACCGGCTGGTGCCGCTGGGCGACGGGCGTCTGGCCCGCTACGAACTGGCGGTGGACATCACCGACATGAAGGAGACGGAAGAGGCCATGCGCCGCTTCCGCGCCGCGCTGGACGCCACCGCCGAGGCCATCTTTCTCATCGATCCGGTGAGCGGGCTGCACGTGGACGTCAACCGCGGGGCCTGCGCCCTGCTGGGGCTTTCGCGCCAGCAGTTGCTGACCATGGGCCCCTGCGACATCAACCCCACCCTGACCCGCGACCGCTGCCTGGAAATCTCGCGCACCGTGCTTGGCGGCACGCCGCTGCTGGACCAGGAGACGCGCTACTGCCGGAGCGACGGTTCGCTGGTGCCGGTGGAACTCAGCACCAGCGCGTGGCATTCCGCGCGCGGGGACCTTATCGTGGCGGTGGCGCGCGACATTTCGGAACGGGTGCGCATCCGCAACGAGATGCAGTTGCGCCTGCTGTACGACCGGGTGCTGTCCACCTGCGCCCGCGACCTGCTGGCGCGCCCCTGCGCCGACGACACGCTGCGCGTGGTGCTGGAAAGCCTGCGCGAGGCGGCGGGGGCCTGCCGGGTGTACATTTTCGAGAATCATCAGGACGCGCAAGGCAAGCCGTGCTGTTCGCAGCGCTACGAACGGTGCGCGCCGGGGGTGCCGCCCCAGATCGACAACCCGCTGTTGCGCGACGTGCCGTACGCCACCGTCATTCCCCGCTGGCGGCACGAACTGGAAGCGGGCCGGGTGATCCGGGGGCCGGTGGCCACCTTCCCCGAGTCGGAGCGGGTCGTCCTGGAATCGCAGGGCATCCGGTCGCTGCTGGTGCTGCCCATCGTGGCGCAGGGGCGGTGGTACGGGTTCATCGGTTTTGACGACACCCGCAGGCCCAGGGTGTGGGAATCCGTGGACCTCAAGTTTCTGCAGACGGCGGGCGAGATCATCGGCGCCGCGCTGGAGCGCCGCAGGACGGAACAGACCCTGGCCGAATCGGCGCGCGGACTGGAGGAAGCCAGCCGGGCCAAGAGCGAATTCCTGGCCAACATGAGCCACGAGATACGCACCCCGCTCAACGCCATCATCGGCCTGACCGAACTTTCATTGCAAGAACACCTGCCTGCCGACGTGGCCGAGAACCTGCGCGCGGCGCTGGTTTCGGCAGAGGCGCTGCTGGGCATCGTCAACGATCTGCTGGATCTTTCGCGGGTGGAGGCGGGCAAGCTGCGCCTGGAATGCATCGACTTCGCCCCGGCGCGGCTGGTGCGCGGGGTGATGCGCGTCATGGGCCACACGGCGGAACGCAAGGGCCTGGCCCTGACCCTGCACATCGACCGCGACGTGCCCCGCCACCTGCGTGGCGACCCCGGCAGGCTGCGTCAGGTGCTGGTGAACTTCATCAGCAACGCCATCAAGTTCACCGATGAGGGCGGGGTGCATGTCGTGGTCTGCCGGGCGGAACCGCCCCATGTGCCTGGCACGCCCCATACGCCCCATACGCCCGATGTACCCGATCTGTCCGATGTGTCCGGAATGGGTGGCGGCGCCGCACGGGGCGTGCCCGCGCCCGGGGCGTCTTCGGTGACGCCTGCGGACGGCGACACGCAATGGTTGTGCTTTTCGGTGCGGGATACGGGCATCGGCATTCCGGACGACAAGCATGAATTGATCTTCGAGAATTTCCGGCAGGCCGACGCCACCACGGCCCGGCGCTACGGCGGTTCCGGCCTTGGCCTTGCCATCTGCCGCAAGTTCACGGACATGATGGGCGGCCACATCGTGCTGGACAGCGCGCCGGGGCAGGGCAGCACCTTTCGCGTGCTGTTGCCCTTTGGCGTCTGCAACGCAGGTTCGCCTGCCCCGTCCCGGGATGCCGCCGCGCCGTCCACCCCCTGCGGGCAGCCAGGCATGCCGTCCGCCCCCTGCTCCGTTGCGGAGGGGCGTGCGGACCATGGTTGGCGAGAGGCCGGGGGGGCGCGGCTTACATCTCCGCCACGGCTGGTGGCCGCCGATCCGCTAAGGATACTGCTGGTGGAATCGGATGACGTGAATCGCCATGCCGTCAGCCGTGCCCTGGCGCGCGGCGGACATGACCCGGTCTCTGTGGTTACCGGGCACGAGGCACTGGAGATGGCCCGCACGCAGCGTTTCGACCTGGCCGTCGTTGACGCACACCCGCGCGACATGGACGGCGCCGACGTGGTGCGCGCCCTGCGCCGCCTGACCGATGCGCCCACCCCCTCCGACGTGCCGGTGCTGCTCATGACCGGCGACCCCGCCGGAGTGGACCAGGCCGCGCTGGAGGCGGCGGGCGGAGTATCCGTGGCCCTGAAGCCGGTACGACTGAAGACCTTGCTGGCCGCCGTGGAAGGCATGGTGGGCGGCGCCGGGGAGGATACCCTGCGCCGGTCGTCGCCCGCGCCGGTGGATGAGCCCCCGGTGTTCAACGCCGCCACGCTGCTGGTGGGCGGCGACGAGGCCTCGCTGCGTTTCCTGCGCCAGTCGGGCACGCTGCGCGAAAGCCTGTGGTCGGCCATGGACCGGGGCAGCCGGGTGGAACTCATCGCCCTGTCGCACCTGCTGCGCCTGGAGGCGGAGGCCATCGGCGCCGAACGGGTGCGCCAGATGGCCGAGCGGATGGAACTGCGCACCCGGTCCGCCGGTGCGGAAGAGACGCGCCCGGTGTTCATGCTGCTGATGGATGCCCTGAACCAGTTGGAGCATGAATTGCGCAAGATGCAGCGCGGCGCGGTGCCGGTGCACGAAGGTCCGCGTGCCGGGCCGGGTTCCGGACCTGACGCCGGGCCTGACGCCGGGCCTGCTGGCGCATCCGGCAGCGGACAGGAGGAAGGGCCGGGTTCGGGCGAAACGACGTAGCCGCGAGTGCCCGACTGTTTTTCGGGCCGATGGGGCCGGGACGGGGCTCCGCCAGACGCGCCATGCACGCCATGGGTTGCCGATGACAAGCAAACGGGCCGGTACTGTACCGGCCCGTTTCGCATTCAGGGGGGTGGGGTTGTGCCGTGGCGGCGCGGCTACTTGGAGGGGGGCTGGATGAGCGGGGCGGACCCCATGCCGCCCATGCCCTTGGGCATGTCCTTGGGCATGGTGGCGCCTTGCCCGTCCTTGGGGCCCATGCCGCCGCCCATTCCCATGCCGCCCTGGCCGTGGTGGGCGCGGAAGGCGTCCCATTCCTCGTGGGTAATGGCCCCGCTGCCGTCGGTGTCCACGGCGTCGAAGGCGGGCTTTTTCATCTGCGGGAACGCGGCCGAGAACTCTTCCCAGGTCACGCTGGCGTTGCCGTCCTTGTCCATGGCGGAGAACTTGTCGTCGGCCTGGGCCGTGGCGGCGCACAGCAGCAGCACGGCGGCCGGGATGATGCGTTTCATGGTGCCTCCTGCGGGCTTCGGGTTGCGGAGCGGGTGCTTATGCCGTGCGGCGTGTGCGCGCTCCGTACCGCCATGTATAGGCCCGTGGCCGTGTTGGTCAACAGTCCGAGGCGGTGCAAGGTGGTATGCGGCGGTGCAACGCTGCGGGGTTCGGCCGGGTACGGCGGGCGAGGTGGTGAAGACCTCCGGCTGCGGCGGCAGGGCAGGCCGGGCCTGCGGACGGAAAAGGGCCGGAACGGCGCGTACCGCCGCTCCGGCCCCGTGGTGTACCGGCATGCGCATCGGCATGTGCGGGACAGCCGCCCCGCATGCCATATCCTGCGCAGCGTGCCCGGAACCACCGTGTCCGGTTGGCTACGCGGTCGTGGCCTCGCTTTTCATGCCGTCGATGACGGTCTTCATCTCCTGCGACTGGCGGGCCAGTTCGGTGACGGCCACGGACGACTGGCGCATGGCGTCGGAGGTTTCCGCCGAAATGCGGCTGATGTCCTCGATGGAGTGGTTGATCTCCTCGCTGGTGGCGGACTGCTGTTCCGCCGCCGTGGCGATGGAGCGCACCTGTTCCGAGGTCACCTCCACCAGTTGCACGATGGATTGCAGCGCGTCGCCCGACTTGTTGGCGAGGCCGGTGGCGTTGTCGATGAGCTGCACCGCCTGCTCCACGTTGTCGATGTTGCGGCGGGTGCCGTGCTGGATGTTGCGGATGGCGTCGCCCACCTCGCGGGTGGCGTTCATGGTCTTTTCGGCCAGCTTGCGCACCTCGTCGGCCACCACGGCAAATCCGCGCCCGGCATCCCCGGCGCGGGCCGCCTCGATGGCCGCGTTCAGCGCCAGCAGGTTGGTCTGGTCGGCGATGTCGGTGATCACGTTCATGACCTGGCCAATGCCCTCGGCCTGCGATCCCAGGGTTTGCATGTCCTCCTTGAGGGACAGCGCCTGGGTCTGCGCCTCGGCGATGCTGCGCACCACGTCGGTGACCAGGGTGGCGCCGTTCTCGGCCCTGCCCTTGGCGTTTTCGGCGGATTCGGCGGCCTGCGAGGCGTTGCGCGCCACTTCCAGCACCGTGGCGTTCATTTCTTCCATGGCGGTGGCCGTCTCGCCCACGCGGGCGCTCTGGTTTTCCGCGCCCTTGCTGGACTGTTCAACCTGGGCGGACAGTTCCTCGGAGGCGGAGGTGACGATTTCCACCACGCTCTCCAGTTTGGCCGCGGCTTGCAGCATGCCTTCGGCACGGGCGCGCACGGCAGCGGCGCGGGCTTCTTCCGCCTCGCGTCCCGCCTTGGCGGCGCGGGCAGATTCCTCGTTGGCCATGCGGGTCTTTTCATCGGCCTCGGCTATCTTGCCTTTCAGGCTGCCCACCATGGTGCGCAGGCTGTCGGCCAGCTTGCCGATTTCGTTGCGCTGAGCAAGGTCCAGGGTGTCGTCCAGGTTGCCCGCCGCCACGGTGGAGGCATAGCCTTCCAGCTTCTTGATGGGGCGCACGGCGATGCGGTCGAGGGCGAACAGGCTGACGCCGATGAGCGCCACGATGGCGGCGATGCCCATGGCGATCATGTAGTTGCGCTGGGCCACTGCGGGGGCGGCGATTTCTTCCATGTCCATGGAAATGCCCAGGATCCAGTTCCAGTTGGGCACGCGGGTCCAGGTCTGCATCACTTCGCGCCCGTCGCGCATGATGCTGTTCTGGCCGTCGGGCGCGGCGATCATTTCGGCAATGCCGGGGGTGCCGGCAATGTCCTTGAGGATCATGGCGTCATCGGGGTGGCCGATGACGATGCCCTTGGGCGAAAGGAAGAAGGGGCGACCGGTGTCGCCAATCTTCACGGAGTCGATGTAGTTTTCCACCAGCCCGTCGATGGCGTAGGACATGCCCACGCCGCCCAGCACCCGGCCCGACTCGTCGAAGATGGGGGCGGTGACGCTGACGATGAGCTTGCCGGTGGCCAGGCTTTTGGTGGGGGACGAACTGTAGCCTTCCTTGCCGGACAGCGCGGCCTTGATGTATTCGCGGTCGGCCAGATGGTTGGGCTTGCCCGGCTTGCCCTGGGCCCGCAGGATGACCTGGCTGCCCTGCGCGTTGAACAGATAGTAGGTGTTCACGCCGGGCGCCGCCTGGGACATGGCCGTGACGACTTCCGCCGCAGCCCCTTCGAGCGAGGCGTCGCCCTGCAGGAACTGGCGCAGCACCGGCGCCTTCGAGACCCCGCGCATCATGTCCACCTGGCGCAGACCGAAATCGGACACGGATTTGGAAATGGTTTCGGCCATCAGGCGCATTTCGCGCTTCTTTTCCGCCAGCCCGTCATCGTAGCCGGTTTTCGCCACCACCACGACCAGCGCCGATTGTATCAGCAATACAACACTGGCAATGATGATGAGCATGGTCGTACGGATGCTCTGCGAGACCATCTGTGTCCTCTCCCTGTTCGATAGGTGAGTGTGTTCTGTAATGAGAGGTCTTGTATCTAGCATCAGTCTTGGAGTGGTGTCTATCAACCGGTGTTGTGCGTAATCGCTCGTGCGCATTGGCATGACATGCCAATGCGGATGCCGAAGAAATTGTTTTTCACGGGGATACGGTGCCCTTGTCATGGGGGATCGCCCCCGGAAAAATGCGGAAGCAGGGGGCGAGAGGGGCGGTGGCCGAAGAATAGGGGGGAAGAGGGGGCGCTGCCCGCATGTGGATGCAAAAAAGGCGCATGACCTGAATCATGCGCCTTTTGCATTCTGGCTCCCCGGGACGGACTTGAACCGCCAACCTAGTGATTAACAGTCACCCGCTCTGCCGATTGAGCCACCGGGGAACGTGGCCGTCGTTGCGGCGAAGAAGGTGTGTATGGTGAAGCGGCTTCTTTGTCAAGCGCGTGGGGCAGGTTTTCACGCTGGTGAGGCCCCCGCGCGCGCCGTCAGGGGATGCGGGCCTCCGTCTGGTCAGGCTGCTGCGGGGCGGTGCGCAGCACCAGCCAGCCGCACACCCCGGCCACCAGAGAGGCGGAGAGAATGCCCACCTTGGCGTAGTCCAGCGTGAGCGCATCGGCGTAGGCCAGTTGCGCCACGAACAGGGCCATGGTGAACCCGATGCCTGCCAGCAGGGCCACGCCGTACACGTGTCGCCAGGTCATGCCGCGGGGCAGCCGGGCCAGCCCCAGCTTCACCGGCAGCCACACGGCGGCCAGCACCCCAAGCTGCTTGCCGAAGAACAGGCCCGCCGCCACCCCAAGGGTTACCGGGTTGCCAAGGCCACCCAGCAGGTCGGGGCTGATGGACACCCCGGCATTGGCCAGGGCGAACACCGGCATGATGCCCCAGGCTACCCACGGGGCCAACGCATGCTCCAGCCTGCGCAGGGGGGTGGAAGCGTGGCGGGCGGCGGTTTCCATGGCCTCGACGGCGGCATGGCGGTGGGCATCGGCCAGCAGGTGGGCGTCGGATGCCCCGTTTTCCAGGGTGTCCAGCAGGTGGCGCCCGGCGTTCACGAGATCGCCGGGGGTGGCCCGTGCGCGAGCGGGTATGCAGAAGGCCAGCAGCACGCCCGCCACCGTGGCATGCACGCCGGATTTCAGGAAGGCCACCCAGGTCACGGCGCCCGCCAGCACGTAGAACAGGGTGCGCACCACCCCCAGCCAGTTGCCCAGCGCGGCCACGGCCAGCGCGGCAAAGCCGATGCCCAGCGCCACCAGCGAAATGTCCGCCGTGTAGAACAGGGCGATGGCCAGCACCGCGCCGATGTCGTCGGCAATGGCCAGGGCGGTCAGGAACACCTTGACCGAAAGGGGCACCCTGTCCCCGGCCAGCGAAAGCACGCCGAGGGCAAAGGCGATGTCGGTGGCCATGGGCACGGCCCAGCCCTGCGCAATGCCGGAAGGATGGCCCATGTTGAAGGCCAGGTAGACCAGGGCCGGGGCCGCCATGCCGCCCGCAGCGGCCAGCACTGGCGGCAGCGCCTGGGCGGGGCTGGCCAGTTCTCCGGCCAGCATCTCGCGCTTGATTTCCAGGCCCACCAGAAAGAAGAAGATGGCCATAAGGCCGTCGTTCACCCAGAGGATCAGCGCCTTGCGCAGTTCGAAGCCTTCCGGCCCCATGGCGAAGGGGTGTTGCCAGAAGGCATGCCAGGCAGGGGCCAGGGGCGAATTGGCCGCGCACAGCGCAAGTACGGTGCAGGCCAGCAGCAGGATGCCGCTGGCTGCCTCCATGCGCATGAAGGACAGGAAGGGGTCGAGCAGGCGATCGGCAGGGGTCGCAGGCCGTGCGTAAGAGGATCGCAGGTCGTGACCGGTGTCGTGCGTCATGTGGACTCCAATTGAAGGTTTGAAGGTGTAACTTTTGATACTATGCATGCGTTGTGGACAGTCAAGAAAATCTGGTCGCGTTTTCTGCGCATGCCGCAATCCGGAATGGGGTGTGCCGCATGCATCCGTCCGGCATGATTGTCTGCATGATGCTGGCTGTGTCTTTGCGCGTCGGTGACATTCGGGGATTTGGGGCATCAGGGTATCAGGGTATCAGGGGCATCAGGAATACTTGGGGCATCAGGAATACCTGGGGGCAAGCCCGACGGTGACGGTGGCGACAAGGGAGGAAGGGGGCGATGGGGGAATCGCACCGGTTGCTGGGGGGCGCCGGGAAGGAAGGGGGCTTCCCTCATGGCTGGCGATTCGGGTATGATGCAGGCGTGGAAAACCCTTCGGCATGGAGGTTGCGCCATGAAGCACGATCATCTGGACATCGCGCACGAGTACTCCGCGCTGCTGCGCACCGACGAGGCGGACGACCGGCAGCCGGGTTCCTTCCGTCTGCCGCATGACGAGGCCGGGCACACCGACGAGAACGGGAATTCCGGCGAGCCCGGCGCGGGCGGCGATGGTCCGGTCATTCCCCACGTGGTGCCGTCGCACGAGGACGAACGCGCCGGGGGCGTGGTGCCGGAAGAGTTTTCGCTGTGGGGCGCGGGACCGCGCATCGTGGTGCCCGCCTTGCTGGCGCAGCTTGGCGGGGCGGGGCTTACCCTGGCCCTGCCGGGGCCTTTCGGCATGGAGATGCTGCCCCATTGGGCCTGGGTGCTCATGGGACTGTGTGCCCTGCTGCTGGGCACGCTGGCCGTGCGCCGCGCCTGGGCGGAACTGAAGCCGGGCCGGCAGCGGGGGCGTCTGGTCACCAGCGGCCCGTACCGGATAACCCGCAACCCCATCTACGCGGCATGGATTCTGGGCATTCTGCCGGGCATCGCGCTGTGCTTCGCCTCGTGGCCCATGCTGGCCGGGCCGGTGGTGGCCTGGGCGCTGTTCCGCGAGACGGTGGGGGTGGAGGAATCGTTTCTGGCCGCCCGCTTCGGCGAGGAATGGGACCTTTACGCCACCCGGGTGAACCGCCTGTGGCCCAACCCGTTCCGCAAGCACGGCTAGGTGGCTTTCCTGCGTCCGGTACACGCCGGGCACGCCATCCGGACAACGGCTTCGGGTTCACGGACATCGCAAGGGGGCGCACGGCCATGGCCGTGCGCCCCTGCTTGCTGACCGTCGCATGGCGGGCACTGCCTCCCTGCCCGGCGCGCTGTTGCCGCGCGGGGCGTCTCCCCTGAGGGTCGTGGGGGGCGTCTCTACTGACGGCCGCACAGGGCGTCCTGTTTCACACCCGGCTCCACCCGGCTCCACCCGGCCCCATCGTCTGCGCCAGGGGGTGCCTAGCGGTGTTGTTCCATCCAGGCGGTGAAGACCGGCAGGGCGGGCTTGCCGTCGGCGGTGGTCACGCCGTCAAGCCATGCCCGCACCCGTTCCGGATGCTGTCGGAGCCACGCCATGCCCGCGTCCAGGTGGGTCAGCTGCTTGTCGGCATGCATGGCCGCCATGATCTGATTCATCATGTCGATGGGAAAGATCAGGTTCTTCAGGAACTTCGTCACGTTGGGCCGGGCTTCGGGAAATCCCTTGCGCACGTTGGTGTAGATGGTGGCCATGCCGTCGCTTGCGCCAAAGGTTTCGGCCGTGCTGCCGGTAAGGTACTTCATGTCGATGAGTTCGTTCATGTAGTGCGGGGTCCAGCCCAGAAAGACGACCCACTTCCCGCGCTTCGCGAAGTCCTGCACCTGCAGGAGCATGCCCGCCTCGCTGGACGGCACCAGTTGGAACTTGCCGAGGCCGAACATGTTCTTCCTGATCATGTCCAGGATCACCTCGTTGCCGTCGTTGCCTTCCTCGATGCCGTAAATCTTCCAGTCCAGCCGGTCGCCGAACCTGGCGATGTCGGCGAAGTCCCGGAGCCCGCCGTCCACCACGTAGGAGGGTGCGGCCAGGGTGTACTGCGCGCCGGGCATGTTGGCCACGAGCTGGATGACGCTGCCCTTGTCGAAGAGCGGCTGGGCCACGGTGGTCATGGTGGGCATCCAGTTGCCCAGAAAGGCATCCATTTCGCCCATGTCCAGGGCCTTGTAGACCACGGGCAGGGCAAGCATGGTGTCGCTGGCCTCGTACCCGAGCACCTGCAGGATTTTCACCGCAAGCTGGGTCTTTACGGTGACGCCGGTCCAGCTGACGCTGGCGAAGCGGACGGCGGGCCTGGCGTCGGCAAGCTGCGCGCCGCCAAGGACAAGTGACGCGGCGAGCACGCACAGCAGAAGAACCTTACGCATGGATCGCTCCTTGGTTACGGGTTGCGGGCGGCCCCGGCGGGCCGGGAAGGCGGCATCAGACGCCGAACCAGTGTACGACCGAGGGAGCGTGGTTCTGGTAGATGTGTTTGACCTCGGTGTATTCCTCAAGCCCCAGCCGGCCCAGTTCGCGGCCCATGCCGCTCTGCTTGTAGCCGCCCCAGGGCGCCTGGGTGAAATAGACGTTGAAGTCGTTGACCCACACCGTGCCAAAACGCAGGGCGCGGGAAACGCGGTGGATGCGGTCCGGGTCGCGGGTCCAGAATCCGGCGGAAAGCCCGTAGATGGTGCCGTTTGCCCTGTCCACGGCCTCGGCCTCGGTCTCGAAGCGCTCCACGGTGATCACCGGGCCGAAGACTTCCTCCTGCACGATGCGCATGGTGTGTTCGCAGTCGGTGAACAGGGTGGGTTCGTAGAAAAAACCCTTGCCCAGCGCGGGATCGGCGGGCCGCCCGCCGCCCAGCACCAGCCGGGCGCCTTCCTGCTGCGCCATGGCCACGTGGCGCTCCACCTTGTCCCGGTGCACGGCGGAGATCAGCGGCCCCATCTGGGTGCCGGGGGCCATGCCGTTGCCGAGCCTGATGCGCCGCATGCGCGCGGCCAGGGCCTGCACGAAACGGTCATGGATGGGGGCCTCCACCATCAGCCGCGCCCCTGCGGAGCATATCTGCCCGGCGTGGAAGAACACGGCGTTGAGGGCGTAATCCACGGCCACGTCGAAGTCGGCGTCGGCGAAGACGATGTTCGGGTTCTTGCCGCCCAGTTCCAGGGCGACCTTCTTCACGTTGTCCGCCGCCGCCCGGATGATGGATTTGCCGGTGACGATGCCGCCGGTGAAGGACACGAAGTCCACGTCCCGACTCTCGGCCATTTCGGCCCCCACCTCGGGACCGGGCCCGAGGACCAGGTTGACCACGCCCTCCGGAAAACCGGCCTCGTGGGCCAGTTCGACGATGCGGGCGGTGGTCAGGGGGGTGATTTCGCTGGGCTTCATCACCAGGGTGCAGCCCGCCGCCAGGGCCGGGGCCATCTTCCACGACGCCTGGAGCAGGGGATAGTTCCAGGGCGATATCTGGGCGCAGACGCCGATGGGCTCGCGCACCACCAGGCTGGTGCTGTCGGGCTTGGGCGACGCGATGACCTCCCCTTCGCCGCCGGTAAAGGCCAGACCGCCGAAGTAGGTGAAGATGTCGGCGATGTCGGCCATGTCCCAGCGGCTTTCCTCCAGGGTCTTGCCCGTATCCAGCGTTTCCAGTTCGGCCAGTTCCGGGGTCTTGTCGCGGACCAGGCGGGCCAGTTCCAGCAGCCTGGCCCCGCGTTCGGGGCCGGGGGTATGCGGCCACGGGCCGTGGTCGAAGGCCCGACGGGCCGCGGCAATGGCGTCGCGGGCGTCCTCGCGGTCGCTTTCGGCGGCCACGGCCACCACGGACTGGTCGAAGGGATTGATGATCTCCCGCACGGCGCCGGTCCTGGCATCCTGCCAGACGCCGTTGATGCAGTTCTTCGGCATGCGCATGCGTTACTCCTTACGAGCTTGCCGCGCCGGTGGCGGCGTGCCGGTGGAAGGGGGCGTCGGATGGCGCCAGGGGGGTGTTGCCCAGGATCAGGTCAGCGGCCTTTTCCGCGATCATCATGACAGGTGCGTAGATGTTGCCGTTGGTGATGGCGGGCATGACCGAGGCGTCCACCACGCGCAGGCCCGTCAGGCCGTGCACCCGCAGCTCCGGATCGACCACGGCCATGGGGTCCGTGCCCATCTTGCAGGTGCAACTGGGGTGGTAGGCGCTTTCGCCCTCGCGCGCCACGAAGTCCAGAATCTCCTCGTCGCTCTCCACGCCGGGGCCGGGGGCGATCTCCGCCCCGCGAAAGCGGTCGAAGGCGGGCTGGGTCATGATCCTGCGCGTGCAGCGGATGGCCTCCACCCACTCGCGCCGTTCCTGTTCCGTGGAAAGGTAGTTGAACTGTATGGCCGGGTGGGCCAGGGGGTCTGCCGACTTGAGCCGCACGTGGCCGCGCACGTCGGTGTTCATGGGCCCCACGTGAACCTGATAGCCGTGGGACTGGTTGGCGACGGAGCCGTCGTAGCGGATGGCGATGGGCAGGAAATGGTATTGCAGGTTGGGGTAGGCGACCCTGTCGTTGCCACGGATGAAACCGCCCGCCTCGAAGTGGTTGCTGGCGCCCGCGCCCTTGCCCCGGAAAAGCCAGTCGAGCCCGATCATGGGCTGGTTCCACCACTGGAGCGCGGGGAACAGGCTGACCGGTTCCTTGCACTGGTACTGGACGTAGACTTCCAGATGATCCTGCAGGTTCTCGCCCACGCCGGGCAGGTCGGTCGTGACCCCAAGGCCCAGCGCCCGCAGGTCGTCGGCCCGCCCCACGCCGGAAAGTTGCAGAAGCTGCGGGGAATTGATGGCCCCGCCGCAGCAGACGACCTCGCTGGCGTAGGCGCGCCTGAGAACCGGCTTTCTGCCGAAGGGCCGCCAGACGGCATATTCCACGCCCACGGCCCGCGTGCCGTCGAAAAGGATGCGCGTGGCCTGCGCGCGGGTGACGATACGCAGGTTGCGGCGGTTCTTCACCGGGTGCACGTAGGCCCGCGCCGCGTTCCAGCGTCGCCCCCGGTAGGTGGTGCGGTCGAAGCGGCCAAAGCCTTCCTGCCGGTATCCGTTCACGTCGTCGGTCAGGGGGTGCCCGGCTTCCTGCACGGCCTTGAAGAAGGCGTCAAAGAGCGGGTTGGCGCAGTCCGGCGTGGTCAGATAGAGCGGCCCTGCGGGCCCCTGATATTCGTCCGCCCCATTGAGCCGGTATTCGAAGCGGCGGAAATAGGGCAGGCAGTGGGCGTAGTCCCAACCGGACAGGCCGGGGTCGTCGTTGGCCCACTTCTCGTAGTCCATGGCGTTGCCGCGGATGTGGATCATGCCGTTGATGCAGCTGGAGCCGCCCAGCACCTTGCCCCGGGGCTGGTAGATGCGGCGGTTGTGCATGCAGGGTTCCGGCTCTGATTCGTACCACCAGTTGTAGAAGCGCCCGGCCAGCGGATAGGTGAGGGCTGCGGGCATGTGGATGCGAAAGTCCAGGGTGTAGTCGGGGCGGCCCGCTTCCAGCACCAGAACCTTGTGCCCGGGGTTGGCGCTCAGGCGGTTGGCCAGGACGCTGCCTGCCGAGCCGCCGCCGATGATGAGAAAATCGTATTGCGTGGGCATGAAACCCCCTTGTGCGTGGCTTGAATCGAGGATTCGTGAATGAGGAAGGTGGGGAGCCGGGCCACAACGGGCTGTTTTCGAACGGTTTTTCCGCGCACTGGCCGTGCGGGCTTCGCCGGTTGTTCCGGATGCACGCAATGATGCATGCGTGCGCATGGCGGGCGTGCTCCCCGTGTCGGCGAACGGAAACCCCGGGCCGGAAATGGTCCCGAAGGCCGATTCCGGCCGCCGTTGCCGCAACTGCGGCTTGATCTGGTCCGGTCGGTGCGGTGGCTAGGAGACCGGTTGTCCGATGCCGGGGCGGGCGTGGTCCGGGGCGGGCGGCACGGCGTTCTCGTGCACGCAGCGGCCCAGCAGCAGGTAGTGGCGGCTGATGCAGGCCAGCGCCTGCATGGGTTCGTTGGCCGCAATGGCCCGGGCCGTGTCGCACCAGTTGGCGGCTGTGGCCTCCCGGTATTCGGGCGACTCGTACAACCGGTAGTCGTGTGAGCTGAAACCGGCCTGCAACGCGGCCATTACCCATTCGAAGATGGGGTTGCGGGCCATGTGCGCCAGCATCAGGTTCAACTGGCGGTCGATCTCGCCCACGGCGTCAAGGTCGGGCCGGTTCGCACGCAGCTCGGCGGCCAGCCGGTCGGCCTGGGCCACCAGGGCTTCCCGTTCCCGCGGCGTGGCCCGGGCGATGGCCAGGGTGGTGATGCTGCGGTCGATGCTTTCGCGAAATTCGATCAGGCTGGCGGGCGCGAACGGATGCTGCTTCAGGAACAGGGCGAGGGATTCGCTGACCTGGGCGACGTCGATCTGCTTGACGTAGGCCCCGCCCCTGGACCCTTTGCGGATTTCCAGCAGGCCTTTCTGGGTAAGGGCGCGCAGGGCTTCACGGATGACGCCCCGGCTGGTCCGGAACTGCATGTGCAGGTCGCGTTCGCTGGGCAGGCACTGGCCGGGCAGGATGCGGCCCTCAATGATGGCCGCCTCTATCTGCAGGGCGACATCCTGGCCTGCCCTGCCGACCTCGGCGGGAGTGAAGAGTGGTTCCGTGGTGTCGTTATGCATGCTGGAAGGCTACAATGGTACTACCATTTGGGTCAATGCCTTTCGGCTATTTTGTGTGTTCTCACAGCCATTCGCTGTGTGCTGACAATTTTTATTTTTATATTTAACAGTATTACGATGTAATTGTTTTCATTTTGGCCAGTGGCCTAGCAGGGCGAATCGAAGGAGCGTGGATGTCCTTGTACGTATAATGGTAGTGCCTAATAGCGTACATTGGCAGATTGGCACGTTGGCGGGCGGGGGAGGCGGGGCTGCGGAGGGGGCGTCCCGTGGGGGGGCACACCGCCGTGCCGAGGGCGGGATGTTCACTGCCGGGCTGTCCGGTGCCCGGCGAAAACGCCGAAAGCCCCTGACGCTGTTGCGTCAGGGGCTTTCGTTCAAATGGAGCCGTATTGATACGGCGTTGTTCTCTGGCTCCCCGGGACGGACTTGAACCGCCAACCTAGTGATTAACAGTCACCCGCTCTGCCAATTGAGCCACCGGGGAACGTGGCGCGCCGGGTGTTTTCCGGCGCGGAGGGTGAAGTACCCGCAACGGGCAGGACGGTCAAGCAAAAAAACGTGCAGCGCGAGAAAACTGTTGACGAACGAGCGCCTTGGGCGTTTCTTGACTGCCGCACTCAATTGGCATACCCGTAGCAGTCCGGCATCCGGCAGAATCAACAGGTCCACGGAGAACGTCCTTGAGCAGTCAGGAACAGTCGAAGCGCAAGCGGATCAAGCTTGCCACCAAGTCCGAGCGGGCGGAGTATTTCATGCCCATGCTCGAAAGTCTGGAAACCCGCGACGAACTGAACGAAGTCGTCAAGAACCGGGTGGTCAAATCCTGTGAACTGCTGGACGACGGCGTTGCCCTGTACCCCAACGGTTTCGTGAAACAGCACGACGTGGCGGCCATTTCGGCCGAATACGAAGGTTTGACCGCCGAGGAACTGGAAAACGTCGACACGCGCTTTACCTGCGCGGGGCGCATCGTCTCGCAGCGCTCGTTCGGCAAGGTGACCTTCTTCCATCTAATGGATAAGAGTGGCCGCCTGCAGTGCTACACCGCGCGAGAAGTGCTGGGCGAAGACCTGTATCGCAACTTCAAGAAGCTGGATACCGGCGACATCGTGGGCGTTTCCGGCACGCTGTTCCGCACCAAGACGGGTGAACTGACCCTGTCGTGCGACCAGTGCGTCCTGCTCACCAAGTCCATCCGCCCCCTGCCCGAAAAGTACCACGGCCTGAAGGACGTGGAGACCCGCTACCGCCAGCGCTACGTGGACCTTATCGTCACGCCGCGCACGCGCGAGATTTTCCGCAAGCGCACCATGATCGTGCGCGAATTCCGCCGCTTCCTGGAGGAAAAGGGCTTCATGGAGGTGGAAACCCCCATGATGCAGCCCATTCCCGGCGGCGCCACGGCCATGCCGTTCATCACCCACCACAACGCGCTGGACATGCAGCTGTATATGCGCATCGCGCCGGAGCTGTACCTGAAGCGCCTGCTGGTGGGCGGGTTCGAGAAGGTGTTCGAGATCAACCGCAACTTCCGCAACGAAGGCATCTCGACCCGGCACAACCCGGAATTCACCATGTGTGAATTCTACTGGGCGTACGCCACCTTCGAGGACCTCATGGACCTGACCGAACAGCTGTTCGCCCATGTGGCGGAGAAGGTGTGCGGTTCGTACGTGGTGACCTATCAGGGCCAGGAAGTGGACCTTACGCCGGGCCGCTGGACGCGTCTTTCGTTCCATGATTCGCTGGAGAAGATCGGCGGGCACAAGCCGGAATTCTACAACGATTATGACGCGGTGCGAAAGTATATCCGTGAACGCGGCGAAAAGGTGGTGGACGGCGAGAAGATGGCCAAGCTGCAGGCCAAGCTGTTCGACCTGGACGTGGAAGGCAAGCTGATCCAGCCCACCTTCATCTATCATTACCCCACCGACATCTCGCCGCTGTCGCGCCGCAACAACGAGCGGCCCGACGTTACGGACCGCTTCGAACTGTTCATCACCGGGCGCGAACTGGGCAACGCCTTCTCCGAACTGAACGACCCCGTGGACCAGCGCATGCGCTTCATGGACCAGGTTGCCGAAAAGGAAGCGGGCGACGCCGAGGCGCACTTCATGGACGAGGACTACCTGCGTGCCCTGGAGTACGGCATGCCGCCCGCGGCAGGACAGGGGGTGGGCATCGACCGGCTGGTCATGCTGCTGACCGACTCGCCCTCCATCCGCGAGGTCATCCTGTTCCCGCTGCTGAAGCCGGAAAGCTAGGCCCCGCCGCATGAGCTTCGAACTGTTCGTGGCCTTGCGCTACCTGTTCGCACGGCGCAGGCAGACCTTCATATCCGTCATTTCCGTCACCTCCATTCTGGGGGTGGCGCTGGGGGTGGCGTCGCTGATCGTGGTGCTGGGCGTCATGAACGGCTTCACCACCGACCTGCGCGACAAGATCCTGGGCGCCAACGCCCACGGCATCGTCATGTCCGCCGACCGCACCGGTCTTTCCGACGCGCCGCATCTCATCGAGAAGATCCGGCAGGTGGACGGGGTGCGCGGCGCGACGCCGTTCATCTATTCCGAAGTCATGCTTTCCACCCCCCACGGGGTGAAGGGGCTGGTGCTGCGCGGCATAGATCCGCAGACCGCTCCTTCCGTGCTGGGCATCCTTTCCAACATGACCAAGGGCAACGTGGCCGACCTTGCGCCGCGTGCAGGCGCGGAGGGCGCGTCTCCCACAGGGGGCGCTGGCGCTCCCTCCGGCCCGCCCGGCGTGATCATCGGCGACGAACTGGCCCAGCGCCTGGGCGTGGTGGTGGGCAGCCGGGTGAACCTGCTGTCGCCCGCCGGGCAGAAGACATCCGCCGGGTTCGCCCCGCGCATTCGCCCCTTTATGGTGGTGGGCGTGTTCTCCACCGGCATGTTCGAATACGATTCTTCGCTGGGATTCGTGTCGCTTGATGCCGCGCGCGACGTGCTGGGCCTGCCGGACGGCGCCGTCTCGGGCGTGGAGCTTGCCGTCACCGACGTGTACAAGGCGGACGAGGTGGCCGAACGGGTTACCCGCGCCGTGGGCGGTTACCCGCTGTACACCCGCCACTGGATGGAGATGAACGCCAACCTGTTCGCCGCGCTGAAGCTGGAAAAGACGGCCATGGCGGTGATTCTGGTGCTCATCGTGCTGGTGGGCTCGTTTTCGATCATCACCACGCTGGTCATGCTGGTCATGGAAAAGACGCGCGACATCGCCATACTCATGTCCATGGGGGCCACGCGGGGCATGATCCGGCGCATCTTCATGCTGCAGGGCACGGTCATCGGGGCCATCGGCACCTGCCTCGGCTACGCGCTGGGGCTGGGCGTGGCGGAACTTCTGAAGCGCTATCAGTTCATCAAGCTGCCGCACGGCGTCTATTCGCTGGACCACCTGCCGGTGCTGCTGCAATGGCCCGACATGCTGGCCATTGGCGCAAGCTCGATGCTGCTGTGCTTCTTCGCCACCATCTATCCGGCGCGCCAGGCTGCCAGCCTGGAACCCGCCGAAGCGCTGCGCTACGAATGAGCACCGATTTTCTGCGCATGACCGCCCCCGGCCATGGCCCGGACGCGTCCTCCCCCATCTCCGGGGACGAGCCGCTGTACCGCCTTGCCGGAGTGGACAAAGAGTACGAGGGGCCGGCCGAGCAGGTGACCATCCTGCGCGGGGTGGACCTTTCCATCCGCCAGGGGGAATCGGTGGCCATTGTCGGAGCATCCGGCTCGGGCAAGTCCACCCTCTTGCATCTGCTGGGTACCCTTGATACTCCCTCACAGGGACAGGTGCTGTTTCAGGGCCGGGACATGGGAACCATGTCGCCGGACGAGAAGGCGGGGCTGCGCAACCGCGATATCGGCTTCGTCTTCCAGTTCCATCACCTGCTTCCGGAATTCGATACATTGGAAAACGTGGCCATGCAGGCCATCATCGCGGGCATGCCGCGCGCACAGGCCCTTGCACGGGCGCGCGACACCCTGGCCCTGGTCGGCCTGTCCGACCGGACCGCGCACCGGGTTACCACGCTGTCGGGGGGCGAGCGTCAGCGCGCCGCCATAGCGCGGGCCATCCTGATGCGGCCAAAGGTGCTGCTGGCCGACGAACCCACGGGCAATCTCGACGCGCGTACCGGCGACGTGGTGGCCCGCCTGCTGCTTGAACTCAACCGGGATCTGGGCATGACGCTCGTCATCGTCACCCATAACCGGGAATTGGCAGACATCATGGGCAGATGCCTAGAACTCAGAGCCGGAGAGCTGTATGACCAGACTCGCTAGATGGGGGCGCATCCTTGCGGTGGCCCTGCTTGTGCTCGCACACGCGGCAACCTCTCCGGCCCAGACGCCGAGGGACACCACCGTCATTGTCCTGCCTTTCCAGGTGAATGCCGGACCGGACCTCGAATATCTCAACGACGACCTGCCGGAACTCGTCTCGCAGCGCCTGGTGGCGCGCGGGCTTACCGTCATTGCCCGGCAGGATACCCAGGCCCTGGTGCGCGACCAGCGCGTGACCAATCTGGACGTGTCCATCGCGCGCGACCTGTCCGTGCTGGCGGGCGCGGGCGTTGCCGTGTACGGCAGCTTCAACCAGGTGGGCGAAGGCTTCAGCATCGACGTGCGCGTGGTGGACGCCCTGGGCATCCGCGCCGCGCGGCCCTTCTTCATCCAGAAGGAAGGGCTCATCAACATCCTGCCCGCCGTGGATGAACTGGCCGAGCGCATCGCGTCCGACCTGTTGCGCCGCAACACCCTGGCCGACGTCAAGGTGCGCGGCACCAAGGTGCTGGACCCCGACGTGGTGCTGATGCGCCTGACCACCCGCAAGGGCGACCCGGTGGACCCGGCAGCCATCAACCGCGAAGTGAAGCGCATCTGGGATCTTGGCTACTTCAGCGATGTGCAGGCCAACGTGGAGCAGGACGGTGAAGGCCTGATCCTCGTGTACACGGTGCAGGAAAAGCCGCGCATCGAAAACGTCACCGTAGAGGGCTCGGACAAGGTGGACGTGGACGACATTCTTGCCGCCATGAGCACCAAGACCGGTTCGGTCCTCAACGAAAAACTGCTTGCGCAAGACCTGCAGAAGGTCACCGAACTCTACCGCAAGGAAGGCTACTACCTGGCCAAGGTCTCGCACCGCATCGATTCGCGTGCGGGCGGGTCGGGCGCCAGCCTGGTGCTGAAGGTGGAGGAAGGCAAGAAGCTGTACATCAAGAAGGTGGCCTTCGAAGGCATTGAAAAGCTGGATGCCGACGACCTGAAGAAGCAGCTGGCGCTGTCCGAGCGCGGCATGTTCTCGTGGATCACCGGTTCCGGCGTGCTCAAGGACGAACATCTGGAGCGCGATTCTGCCGCCATCACCGCCTACTGCATGAACCACGGCTATCTCGACGCCATGGTGGCCGCGCCCAAGGTGGACTACGAAGAGGACGGCATCATCGTCACCTTCGCCATCAAGGAAGGCCCGCGCTACAAGCTGGGCGAGGTGACCTTTGCGGGCGACCTCATCGAGCCCGACACCCGCCTGTCTGAAATCGTCAAGCTGGACGACGTGAAGAAGGAAGACGGCTACTTCCGCTTCAACGTGATGCAGGAAGACAACAAGGCCCTTACCGACTTTTACGCCGACTACGGCTATGCCTTCGCCGAGGTGAACCCCCGTACCAGGAAGCACGAGGACGAGCCCGTGGTGGACGTGGCCTACACCGTGAACAAGCGGCAGAAGGTGTACATTCGCCGCGCCCTGGTGGAAGGCAACGACAAGACCCGCGACAACGTCATCCTGCGTGAACTGCGCATCACCGACGGTGACATGTTCGAGGGCAAGAAGCTGCGCCGCAGCGCGGAACGCCTGAACAGGCTGCAGTACTTCGAAGCCGTGAGCACGGAACTGGTGCCCACCGACCATGAAGACGAAGTGGACCTGAAGGTCAAGGTGAAGGAGAAGAACACCGGCGCGCTCATCGGCGGCATCGGGTACTCCACCTACTACGAGTTTGGCGTGTCCGGCACCATCATGGAACGCAACCTGTTCGGCAAGGGGTACCAGACGTCGTTCATGGCCCTGTTCTCCGGTCGCCGTACCGCGTACCAGTGGTCCTTCACCAACCCGCGCTACAACGACACCAACCTGTCGGTGGGCTACGACGCGTACAACATTCGCGACGAGTACACGGACTTCAGCAAGAACACCATCGGCAACACCGTCCGTTTCGCCTACCCCATCGGTGAATACACCACCGTGGGTTGGGGCTACCGGCTCGACTTCTACAAGCTGTACGACGTCGAGGACGACGCGGCAGATATCATCCACGAGCGAGAAGGCGATAACGTGTCCAGCGTCGTGCATGGCCGTATCACCCGCGACACCACGGACAGCAAGGAAAACCCGACCCGGGGCAATATCACCAAGATATTCACCGAATACGGCGGCGGTGTCCTGATGGGTGACGACAACTTCTTCAAGCCCACGGTACAGACCGAACAGTACTACCAGTGGCGTCCCAACCATGTGCTGCACGGTCGCGTGCGCGGCGGCGTGGTGCTGGAAACCAAGAATGACGAGGAAGTGCCGGTGTTCGAACGGTTCTACATCGGTGGCATCGATTCCATTCGCGGTTACAGTTCCAAGGACATCTCGCCGCGCGACAAGGATTCCGGCGACCGCATCGGCGGCGACCGCATGGCCTTTGCCAACATGGAGTACATCTGGGTGTTCGAGCCGGATTTGGGGCTTGCCCTGGTGCCGTTCTTCGACGTGGGCTTCAACGCGGACTCGTCCGAGGAATTCACCTGGGATGACGAGATCAAGAAGTCGGTGGGGCTTGAATTCAGGTGGCGTTCGCCCATGGGCGACCTGCGCTTTGCCTACGGCTATCCGCTTGACGAAAACCGCGAAGGCGACAAGACCAACGGCCGCTTCGAGTTCTCCATGGGCCAGTTCTTCTAGCCAACTGCGGCGCCCCACGGGGCGGAGCAGCATACGCAACATGACGGGGCGCGGCGCAGGCCGCGCCCCGTTTGCGTGGCAGGCGGCAGCGCGTGGCGGCATGCCATGTGGACGCCGGATGCCGCTCGCCCGCCGGGCCTGATGGCTTCGCCGTCCGCTTCGTCGTCCGCTTCGTCGTCCGCTTCGTCGTCTGGGTGCGGCGCTTGTCGGCATACGTGTCGGCCAGCGCGTTCGGCAGATCTGCCCGGCAGGCCCGCGCGCGGGTACGGGTTGCCAACGATGCGCGGGTTGCGGTAGGGTTTGCCGCCGCCGCAGCCCGTCCGGGGTGCTGCAGGCTGCACTGCGCCGTGGCCGCCCGGCGGAACCCAGGAACGGACATGCACAGGTTTTTCGCTCTCCTTCTGCTTTCCCTCACATTCGTTTACTGCATCGGCCTTCCCGCACCGGCGAAGGCCGCCGATGCCGCGTCCGCGTACGCCGCCGCCAAGAAAGAGCTGGAGTCCCTGAAGCGGGATGCCCGGCGCGGCGCGCTGCGCGAACCGTGGGAACGGGTCGTGTCGCGGTTCGACGGCACGGTCCGCGACTATCCGCGCTGGCCCAACGTGCCCGCCGCCATGTTTCACGGCGCGCTGGCCGTGGAAGAACTGGCCAGCCGCTCCTATCGCAAGACCGACTTCGAGGATGCGGCCCGCCGTTTCGAGCGGGTGGCGGCCAAATATGCCTGGCATGTGCTGGCCGACGACGCGTTGCTGCACGCGGCGGACATCCGGGGCAACCGCCTTGGGGATGTTGCGGCCTCGCGCAAACTGCTGGACACCATCCTGACCCGCTATCCCAGCGGCGACATGGCCGACCCAGCCCGCGACCTGTTGGCGGCGCTTTCCGGCACGCCCGGCGGTGATGCGCCCACGGCGCCGGTGGCCGTGGGGCGGTCCGGGCGTCTGGAGCAGGACGGCGACGTGCCCGCCGCCAAGGTGACGGGCGATTCCGCACGGTCTTCGGACGGCGGGGTGGCGGTGGCCTCTGCATCGGACGGCGTTCCGACCCCCAAGGCACCCGCCAAGGCGAAGAAGGCCGCCCGCAGCGACCCGGCCAAGGCCGCGAAGCTGTATGCGGAGGCCCGCAAGGAACTGGAGGCCGTGCGCGGCGACGCCAAACGGGCGGCCCTGCGCGAGCCGTGGCTGCGCGTGATGGCCCTGTACGAGGGCGCCCGGGATGCCGCGCCGGAAGGGGATCTGGCCCCCAACTCCGCCTACGGCATGGCCGTGGCGCAAGAGGAACTGGCCTCGCGCTCGTGGCGGAAGGACGATTTTCTCACGGCGGTGACCCGCTATAACGAGGTGGTGGCCGCCTACCCCGACGATTCGCTGGCCGACGACTGCATGCTGCGGGCCGCGCGGTTGCGGGTCACCCGGCTGGACGACGCCGAGGGGGCGCACCAGTTGCTGGAAGCGCAGTTGCGCCGCTACCCCAAGGGCGACATGGCCGGAGAGGCCCGCGCCCTGCTGGCGGACCTGACCGCCGCGCGCATCACGGCATCTGCCCGGCAGGGCGCGCCTGGTTCAGCCGTTCCGTCTGGGCAGTCGGGAAAGGCCGCGTCTCCTGCCGCGCCCGCGCGCGGTGGCAAGCCCGCAGTGCTGCGCCAGGTGTCGTGGCGCGCGGACAACGACCGGGCCACCATCACCATCGAGCTTTCGCGCGAGACGGAATGGCGCAGCCAGTATGCCGCGCCGGACAATGGCGCGGGGCGTCCGCCGCGCCTGTACATCGACTTTTCCGATGCCCTGCCCGACGACGCCGTGAAGCCCGGCGCCAAGGTGTCCGGCGCGCTGCTGACGCGGGTGCGTTCCGACCAGCCCTCGTCCGGCCACACCCGGGTCATCCTGGATTTCAAGGCGCTCAGGCGCTACAAGGTGCAGGCCGTGCGCAATCCGTATCGGGTGGTCATAGAGGTGGGGGCCACCGACGCGGCTCTGCCCGATGGCCAGCGGCCCGACGACAGCCGCGTGTCCGTGCCGGTGCGTGAGGCGGACAGGGCCACGCCCTCCGCCCCGCCCAAGGACCTGGTGGAACAACTGGGCCTGACCGTGCATACCGTGCTGATCGACGCAGGCCACGGCGGCAAGGACCCCGGCGCCATGGGGAACGGCATCGTGGAACGAAACCTGACGCTCAAGATGGCCAAGATGGTGGGCGAACGCTTGCGCCGCATGGGCTTTTCGGTCATCTACACCCGCGACAAGGATGTTTTCGTGCCGTTGGACAGGCGCACCGCCAACGCCAACGACAAGAAGGCCGACCTGTTCCTGTCGCTGCACGTCAACGCCAATACCGACCCGCGCATCTGCGGCTTCGAGACCTACTACCTCGACCTTGCGCGATCGGACAGCGCCACCCGTGTGGCCGCGCGCGAAAACGCCGTCAGCGAGAAAAGCCTCAGCGACCTGCAATTCATCCTCACGGATCTCATGCTCAACGCCAAGACGCAGGAATCGCGCGACGTGGCCAACTTCGTGCAGGATTCCGCCCTGGGGCGGTTGCGGCGCGGGGGTTTTCCCGCCCATGACAACGGCGTGCGTTCGGCCCCGTTCTATGTGCTGATGGGGGCGCGCATGCCCTCGGTGCTGGTGGAGCTTGGCTACTGCACCAACCCCGACGAGGCCCGCCGTCTGAACTCTGAAAAGTACCTCTCCACGCTGGCCGACGGCATCGCCGAGGGCGTGGCCTCGTACAAGCGCAAACTTGCCCGTTTTTCGCAGTGATGTCGCGTCGCTTGACGCCCCACCGACAAGGGGATAACTGACCGCGAACCCCTGCATATCGCGCCCCTTGGCGCGGCATGCGGCAGGTACCGGGGGAATGGTGCCGGTCGGGCGTCGGGCGGCGTCCGGTAACGTCGGGCAACGCTCGGGGCGCCCGCGAATCGGCATCCGCCACATCGCATTCATTGCAAGCTACGCCGGTTTCCGGCTGCAACTCATCCAAGGTGTTTTCAAAGGAGTCGCTTCGCATGCGTAGAGTTCTCATCCTGGCCGCGGCCTTCGTCCTTGCCTGGACCGCCGTTGCCGTTGCCGCCGACATGAAGATCGCCATCGTCAACATGCAGGCCATCGCCTCCCAGAGCGAAGCCGCGCAGGACGCCCAGAAGAAGATGAAGGCCACCTTCGGCGCAGAAAGGGACCAGCTGGAAAAGCAGGCCAACGACCTGAAGAAGAAGGCCGAGGACATGAAGGTCCAGTCCGCCGCTCTGTCCGCTGAAGCCAAGGAAGACAAGAAGGTGGAGTTCATCCGCCTGAAGCGCGACCTTGAAGACAAGACCCGCGCCTTTGCCCGCAAGGTCGAATCCGCCGAAGTGCGCGTGCGCCAGGAAATGGCCGCCATCATCCTGAAGGCCGCCAAGGAATACGGCGAGAAGAAGGGCTACACCCTGATTCTCGACGGTGCCGCCGCTGGCGTGGTGCATGCCGACAAGACCATCGACGTGACCAAGGAACTGCTGGACGAAGTGAACCGCGTGTACCGCGCGGGCAAGAAGTAGCGGGGGGCTGATGGCCAGACTGCTTTCCGAGTTGGCGGGGCTGCTGGGACTCGAACTGCGTGGTGAAGACCGCGCGATCGAGGGTGTGAACACCCTTGAGGCGGCGGGCCCCGCCGAGGTGAGCTTTCTGGCGAACCCCAGGTACACCCATCTGCTGGCGACCACCCGCGCAGGCGCGGTGATCGTGGCGGCGGAGCATGCGGACGCCGTGCCGTGCGCCCTGATCAGCGCCAATCCGTACTTCGACTTCGGGCGTACCCTGGCCCTGTTTTCCAAGGCGCAGGGCAGTCTTTCGGGCGTGAGCGACATGGCGTTCGTGCACCCCGAGGCGGAACTGGGCGAAGGCTGCACCGTCTATCCCTTTGCATTCGTCGGACCCCGTGCGCATATCGGCGCGGGGTCCGTTCTCTTTCCCGGCGTGTACGTGGGCGAGGACTGCCACGTGGGGTCCGGCTGCCTGCTGTACCCCAATGCGGTGCTGATGGCCGGGACCGAAATCGGCAGCGGCTGCATCCTGCATGCCGGGGTGGTGCTGGGGGCCGATGGCTTCGGTTTTGCCCGCACCGACTTCGGCATCCAGAAGATTCCGCAGGTGGGCACCGTGCGCCTTGGCAACGATGTGGAGGTAGGCGCCAACTCCGCCATCGACCGCTCGGTGCTGGGCGTGACCTGCGTGGGCGACGGGACCAAGATCGACAATCTGGTGCAGATCGGCCATAACGTCGAAATGGGACGCAACTGCCTGATCGTTTCGCAGGTGGGCATTTCCGGCTCCACCAAGGTGGGCGACGACGTGACCATGGCCGGGCAGGTAGGCGTGGCCGGGCATCTTTCCATCGGCAACGGGGTGACCCTGGGGCCCAAGTCGGGCGTGGCCAAGAGCATTCCCGACGGCGAAACCATGGGCGGCGCACCCGCCGTGGACAAGTCCACCTACATGCGCACCCTGACCGTGATGCCCAAGCTCCCCGACATGTACAAGCGCATCGGCAAGCTCGAAAAAGAGCTTGAGGAACTGAAAAAGCTCGCCGCCAAGGAATGACATGACCGACCCCGCACAGAACATCCTCGATATCCGCCAGATTCTGGGCCTTCTGCCCCATCGCTATCCCTTTCTGCTGGTGGACAGGGTGACGGAATACGTCCCCGGCGAGTACATCAAGGGATACAAGAACGTGACCATGAACGAGCCGTTCTTCGAGGGGCACTTTCCCGGCGTGCCCGTGATGCCGGGCGTGCTGATCATGGAAGCCCTGGCCCAGGCCGGTGGCATTCTGGTGGTCAAGAGCACCGACACCCCCGTGGAGGACAAGCTGTTCCTGTTCACCGGCATCGAGTCGGTGCGCTTCCGCAAGCCGGTCTACCCCGGCGACAAGCTGGAACTGCACTGCCGCCTGCTGCGCCACAAGCTGAAGCTGTGGAAGATGGAAGGCTTCGCCTACGTGGACGGCAAGCTGGCCGCAGAGGCTGTGATGACCGCCGCCGTGACCAACAGGGAGGACATGTAGTGGCCGCGCAGGTGCATCCTTCCGCGTTCGTGCACGAAAGTGCCCGGCTTGGCGACGGCGTGGTGGTCGGCCCCTGCGCCGTTGTCGAAGAGGACGTGGTCATCGGGGCGGATACGCGCATCGACGCATTTGCCTCGGTCAAGAGCCACACCCGCATGGGCGCGCGCAACCACATCCACTCCTATGCCTGCGTGGGCGGCGAGCCGCAGGACCTGAAATTTCATGGCGAAGTCACCACCCTGGAAATGGGCGACGGTAACACCGTGCGCGAATTCGCCACGCTGCACCGGGGTACAGAGGGCGGCGGCGGGGTGACCCGCATCGGCAGCAACAACCTGCTGATGGCCTACACCCACGTTGCGCATGACTGCGTGCTGGGCGACGGCATCGTCATGTCCAACGGCGCAACCCTGGCCGGGCACGTGCACGTGGGCGACCACGTGATTCTCAGCGGCCTTTCCGCCGTGCACCAGTTCGTGCGCATCGGCGGTCACGCCTTCGTGGGCGGCATGAGCGGCATCGCGCAGGACCTGCCCCCGTTCATGCTGGCCGTGGGCCATCGCGCCGGGGTGCACAGCCCCAACCTGGTGGGACTGCGCCGCATGCAGGCCTCGCGCGAGCTTATCGCCGCGCTGAAGAACGCCTACCGGCTGGTCTGGAATTCCGAGGTGCCCCGCAAGGAGGCCTTGGAACAGCTGGAATACGAGCTTGGCAACTACCCCGAAGTTCTTCTATTCGTAGAGTTCATTCGCGCCAGCGAACGCGGCATTCTGCCCGCATCGCAGGGGACGCCCGTATAGCCCGTACGGAATGCACCGGCATTCCGCCAAAGGGGGAAAGCGGGCCACGGCTCCTTTCCCCCTTCGCCGTTTTTGGCGGCGGACGCGCCCCCGGCGCGACTGGGGCGACCGGGACGACCGGGGCGACTGGCGCAACTGGGGCGACCGGGACGACCGGGGCGACTGGCGCAACTGGGGCGACCGGGACGACCGGGGCGACACGGGACGAACCAGGCGCCAGGCCCGGCGGCACGGCAACCTCACGCACGAAGCATACGCACACGGCACACACCCGCACGGGAGCAGCATGAGCAACGAATCCATCGGCATCATCGCAGGCAAGGGACAGTTTCCGGCGCTGGTGGCGCGCGGCGCGCGCGCCGAAGGGCTATCCGTGGTCATGTGCGGCTTTCACGGCCACACCGACGAGGCGCTGGAGCACGAGGCGGACGCCTTCGCCATGCTGCACCTGGGGCAGCTTGGCAAGCTCATCGACTTCTTTCGTGACAACGGGGTGCGCCGCCTGTGCCTTGCCGGGGCCATCAGCAAGCCGCGTGCGCTGGACCTGCGGCCCGACCTGCGGGCGGCAAAGGTCTTGTTCCGCCTGCGGGCCAAGGGCGACGACGCCATCCTGCGCGCGGTGATCGACGAACTGGAAGCGGAAGGGCTGGCCGTGGTGCAGCCCGCCTCGCTGGTGCCCGGCCTGCGCGCGCCCGAGGGCGTGCTGACCAGGCGTCCCCCCAGCGACGAGGAATGGGCAGACATCCGCTACGGCTGGCCCATCGCCCATGTGCTGGGGCGGCTGGACATCGGCCAGTGCATCGTGGTCAAGCGTGGCATGACCGTGGCCGTGGAAGGCATGGAAGGCACCGATGCCACCCTGCGCCGAGGCGGCGAACTGGGCGGCGAGGGATGCGTGGCGGTGAAGGTGGTCAAACCCGGCCAGGACGACCGCATCGACCTGCCCGCGCTGGGCGCGGGCACCATCCGGGTGCTGGCCGATTACGGCTACACCTGCCTTGCGCTGGAAGCGGGCAAGACCCTGTTCTTCGACCGCGAGGAAAGCCTGGCCCTGGCCGACAAGCACGACATTTCGATCATCTCCATGCCGGAAGGATTCATGGCCGGAGATGAACCCGACGTCACCAACTGACGCCTGTCGTCACGGAGTTACGGACAGCCTCAAAAGTTTCACCGCATATCCGGCAGACCCCACGCGGGCCGGTTGCCCGCACAGATACGTGCCGTCCAGAGTGATGGCGGAGGATACAGCGATGCGTCTTGCCCAACGCATGGAAAGCGTGCCCCGTTCCTACATCCGTGAAATCCTGAAGGTGACGGCGCAACCGGACATCATTTCCTTTGCCGGGGGGCTGCCGCACCCGGCGTCGTTTCCGGTGGACGCGGTGGCCAGCGCGGCGGCCAGCGTGCTGGAAGAGGCCGGGCCGGAAGCCCTGCAATACACCACCACCGAAGGTTTTCCGCCCCTGCGGCAGTGGATCGCCGACCGCTACAAGCGGCAGGGCATCCATGTCTCGCCCGACGACATCCTGATCACCACCGGCTCGCAGCAGGCCCTGGACCTGGTGGCCAAGGCGTGCATCGACCGGGGCGGCAAGGTGGTCATGGAACGTCCCGGCTACCTGGGGGCCATCCAGTGTTTTGCCGTGTTCGGGCCGGACTTCGTCACCGTGCCCCTGACCCCGCGCGGGGTGGATACGGATGCCCTGCGCAAGGCGGCCAAGGGCGCGCAGGTGTTCTACGCCGTGCCCAGCTTCCAGAATCCGTCCGGCATCACCTATGACGAGCAGACCCGCCGCGAGGTGGCCGACATCATGGCCGAAGCCGGCTGCCTGCTGGTGGAGGACAACCCCTATGGCGAGCTGCGCTTCATGGGGCAGCACCTGCCGCCGGTGCGGGCCTACGCCAGTGCGCCGTCCGTGCTGCTGGGCTCGTTCTCCAAGGTGGTGTCGCCGGGGTTGCGCCTGGGCTGGGTGTGCGCGCCGCAGGAGGTGCTGAACCCCATGATCACCGCCAAACAGGCCAGCGACCTGCACACCCCCGGTTTTACCCAGCGCATCCTGCACCGCTACCTGACGGACAACGACGTGGACACCCACATCGCGTCCATCCGCGCCCGTTACGGCGCCCAGCGCGACGCCATGGTGCAGGCCATCCGCCAGCATTTTCCGGAAGAGGTGGCCTACACCGAGCCGGAAGGCGGCATGTTCCTGTGGTGTACCCTGCCCGAGGGCATTTCCGCCGAGGCGCTGTTCCACAAGGCCATCGAGCGCAAGGTGGCCTTCGTGCCGGGGCGTCCGTTCTACGTGGACGAGACCGACGACACCTTCCGCCTGAACTTCTCCAACTCCAGCCCGGAACTGATCGACGAGGGCATCGCGCGCCTCGGGCAGTGCCTGCGCGAGTACCTTGGCAAGGGGCAGGCAAGCGCGTCCTAACCGCGTCCTAACCGCGCCTGGGCATCGTTGCTGGCGGACCCCGCGTTCGCCCGCCGACGCCGCAGCGATGATCGTTGCCATGACGATGGGGCGCTCCACCATGCCGGTGGGGCGCCCCTTTTCGTGTGCCGCGTCATGCCGTCAACGGGCGAAAAGGCAACGCAGGGACAGTCCCTAGGCGGGATAGAACTTGCCCGTGCACGACGTGACGTTCACGGCGATGACGGCGGTCATCTTCAGCATGTTGGGCGGGTACCCCTTGCCGGCGTGCTGCGGGGTGTACTTGGCGACAATGGCGTCCAGCACGCGGCTCACGGCGGCGGTGTCCTGCACCACCGACGCCCGGCCCCGGATGATCACGCTTTCGTAGGCGGTGTTGGTGTCGCAGGGCAGGTCGGGGTGGTGGATGAGCGAGAGGATCTTGTCCACCTCGAACCCGACCATGGGGTCGCGCTTGATGTTGTTCAGCTTTTCGCCCGCGGCCAGTCCGTGGATGTAGACGGTGCCGTCCATGACGGCGAAATGGACCGGCGTGACGTACGGGCAGCCGTCGGCGCCGTTGGTGGCCAGCCTGCCCACAAGTTCCGTGTCCAGCAGGTGGGCTATCTGCTCCGGCGAGAGGGGGTAGTCTTTCATTCTTGCCTGCATGGGAACCTCCGGGTAGATGTTTTCTGTCCCCGCAATTAGTGCATTTATGCTGCATATGGGTAGGGACAGTTTGCTTTTATGGCAGCGGACAGTCTTTTGGGCCGATAGTCGCCAATTCCGCCACCGTACCGCCGGAGTGTTCCATGCTGCATCTGGATGCCACCGCCGCTGCACCGCTTTACCAGCAGATTTACGACCAGTTGAAGCAGGACATCCTTTCCGGCGCGCTGCCGCAGGGCATGCGCCTGCCGTCCATCCGCGCCCTGGCCCGCGATCTGCGCGCCGGAAAGAACACGGTGGAAAACGCTTACGCCCAACTGGTGCTGGAAGGATACGTGTCGGTGTTGCCGCGTTCCGGGTACCGGGTGAACGTGATCCAGCGCGACCTGCACGCGGCGGAACGCCCTGCGGCGCAAGGCGGCGGCAATGTCGGACACGGACGTGCCCCCGCCATCCGGCGTTCGCCGGACTACGATTTTCACTACGGCAATCTGGATGCCTCCACCTTTCCCTATGCCGTCTGGCGCAAGCTGCTGTTCGCGGTGATGGAGGAGGCGCGGACCGGGCGCGTCGCCTCCGACGGCATGCATGTGTATGGCGATGCCCACGGCGACCGCCACCTGCGGGCGGAACTGGCGGCCTACCTGTACCGCAGCCGGGGCGTGCGCTGCACCGAGGACCAGGTGGTCATGTGCAGCGGACTGCAGCCGTCGATCATGGCGGTGACGCGCCTGCTGCACCACGAGCACGGGCAGGTCGCGCTGGAAGACCCCGCCTACAACGGAGCCAGGCGGGCCTATGAATGCTTCGGCTTTCGCACCATTCCCATCCCCGTCTCCGAGGACGGCATCGACGTGACCGCGCTGCGCGCGTCGTCCGCGCGGGTGGTGCACATCGCCCCGTCGCACCAGTTTCCCACCGGCGCGGTGACGCCCATCTGCCGCCGCATGGAAATTCTCAACTGGGCCACGGAGCGTGGCGCGTGGATCGTGGAGGACGACTACGACAGCGAACTGCGCTACGACGGCAGGCCCATTCCCTCGTTGCAGTCCATCGACCGGCATGGCCGGGTCATCTACACCGGCACCTTTTCCAAAACCCTCTCGCCCGGCATGCGCATGTCGTACATGGTGCTGCCGGAGCAACTGGCGGACAGGTTCCGCTCGGTATTTGCGGGGTTCCAGTGCACGGTGCCCTGGCTGGAGCAGGCCGTGCTGGCCCGCTTCATGGCCGAAGGGCATTGGGAACGGCATCTGCGGCGGATATGCCTGGCCAAGAAGCGCAAGCACGATGTGTTCGTGGGCATGGCCAGCCGCCTGATGGGTGATGGACTGCGCATCCACGGACACAATGCGGGGCTGCATTTGCTGCTGGAGGTTCCCGGCGGGCCGGGCGAGGCCGCGCTGGTGGAACGGGCGGCGGCCCACGGCGTGCGGGTATACCCGGCATCGCCGTTCTGGGCGGATGCGCGGCGGTATCCCGGCAACTGTCTGTTCATCGGGTACGGCATGCTGTCCGAGGCGGACATCGCGGCGGCACTGGAACGGTTGCGGCAGGCGTGGTTTCCGGCCACCGCATTGCGGGGTTGACGCGGCGTCCGCCGTTCGTAAGATGCGGAAGCGATTCCGGGAAATTTCGAAGTTTCCGTTGCCTGCCCTGGCAGGGACGACACGAGCAGTTCATCACAAGGAGGGCGCATGCCCCATACCGAGCATATATGGCGCAACGTGGACGCCGTACGGCGTCAGGCTCCGCTGGTGCACAGCATCACCAATTTCGTGGTCATGAACGTCACCGCCAACGCGCTGCTGGCCGCCGGGGCCTCGCCCATCATGGCCCACGCGCGCGAGGAGATGGCGGAACTGGTCAACATCGTTGCCGCGCTGGTGCTGAACATCGGCACCCTGAGCGCGCCGTGGATCGACAGCATGTTCCTGGCCGGGGCCGCCGCGCGCGAGCGGGGCATACCCGTGGTGCTCGACCCGGTGGGCGCGGGCGCGTCCACCCTGCGCACCACCACCGCCGCGCAGCTCATGGAGCGGGTGCGCCCGGCCATCGTCCGCGGCAACGGCTCGGAAATCATGGCCCTGGCCGGTGCGGCGGGGGCCACGCGCGGGGTGGATTCCACCCGCGACGCGCACGCCGCCGCCGATTCCGCGCGGGCCTTGTCGCGCCGCCACCACTGCGTCACCGTGGTCAGCGGGCCGGTGGACCTGATCACCGACGGGGACGAGGTGGTGCTGGTCACCGGCGGGCATGAACTGATGCCCCGCGTCACCGGCATGGGCTGCACCGCCACGGTGCTGGTGGCCGCCCACGCCGCCGTGGCCGCCAGCCCGCTGGAAGGCGCGGTGAGCGGCATGGCCGCCATGTCCGCCGCCGGAAGCATGGCGGCGGAGCGCGCCGCCGGGCCGGGCAGCTTTGCCATGCACTTCATCGACGCCCTGTACACCCTGTCGGAAGCGGACATCCGCGCCCGCGTGCGGGTGGGCCGCCCGTGAGCGCTCTGCGGCGGGATGCGGATTACGGGGTATATCTGGTCACCGACCGCGCCCTGTGCCGGGGGCGCGCCCTGATCGACGTGGTGACGGCGGCGGTGGCGGGCGGCGTGACCGTGGTGCAACTGCGCGAAAAGCACGTGGACACGCGCGAATTCGTGGAACTGGCCCGCGCGCTGAAGGCGCTGCTGGCCCCGCGCGGCGTGCCCCTGCTGATCAACGACCGGGTGGACGTGGCCCTGGCCTGCGGGGCCGACGGCGTGCACGTGGGGCAGGGCGACATGCACCCCGCCGACGTGCGCGCGCTGCTGGGGGGCGATGCCCTTGTGGGGTTGTCCGTGGAGACCATGGAGCAGGTGCGCGAGGCCGAGACGCTGGACGTGGACTACCTGGGGGTGAGCCCGGTGTTCGCCACCCCCACCAAGACGGACACCGCGCCGCCATGGGGGCTGGACGGCCTGGCCCGGCTGCGTGCGGCCACGGGGCGCACGCTGGTGGCCATCGGCGGCATTGGTGTGACCAACGCGGCAGAGGTGTTGCGTGCCGGGGCAGACGGGCTGGCCGTGGTATCCGCCTTGTGCGCGGCGGACGACCCGGAGCGGACGGCAAGGGAACTGCGCGACGCGGTGCGCGGCGTGCGGGGTTGGTAGCAGGGTGGGATGGTCGGGTGCGGATGGTCGGGCCGATGGTTGAGGCTGCCGGGGGGGGGGCGTACCGGCAACTGGCCGGATATTGGCCGGATATTGGCCGGGCGCTGGCCTGGTCGGGCGCCGCTACATGTGGCCGTCACATGCTGTTGGCGCGGCGAGCGGGCCGTGCAGTTCGAACAGGCCGACTGTTGGCGGGCACGGCGTTTCGGAGGCGCATCAATAACAGGAAAACCCAAGGAGGAGCCATGCGCATTGCCGTGGCGGCGGACGGGCCCCGGCCCGACAGCAACGTGGAGCCGGTGTTCGGCCGGGCGGAATGGTTCGTGGTGACCGATACGGAAACCGAGGGTGTCATTGCCGTGCGCAACGCGCACCGCGACGACCGCGAAGGTGCCGGGCGCTCGGTGGCGCAACTGCTGTCCGCCGCGCGGGCCACGGTGGTGCTGTGCGGTGAATGCGGCCCCAAGGCGCGGCTGGCCCTGGCCGATGCGGGCATCGAGGTGCTGGCGGCCAGCAGCGGGCTGGTCAGCGAGGCGGTGGCCCGGTATCGGGAACTTGTCGGTAGCGTCCCGCAGCAGTAGATAGTGTTATTCCGGCATGTTGACTGCGCGTTGGCATACGCCCGCAGGGTGCGGCGCATCATGCGCGCAGGCTACGAAAAGACGAACTGCTCCGTCTCCACGCCGCCGGTGTCCACTCCGAAGGCATGCAATTCGTCCAGCACGTGCTGCTGCATGGGGCCGGGACCGCACAGGTAGAACGAGGCCGTGGCCGATTGCACGTGACGGCCCAGCATCTCGCGCGAGAGGCGTCCCTTTTCGAAGAACACGGCGGGCAGTTCCGGGTCGGCATAGTGGTGCGGATTCGTCTCGCGCGTGAGCACATGCACCACGGTCAGGTCCAGCCGCCGGGTCATGGCTTCCAGTTCCTCGGCGGCAAAGGCGTCGCCATAGGTCTTGTTGGACCAGAACAGCACCACCCGGTTGGTCGCCCCGGCCTGGTCGAAGCTGCGCAGCACGCTGAGGAACGGCGTGATGCCCACCCCGCCCGCGATGAGCACGATCTGCTCCTGCCGTTCGATGTCGCGGCAGAACACCCCGTAAGGCCCTGCGCAGCGCACTTCGTCGCCGTCGCGCAGGCCCGGCACCAGTTCCGACGTGAAGTGCCCCTTGCCCCGGATGGTCAGCCGCACGGTGTCACCGGGCGCGGCGGCGATGGTGAAGGGATGGGCATCGCTCCAGCCATCCTCCTCCATCACCCGCAGGGTGGCGAACTGCCCCGGACGGAAGGTGCGGAAGCGCTCATCGTCGCCCGTGTCGATGTACACGGAGGTGGTGTTGTCGTCCTCGCGCACGGTGCGCAGGATGCGGGCCTTGTGTGCCTTGGGGCCCTTGGAATGTGTCGAATCGTCGCTCATGTCTCGCTCCCTGCGGTGCGTGCGGTGCGGTGGCCGCCGGGCGGATGGCGGCCAGTCCGCAGTCTCGCCCCTTAGTTTCGCCCATGACGGCGGGCATGACAAGCGGGGCACGCAAAGATGGGCGTAAATATCACCGCCAGGTCCCGCACTGCCGGACGAGGCCTGCGTGCCGGATCATAACGGATCATAACGGATCATGGCGGGTCATAACGGATCATGGCCGATCATGGCGGATCAGGGCGGATCAGGGCGGGTCATAACGGATCATGGCGGATCAGGGCGGATACTCCCAGGGCTCGCCAAGGCATGCCGAGGGGCCTTGGTTTCCGGCAACGCCCCGTGCGGGTTCAGCGTCCGCGCAGCCCCAGTGTCTTCATGCGCGATTGCAGGGTGGTGGGCGGCAGGCCCAGCAGTTCCGCCGCGCCGCCGGGTCCGTGCACGCGTCCGCCCGTCGCCGCGAGGGCGCGTTCGATGTTGACGCGCTGCAATTCACGCCAGCGGGCTTCGGAAATGATGCCCGTGGGGGCGTAGGCGTCCAGTGGCCCCGTTTGCCCGGAACCGTCGGCTAGTTCGGCGTACCCGCGTTTTCCCGTTTCCCATGGCGCTTCGTTGGGTCCGCTCCCTTCCGCGTATCCCGCACCCCCTGACATGCCGAATGCGGCGCCGGGCGGAACGGGCTGCATCGCGCCTTCCGGCGGCAGGTCCAGCACCAGCACGCCGCCCTCGGCCATGATCACCCCGCGCTCGATGACGTTCTGCAATTCGCGCACGTTGCCTGGCCAGGGATAGGATTGCAGTTCGGCCATCTGGCGATGGGCGATGCGCGGCTCCGGCAGGTTCAGGCGGCGGCACGAGGCCCGCACGAAGTGCCGTGCCAGCAAGGGGATGTCGTCGCGCCGGGCACGCAGGGAGGGCAGGGCCACGGGGAACACGCTGAGCCGGAAGAACAGATCCTGCCGGAAGCGTCCATGCTCCACGTCGGCCCGCAGGTCGCGGTTGGTGGCGGCGATGATGCGCACGTCCACGCTGCGGCTGCGTTCCTCGCCCACCCGCTCGAACACCCCCTCTTGCAGCACACGCAGCAGCTTGCCTTGCAATTCCAGCGGTATTTCGCCCACTTCGTCCAGGAACAGGGTGCCGCCGTCGGCCAGTTGAAAGCGGCCCACGCGGTCGCGCAGGGCGCCGGTGAAGGCGCCCTTCACGTGGCCGAAGAATTCGCTTTCGAACAGTTCGCGCGGGATGGCCGAACAGTTCACCCGCACCAGCGGGGCGGCGGCGCGCTGGCTGCGGTCGTGGATGGCCTGGGCCACCAGTTCCTTGCCGGTGCCCGATTCGCCCAGCAGCAGCACGGTGGCGTCGGTGGGGGCCACCATGTCCACCTGCTCCAGGGCCCGGCGCAGGGGTGGGCTGTCGCCCACGATGGAGTGCGGGGCGCGGGCGCGGCGCACCTCGCCGCGCAGGTGCTCGTTTTCCAGTTCCAGCGCCCGGCGCAGGTGCTGGATTTCCTCGAAGGAGCGGGCGTTGACCACGGCGGCGGACAGCGAATCGGCGAAAATCTTGTGCATCTTGCGGTGCAGCAGCATCAGGTCGGCCAGCACCCCGCGCATGGGGCGGTCGTAGAACACGGCCATGACCCCGATCATGTTGCCCTTGAACTGCAACGGATAGGCCGCGTAGGCGTGGATGGCCTCGTCCACGGCCCAGGCGGGGCGGGCCCAGTCCTCGGGCGATGCCGCCCACGTGGGTTCGCCGCGCGCGGCCACCTGCCCCACCAGCAATTCGGACAGCGGCACCACGGCGTAGGTGCCCTCGGCGTGGCGCCAGTCGCGCACCGGGGTGGCGGTGTGTCCGGCCACGGTCATCAGGCGCAGGACGTGGTCTCCCTCGCCGGGGCCGGAGGTGACGCCGGAGGCCTGGGGCGGCGTATCCACGAACCAGATGCACCCGCACATGACGTGGGTGCCCCGGTTGACGCGGTGGGTCAGCTCCAGCAGGCCTTCCACGGTGCGTTCCCGGGCCACGTTGAGCATCATGTCCAGGAACGGGCTGATGTCGAACTGCCGGAGCACCGAATGGGCCAGGGCGGGGTCCGTGGCGTCGGGCGTCTGCTGGCGGGATGGAGCGTCTCCGGTCAGGGCGAACGGGGAGGGCATGGGGGACGTGGGGGACATGGGAACCTCGGTGATTGCGGGGCAGGCGTCTGGCTTGCAACAGGGCCGTGGTGTCGCCTGTGCATGTTTTTCACGATATATCGTTACGAAAATTCGTCAATACCGAAATTTCGTAACGACAAGAGGCGTCGCCTTGCGCGGCAACCCCTTGTCAGCTCTGGATCGGGCGATTGTCACCTGTCTGGCACGGGTTGTGCTAACTGCCGTAACGAAAGACGGTGCTGCCGTTCTTTTCGGTGCCGAGTCCGTGCATTCCCTCGTGCCCGGACTTATGATTCAGTCGCTTCATTCCGACAAAGCCCCGGTGTTCCCCTCACCGGGGTTTTGGCATTTTTTGTTCCTGTATTTTTTCAGCCTGTTGCGACCTGTGTGGTTGGGCGCATGCGCCAACCCGCCAGCCGGACATACGCCGGGTGCGGGCGGCGCCCCATGGCGTCACGGACAGTATCGCCCACCGGACCGCCGGGCGCGGGTATTTGCGTCCGATGGCAATTGGCGTATGGGAAAGGCGTCAGTGGATGATCTTGTGTCCGATATCCTTTCGGGGGTGGCTGTGTCGCAGGCGACGGGGTTGGGAGTGCAGGGCGGCTGTGGCCGCGACGTGCAGGAAATCGCCGAGGAGGCGGTGGCGCTGCGGTTCCGGCTTTCCGGCACGGCGCACCCGCTGCTGGTGCTGTTGCGGCGCAGGGCGGTGGAGGCGCTTGCGCAGTCCCTGCGGGCCGGTGTCTCGTGCCAATTGCCCGCCCCGCGCATGCCCCTGCCGCCAGAGGTCATCCACGAGGCCAACAGCGGACTGGCCCCCGGCGATCTGGACGGGCTGGCCGAACGCGCCCGCCTGCCCGCCCTGCCGCAGGTGTTTCTGGAATTGCAGCACGCCATGGAGCGCGAGGAACCCTCGTACGAGGAACTGGCGGCCATCATTTCCAAGGATCCCCGCCTGGCCGCTTCGTTGTTGCGGCTGGTCAACGGGCCGCTGTTCGGCTTCCGGACGCCGGTGGAAACGGTGAGCCGCGCGGTGGCGGCGGCGGGCACCCGCCGGGTGACCTCGCTGGCTCTCGGCACCTTCGTGCTGGGGCTGTTCCGCGAACGGCCTCCCCATGTGGTCAACCTGCACGATTTCTGGCTGCATTCGGTGGCCACCGCGCTCATGGCGCGGGCCCTGGCCACCCGCATGGGCCGTGATGATCCGGAACGCTACTTCGTGGCCGGGCTGCTGCACGACATCGGCTGGCTGGCCATTTGCGCCGTGTGGCCCGCCGGGGCGGAGCGGGTGCTGGACCGTTGCCGCGACCTGGGGGAACCGCTGACCGAGGCGGAACGTGCGGAACTGGGCATGACCCACGGCGAAATGGGCGCGGCGATGCTGCGGCGCTGGAATCTGCCGTCCGTGCTGGTGGACGCGGTGCAGGCTCATCATGCCCCGTCCGAGGCGCCGGCCAGCGACGAGGCCCTGCTGGTGCACCTGGCCGACGAGGCGGTGAAGGCCTTCGGCATCGGCGGCACCGGCGACGACTGCGTGCAGCCGCTGGATGTCGATGCGGCGGGTCTGCTGTCCGTATCGGCGCACGACCTGGACGCTGCCTGCGCGTTGCTGCTGGAAGGTGTGGACGAGATGTATGCGGTGCTGGGGGCGGGTTCCAGAGGCTGACACGGCGTGCCCCCGTGCGCTTGCGATGTCCGACGACGGCTGATCCGCTCACTCCCGCACGGGGATGGGCGGATCAGTCGTTTGTGCAGACGGCGCGGATGCGCAGGGACGAGCGCACGTCAATGTCGAGTTGTCCCGCCTCGCGGGGGGTGTCGTCCACTTCCCAGTGCAGCAGCCTGGCGCAGCCTTCGGCGGGGGGCGCCACGGTGATCCGTTGTCCCTCGAAGTAGCGCCCGGTGTAGTCGGTGTAGCCGGGTTCGCCGTCAATGCGCATCGGGCCGGGTGCGCTTACCTGCACCGTGTGCCAGCGGGGCGCCTTGAGGTCGCGCACGGTTTCCTCCAGCACTTCGTCGGCCCGGTTGGCCAGCATCCGGCGGGCCAGGGCCTCGTCGAACATGGTGTTCCCGGCCTGGCGGTCCAGGGCTTCGTACCGGGCAAACAGCCGTTCGCGCGCCGCGTCGTTCAGGGTGTGGTTCAGCGCATGGGTGACGAAATGCAGGAAGAAGTCGCGGAATTCCGGCGATTCTTTCCACAGCCGCAAGAACAGGCGCATGCGCACGGCCTTCTTTTCATCCAGGGCGTATTTCCAGCCGGGGCGCTGGTCCAGCGGGCCGCCGGGGACCAGATGCTGGAAGGCCTCGTCCAGATCCCAGGCGATGTTGGTCCAGCGCGGATCTGGCTGGTTCTTGTCCAGCAGAAAGGCGCCCTGGTCCCAGTCGGACTCGCCCAGGTACACGGCGCCGAAGATGATGGCGCACATGCTGCGCAGGTCCATGCGGCGCTCGGCCTGCTGCATGGTCATGGGGGCGGGCAGCAGGCGGAGCCACAGGTACAGTTCGCGCAGGGCCGCGAATTCCGCCCGGTCGTTGCCCTTGCGAATGGAGTAGAGCAGGAAGTTGCCGTGTCCCAGCCTGCGTTTCCAGTGGGCTTCGGCGATGTGCTCGCTGACCATGGAAAGCCCCATGTCCTTGCCGTTCACCGAGAACACGGCGGGCACGAACCGGGGCGTTTCCGCGCCCAGCATGCCCATGATGTCCAGCCCCAGCATGTTGATGAAGCCGGGGATGGTGGTTTTTTCCTTGCGCAGCACCAGGCGTTTCAGCGTGCCTTCCGCGTCGTGGAAGAACAGGTCGGCTGGCTGCGTCGATGTGCCGTAGGCATTGCGGAAATAGAGGCGATAGCCGATGCCGAGGTCGCGCGAGCCGCCGCCGTGCAGGCGAAGTCCCACGCCGGTGGCCAGGCGTTCCTGCCCGTCGCGGTAGTAGACCACGGCTGCCGGGCGTTCCCATTCCCGGCCACGTTCCTTGTGGTTGACATTGATGCCGGATTCCGGGTCGTTCAGGCTGGCGTCGTCGGTGCGCACGGCGAACACGGGCCAGCCGCTGGCCACCATGGCGGGATCCGCGTCGCGGCGGGCCTGTTCCAGCAGTTCCAGGGTGTGGGCCCTGTTTTCCGGGGCCACGGCGTGCACATCGGGCAGGCCCATTTCGGCCAGCAGTTGCCGCTTGCGGGGCGAACCCAGCGCATCCTTTCTGGTGGCCATGTCCAGCGACACGAAACGGTACTGCCGGATGGCGGACGTGCGTTCCAGCAGCAGCCCGGCGCACAGCAGGGCGGCAACGAACAGTGCCGCCGCCCATAACGAAATGCGGGGGACGTGGCCTGGTGCGCGCGGGCCGGATGGCGGCGCGGTGCCGCCCCCCTGTGGCGGGCTACTGGGCGGCGTGGTCGAAATAGACATTGATTTCGGCGCCGGGGGCAAGCCCGTCGGTCAGTGCGGTCAGGCGCTGCACCAGGGTTTCGTCGGAGCGGGCGAAGGTGGCGATGACGGTGCGCCGCGCGCCGTCGCCCGAAATGCTGGCCACGCTCAGTTCCGGCAGGGTGTCGCGCAGGGCTGGCAGCAAGGCCGCATCGGCCTCGCGTTCGGATGCCGGGTAGGAGATGACGGCCGTGCCGCTGCGCCGGGCCACGCGGCCCCGCCGGAAGCGGTGCGCCACCGCCAGTCCGGCCGTGACCACGCCCAGGAACAGCGCCAGGATGACGATGTTCAGGGTGGCGCAGCAGATGGCCGTGGCGATGTTCACCATGATGAAGCCTACCTCTTCCGGTTCCTTGATGGGGGTACGGAAGCGGATGATGGACAGCGCGCCCAAAAGGCCCAGGGACAGCGGCAGCGAGAACTGCACGCAGATGAAGATGGCGGTGATGGACGGCCCCAGCAGCAGGAAGCTGCGGTGCACCAGGCTGCCCGTGCCCCGGCTTTCATAGAAGCGGGAGTAGAGCAGCGCGGTGTACTGGGAGGTGAGCAGGGAGATGAGCAGGGCCAGCAGGAAGGTGCCCGCCCCGATGTCTGCCGCCTGCTTGGAACCGAAGCCGGTCACGGCGACCAGCGCCTGGTAGGAACTGCCGAGAACGTCGAAGAGTGATTCAACCATGGGAATGACGACCTTGCATGGGTAGTGTGTCCGGGGGATGTATCAGGGCAGGGCGGACCGCACGCGTGCCCGCCGGTTGGATGTCCTGGTGGCTGCCAGCCGGGAGTCGGCCGGGCGTCAGGCGCGATGCGGGGGCGGAGCCGCCGGGGCGAAGCAGGTATACCCGCCGGGCACTCCGGTAGAACAGAACAGCATGTCGTGGCATGCAAGATATTTGGAAAACGTCTCCCGCCGGAAGTGAACGGTGTTCACGGCATGCAGCGAGCGCGGCATTTCGCGCAGGCTGCCTTTTACCTCCAGCACGGCCACGGGCAGGGGCGTGGGATTGTGCCGGGCGATGAAGGCCGGATTGGTGCGGGGCACGTGAATGCCCGTGTCCACGGCGATGCGCGCCCCGGTGGTCGGATCGATGAAGCGGTGGCGGGTGTAGCGCAGGATGAACAGGGGAAAGAGAGGGCGGGGGAAGGGAATGCCCGCTTCCGCCAGATGTTCCGGCAGGCGGCACAGCAAGGGGTCCGTCAACGGGGTGTTCCACAGGGTGTCCCCGTCCAGGGGCAGCAGCACGCGGGCCTTGTCGCGCGCGGCGCCTTCCTTGCGCTTGGCCTCCAGGAACACGGCGCGCTCCATCGCCGTTCCCCGCACGGCGCCGTACCAGCGGCAGCGTATCTTGGTCTTCAGATAGTCGCTGTTGCGCTTTTCTTCCAGCAGGGCGCGCGCGGGCGTGTCGTAGTAGAGTGAAAAGACGTCCGCCGCCGGAAACGCGGGGTCGGGACGGCACACCGCACCCAGCAGGTCCACGACCGCAGGGGCGAAGGCAGGGGCGAAGGTGTATTTTATCTCGTTGCTCACGATGGAATCCGCCACGGGTGCGAGAGGATGGTGGTTCCGGGGGGGGATGCCGGGCCCGCGCAAAGGGGCACGGCAGGCGGGCCGGAAGGTTGGCGCAGCTCCGGATGGTGACGCACTCGTGTTACGGGATATCGTGCCGAAAGTCCATTTCACCGCGCGGCGGGGACATGTGCGGTGTTCCGTCGCGGTGTGAAGGCCCATTGCATGGATGATGTGCCGAGGGGGAGGCTATGGCTTCTCTTGCGTCATCGCGGGCAGCGACGTGGACAGTGCGGTGAGGTGTCGCAGCAGTCGTTCGTTATCGCTGCGGCAGCGAACCTGCATTCTTATATAGCCGTTGGGCATGCCGGGTATGTTGTCGCAGGATCGTACCAGTATGCCGTGGTGCAAGAGTTCGCTACGTACCATTTCCGCCGTGACGCCGATGCGCAGCAGTTCATCGGCCAGGCGGCAGGTTACGAAGCTGGGGCCCGCATCGGTGGCCTGGGGGGCGAACACGCCCGATCGGCGCAGACCGTCGAGAAGAGCGGAACGGTCGGCACGCAGGGTGGTCAGGTGCGCCCGGTAGTCCGGCAGGGCGTGCAGAAAGCGCCTGCCCATGGCCTCGGCAAAGGGGGATACCATCCACGGCGGACGCAGGGCCTGCAGGATATCCAGCAGGTCCTTCGGCCCGGTCAGGTAGCCCAGGCGTATCCCCGTGCAGTGGAAGAATTTGGTGAAGCTGTGCAGGCACAGCAGCGTATCGCCTGTGTGGTGGGCCGGGCTGGCCACTTTAGGCTGACGGGCCTGACAGGCCGCCGCGAGGGCCGCGTGGCGGTGGGCATCGTGTTCCGGGGTGGACCACAGGAAGTCGCGGTAGGTCAGGTCGGCCAGCACGGTGCGAAAGCCCGACCGGAACAGGGCGGCCACCAGGGCGGGCAGGTCGGGCGCGGCAACCGGGCAGGGATTGCCCGGCGAGCAGAGCACCACCAGTTCATCGTCGGCATCGGCTGCGGTGCCGGGCCGGAAATCCGGCGCGGGGGCGTCCAGCGCGTGCATGGGGTGGGCATGCAGCACCCGCCACGGTATGGCGTGGGTCTCGCAGGCGCGGGCGTATTCGGAAAAGGTGGGACCCAGCAGGGTGACCCGGCCGGGCCGCAGCACGCGCAGGATCAGCCAGATGAGTTCGGACGAGCCGTTGCCCACCATGATGTTGCCCGGGGCAAGCCCCTCGTGCGCGGCCAGTTCCTCGCGCAGGGCGGCGCTGGAACTGTCCGGATAGTGCTCGAAGGGATGGGGCAGCGTCTCGACCAGGGCGCGGGTCAATTCCAGCACATGGGCGAAGCCGTTGCTGCTGCAATCCAGGATGTGCTCCGGGGCCACGCCCAGTTCGCGGGCCACGCGGTAGATTTCGCCGCCGTGCGTACCCTGCCTCGGGGCGGAATGCGGTGCGCCATCACGGGGGGCAGCGGGGTGCGGCGCAAAGGAGGCATGAGGGGGATGTCCGGCATCAGGCATCGGGCAGTCCCCGGCGTTGCAGCAGCGTGCGGTACAATGCCTCGTAGCGCGCGACGCGCGCATCGGTGGAAAAGTCCGGTGCGATGGCGCGGCTGGCTGCGGCCCAGGTGGCGCGTAACCCGGCATCGTCCATGACCGAGGCCAACGCGCGTGCCAGTGCGGGCACGTCGCCGGGCGGCGCCAGCAGGCCGTTGCCCCGCACCAGTTCGGGTACGCCGCCCACCTGCGAGGCAATGACCGGCAGGCCGGAGCAGATGGCCTCCAGCAGGGTGTTGGGCATGGATTCGGACAGCGAGGGCAGCACGAAGGCGTCGAGCAGCTGCAGATAGTCGGCCACGCAGTTGCTGTGCTTCACCAGCCGGACGCGGCCCGTGATGCCCAGTTCCGTGCACAGCGGCTGCCACCGGCCAGGGGTGACCCCCACCACGATCAGATGCGGGCCGCCGTCCTGACGGTTGTTCGGGCCGCAGGCCAGGGCAAAGGCCCGCAGCAGCGGGTCCACGCCCTTCACCTCCTTGTCCCCGGCCACGCATCCCAGCAATGTGGAGCCTGCGGGCAGATCCAGTTCCGCGCGCACGGCGTCCGCAGCGCGCCCGGGCATCAGCCGCACGGCGGGAATGCCGTTGTGGATGACCGCAAGGCGACGTTCCCCCACGCCCATGCCGCGCAGTACCTTGGCGCAGGCGTGCGAATTGGCCACGAAGGCATCCAGCCCCGGTGACCAGTAGGTCAGCGGGTTGCCGGGGCGGTAGACCACCCCCCGGTAGCCCACGCAGACCACGCCGCGCCGCCGCCAGAACAGCCCGTGCCAGGCCAGGCGCTTCACCGCCTTGTTGTGGAAGGCCTGCACGATGCAGGGGCCCTGGCCCGGCGCGGGCATGGCCGCCTCCAGCGTGGCCTTCCACCTGCCGGGTGCTTCGGGCAGATCGGCCCAGGGCATGGTGTCCGACAGGGTACGCAGCGTGGAGTTGGGCGGGGTGAAGACAGTAACCTGGTGGCCGTGTTCCAGCAGCCCTTCGGCAAGGTACAGGGCCTGGCGGGCGCCGCCGCTGCGGGTGGAAGACGAGGTGACGAGCAGTATGCGCATTTACGTGCGGGGGGCGTGCTGCCGCAGCAGGTGGTGGTACAGGGCGCGGGTGCGGTCGGCCATGGCCTGGATGGAGAAGTGCGCGCGCAGCCGGGTCGGGTCGGGCCGGGGGGCGGCCAGTGCGGCGGTCAGTGCGGCGGACAGTTCCTGTGCGGGATCGCTGCCATCGGTGATGAAGTGGAATCCGTCGTACCATTCGGCCATTTCTTCCAGCGTATCGGTGCGGATGGCCACGACGGGCATGCCGAACGAGGCCGCTTCCAGCACCGCGCCGGGCATCCCTTCGGAACCTGGAGGCGAGGTGAAGATGAACGCGTCGAAGATGTTGTAGTAGTCGCCGGGGTGCGGCGTCTCGCCGGGGCAGAACACCTTGTCGCCAATGCCCATTTCGTGCGCCTGGCGGCACAGTCCCTCGGCCTGCCGCTGGCTGCCTCCAACGATGACGAAGACCATGTCCGGATCCTGCGCCAGGGCGCTGGCGGCAGTGGACAGAATCAGTTCCAGGCGCTTGCACCCCGTGACACGGCCCACGTTGCCGATGACGCGGACATGGGGGGGGATGCCGAGTTCCGAACGCAACCGGGCGGCCTCCTTGCGGGGGGCCAGCGCAGAAAAGTCCACTCCATTGTGCAGCAGCTCGAACTTGGCGGCGGCAAGCGGCATCTGCGCGGCGAAGTACCGCAGGCTTTCGCGCGAGACGTGCAGCACCCGTGTCGAAAGAATCCGGTGGATGAGCATCTCTTCGATGCGTTGCTTGGCGCGGTGGGCGGGGTTGTCGTACCAGTGGCTTTGCAGCGTGTGGATCTGCCCGATGCGCACGGGCGTGCCCGCCAGCGCCCCGGCCAGCGCCCCGGTGACGTTGGCGGAAAAGGAGTGGTTGTGCAGTACCGAAGCACCGTGGGCGCGCAGCATCCTCGCCAGACGTGCGATGCCCGTGGGGCTCCATTTGGTGGGAATGGGCAGGTGGTGCACCCGTACGCCCCTGTCGGCCAGTTCCGGCGCAAAGGCGCCCGGCGTGCGGTAGGTGACCACATGCACTTCGAATTCATCGAGCAGCAGGGGCAGGATGGCCCGCAAGCGCGAGGCAACGCCTCCGTAGTGCAGGCTGCTGGTCAGGCGGAAGACGACTGGGCGCATGTGCATGGGGGGATGTCTTGATGGTTCTTGTGGCTGGCGGCGTGTACCCACGGTGGGCAGCGGTGCGCATTCGCAGCGCGGGTGAGGGCCGTGAGCGCGTTCTCAGCGGGAGGGGGCAGTCAATTCGCGCAGCCAAGCTTCCAGTTCGCGAGCCTTGCTGTCAAGCTCGCAGTGGGTGGCGCAAGCGTGGCGAGCGGCGCGCTTCAGCTGCAGCAGATCCTCGTCCGGCAGGGCCAGCGCCTTGCGCAGCATATCCGCGAATTCCGCGGGCCCGGCGGCATTGGGCAACAGCCAGGGTTCCAGTTCCGGGGTGTACACCTCGCGCACGCCGCCCACGTCGCGGGCCACGGGCAACAGCCCCTGGGCCAGAGCCTCTTGCAGGGTGTTGGGCAAGCCCTCGCGGAGCGAGGCCAGCAGGAACACGTCGGCGCGTTCCAGCAGTTCCGGCACACGGGTGGTGAAGCCGTGCCAACGGATGCGTTCGGCAATGCCCAGCGAAACGGCAAGGTCCTTCAGGTACGCTTCGTGCGAGCCGGTGCCCGCCACGTCCAGTTCGAAGGGGGTGTCCAGGCTTGCCAGGGCGCGCAGCAGCGTCTCGTGCCCCTTGTCGGGGTTCAGTTGCTGCGTGGCCACCAGCCGCCGGGGCGTGGACACGGACAGCGGTCCGGTGGCCACCCGTTTGGCCGTGAGCACCACGTGCAGGTCCTCTGCCCGCAGGTAGGGCAGGCTGGTCAGAAAACCGTCGGCTATGTACTGGCAGGAGCAGAGGAATTTCGGGGCGATCCAGGCGTGCAGCAGGCGCGTCTTGAGGCGGTGGGGGATGTCGCCGGGCAGGCCGATCTGCTGCACCACGGGAATGTTCAGCAGCCGGGCGGCAACCCCGGCGGTGGCCAGGTCCTTGCCGATGTTGGTGATCACCACGTCGGTGCGGTGTTCGCTGAACTGGCGGCGGAACCAGGCGATGGTGGCCGGGTTCAGGTCGAATCCGAAGCTGGCGGCCACTCCATGGCCCACGCGTCGCCTGGCTTCGTCCACGAAGGCCTGCTGGCGACCGTAGACGCGCACGTCATGCCCGTAGGCAGAGAGCCGCTCGGCGAAATCGAGAATCCAGGTCTTCACTCCGCCCCATTTGCGGGTGCTGTTGACGAAGGCGATATTCATGAGTTGTTCCCGGTTTCGTGGGGGTGCGCCCCCACTGGTGCGGCAGAAATGCTGTCGGCGTTGTTGGCGGTGTTGTTGTCTGCGTTGACGACGGCGCCGATCATCACGCCAAGGTGTCCCATGGACACGGCCAGCCACCATGTGCGCAGGAAGTCGTGTGCGAACAGCGCCTCCATCAGGTAGCACAGCCACCCGGCCAGGAAGAAGGCCGCCATGGTCCACATGTCATACGGCGCGCCGGGGCGCGGGACGTTGCGGTATATCCGCCGCAGCCCCCAGGCCAGCATGCCGAACATGAAGGCCATGGCAATGGCGAAGCCCACCACCCCGGTGTCCACCAGGAACTGGATGTACACCGAATGCGGGTGCTGGATGCGCGGCGAATTGATGACCGGATGCAACCCCAGCGTCTTGAACGCCGGGGCGAACATGCCCATGCCCCACCCGGTCAGGGGGCGGGCCTCGATGACCTGCCATGCCATGCGCCACAGCTCGATGCGGCCGTCTTGCATGGCCGTTTCCAGGGTGATGCGCTGCGGGCCGAACAGTACGGCCAGAATGCCGATGCCAACGGGCGCCAGCAGATACACGGGTTTCGGACGGGTGAACAGGCACCACAGCAGGAACAGGGCGGCCACGACGCCCAGGTAGCCGCTGCGGGCCTGGGCGAATATCCACAGGTAGATGCCCGGCGCCAGGATCAGCGCGGTGACGGCGGCCCTGCGCCATGCGGAACGCGTTTGGGACTGCATGGCCCACAGGCCGCAGGCGGGCACCAGGATGAGCGCCATGTAGTCGCCCACCCGGTAGGTGGACAGGGAACCCGTGAGTCGGCCCGCCATGATGCTCGTGCCCTTGATGAGGTCGTAGCCGGTGACGTGCTGGTAGATGCCGTCCAGGCCCTCGTAGATGCTGGCCACGGCAAAGGCCAGGACAAGGCGGCGCATGTCCCGCGTGTCCCGCACGCATTCCATGGCCACGAAGGGCAGGGCGAAGCCCTTCCAGATGTTGGGCAGCACATAGACAAGGCTTTGGCGCGGGTCCAGCGACAGGGCCGTCTTCACGCAGATGAGCCCGTAGAAAAGCACGAACAGCCACTTGAGCGGAAAGCGGCACAGGGTGGACTGCCGGTACCCCCAATAGTGGTAGGCAAGCAGGGCGGCCAGGCAAAGGATGGGGCCGGTTTCGCGAAAGGCCTGCCCCAGCGGAAACGTGGCGCTGGAAAGCCAGAACAGCCAGAACAGCGCCGTGCGTGCCCATTCCGCCTTCTGCCGGTTGGGGGCAGCCCGGAAGCTGTCCGGGGCCGTGCGGATGCTGTCCAGGGCGGCAGCCAGTCTGGCTGCGACGGTACGGGGGCGAGTGTCGGTCATGCGCCACTCTTATCCCACCCCGCGGGTTGCGGGAAGTGTCGTATGCGCCTGGCTGTGAAAACGTGCGGCAACGTAGTGATCACCGTGTGCTTCCGGCAGGGTGTCCGGAGATCAGGTCGGCATAGATTCCGTGCAGGGCCACGGCGTAGCGGTCCATGGTGTGCGGGGCGGACAGGCGGCGCGCCGCATCGGACAGGCGCTGGCGCAAGGGCGCGTCACGCAGGATGGCGAGCAGTTTGTCCGCAATGTCGGCAGGTTCGGTTTCGCACACCAGGGAAGCCTCCCCGGCCAGTTCCAGCATGGGCACGTGGCGGGAAACCACGCACGGCAGCCCGCAGTACATGGCTTCCAACTGGGCGATGAGGAACCCTTCGAACTGCGAGGGCATGGCGAACACGTCCGCCGCCTTGTAGAAGGCGGCCACGTCGGGCCGAAAGCCGGTCAGCGCCACGTGGTCGTGCAGGCCCAGTTCGTCGCGCAGGGCCTCTAGCCGGGACCGTTCCCCGCCTTCGCCCACCAGCGCCAGCGTGGCGGGCACGCCCGCATCACGCACCATGCGGATGGCCCGGATGAGCAGGTCGAAATTCTTCTGCCGCACGTAGCGCCCCACGGCCACCACCACCGGGCCGCCCAGGCCGAAGGCGGTGTGCAGGTCCAGCGGGGGCACGTTGAAGCGGCTCGCGTCGATGGCGTTGTACAGCACCTTCACCGGCCGGCCTGCCAGGTTGTGATCGGTGGCGACCACATCGGCCACGGCCTTGGACACGGCGAGGTACAACGTGGTGGAGTAGGACAGCAGCTTGTCGGAAAGTCTGCGGTGCAGGCGCTTCTCGTGCTTGGTGTTGCGCAGGTGGGTGATGACGGGAATACCCAGCCCCAGTGCGGCGATGCGTCCCAGATGGTTGGCGCTGAAATGCACGGTATGGATGATGTCGGGGGAAAATTCGCGCAGCATGGCGCGCAGGCGCAACGAGGTATCCAGCCGGTGCGAGGCGATGGTGCGGATGTGCGAGCCCACGCAGTGCACGTCGATGCCAGCCGCCCGGTATTCCGGCAACATCTGCCCCGTGCCGGACAGATTGAAGACGCGCGGCGTGACCAGACCGTTGGCCCGGTAGGCCTGAGCCAGGTCGAACAACCATTTTTCAATGCCGCCGAAGGGTAACCCCCCGACGAGATAGGCGATCTTCATTGCGGAATTTCCGATGGCGGTTTCTGGGCAGTGCCGCATGCGTGGCTGGCCGGGCCAAGGCACTGGCGAGCACGGCATGTGCCGGAGAGTCGGGCGCGAATGCTGAACGGTCCTACCCGCAGCCCGCCACATGGTCAAGGGCCACTGACATGGGAAGCGGCGCGGGCAGGGGGGCTGTGTCATTGCCCGTGCTGCCAGTTACGCGGGGAGGGGGCCGCGCGCAACCGCACGCTTCGCGGCGTTGTCCACCCGACAGTACGCGACCGCGCGTGACCGTATGTGACCGTATGTGACCGTATGTCCGTATGTGACAGGCGCAACAGCGCAACAGGGGCGACCGGCACGACCGGCAGAACTGGCACGACCGACAGAACAGGCGCGACCGGCTGAGCAGGCGCGACCGGCTGAGCAGGGGCAAGCGGACAATCGGTTTTTCCTCCGTGTTCCATCAGTTGATAAAGCTTAAGGTTGCGGGTACAAGGGTCTAATGTCCGCCCGGCGCATACTATTCCTCGCTCCGGCCACCGCCGTGACCCGAATCTTCCCCAAGCTGCGCGATGCGGGATTCGAGGTCGGCATCGCCGAGAACCTCAAGGGTGCCTCCGCCTTCATCCGCAAGTCGGGCCCGGCCGTGATTTTTTCACGCCCCAGCCTGCCCGGGTACAAGGTGGACGATCTGCTTGCCGTGGGTGCGGACGACCCTGCCTTTCCCCCCGTCATCGTGTTTGCCGAAAAGGGCTCGGCGGAAGAAGCCGAGCGCTGCATGTCGCTGGGCGCGCGCGACTACTGGCTTGAACCGCTGCTGTTCGAGAAGGTGGTGGCCGCCTTGCCCGCGCCGCGCCGCGTCGCCGCGCCCGTGCCCCCTTCGTCCACCCTGGGCGGTCGCACGCCGGAACAGCGCCCCGGCGTGCCGCGCATCGTGGGCGACCACCCCGCCGTGCGCCGCGTGCTGGCCCTGGCCCGCCAGGTGGCTCCTTCGCGCGCAACGGTGCTCATTTCCGGAGAATCGGGCACCGGCAAGGAAATGTTCGCGCGGTTCCTGCACGGCTGGAGCGACCGGGCCGAAGGCCCCTTCGTTGCCGTGAACTGCGCGGCCCTGCCGGAACACCTGCTGGAAAGCGAACTGTTCGGCCACGAGAAGGGATCGTTCACCGGGGCCATCGCCCGCAAGCTGGGCAAGTTCGAACTGGCCAGCGGCGGCACCATCCTGCTGGACGAAATTTCCGAGATGGATCTTGGCCTGCAAGCCAAGCTGCTGCGCGTGCTGCAGGAAAGCGAGATCGACCGCGTGGGCGGCACGGAAACCGTGAAGGTGGACGTGCGGGTGCTGGCCACCACCAACCGCGATCTGGATGACTGGGCGAAGCAGGGCAAGTTCCGGCAGGACCTGTTCTTTCGCCTGAACGTCATCCCCCTGCGCCTGCCTGCCCTGCGCGAGCGCGGCGACGACGTGGTGGTGCTGGCCCGGCATTTTGCCGCCACCTACGTGCGCGAGTACGGCCTTGCACCCGTCGAATTTTCGCCCGAGGCCGAAGAGTGGCTGCAGCACTACGACTGGCCGGGCAACGTGCGCGAGTTGCAGAACCTGATGGAGCGCGCAGTGCTGCTGGCCGGGGGGCGGGCCATCACCACCCGGCACTTTCTGCTCGACCCCGACACCTGGCCGCTGTTCGAAGAGGGTGACCTGCTCTCCGGAACTGGCGAGGGCGAGGGTGCCGTTCCGGCAGGGGCGGGTGCGGACGGCGCAGGAGATGCGTCCGGTTCCTCCGGGTTCGCTGCGGATGGCGGTCCCGATGGCGGCGGTTCCTTCCCCGGCGGGGTCATTCCCCTGCACGAGATGGAGCGCATCATGATCCTGAAGGGGCTGGAGGTCACCTCCGGCAACCGTACCCAGGCGGCGGAACTGCTGGGCATCTCGGTACGCACCCTGCGCAACAAGCTCAACGAATACCGCGGAATGGGCATAGAAGTGGCCTGACGCCCCTTGCGGGCCGCGGTGATGTGCACTACACCGGACAAGCCGCCCGGAACCCCACGCGCGGGTTCGCGGGCGGTTGCGGCATGAGGCCCCGGCATCGGGAGCCGCATGGCGGCACGTATCACCGTGGCGTCCGCGATGATGTCCGCGATGATGTCTGCGATGATGTTCGTCGTGATGTCAGGCGGTTGGCGTGACGTTCCGCCAGACGTTCAGCCGGACGTTCAGCCGGACGTCCGCCCGGTGTCGCACCCGGTGCCCTTTCACGCCTTGCCCGGCCTTTTGCATGTCTTTGCGCCGATGTTTCGCGGGTGCCGGATCAGCAACCGGCCCGCAACCATATGATGCAGTGTGTCCCAGGGACCTTCGGCCCGCCGGACGAACCAGCTTACGGGCGGCGCGGGTGCGCACGCCATACCGGCAACGCCGAATCCACGAGGGGTAGCATGTCCATGAACCTTACGCAGAAGATCATCGCGGCGCATCTCGTCAGCGGAGAGATGGCCCCCGGGGCCGAAATCGGCCTGCGCATCGACCAGACCCTGACCCAGGACGCCACCGGCACCATGGCCTACCTGCAATTCGAGGCCATGGGCGTTGACCGCGTGCGCACCGACCTTTCGGTGAGCTACGTGGACCACAACACCCTGCAGATGGGCTTCCGCAACCCGGACGACCACCGCTTTCTGCGAACCGTGGCCGCCAGGCACGGCGTGATCTTCTCGCCCCCCGGCACCGGCATCTGTCACCAGCTGCATCTGGAAAATTTCGCGCTGCCCGGCGCAACGCTGGTCGGCTCCGACAGCCACACCCCCACGGCGGGCGGCATCGGCAGCCTGGCCATGGGCGCGGGCGGTCTTTCCGTGGCCCTGGCCATGGCGGGCGAACCGTACTTCATCTCCATGCCCCGCGTGGTCAAGGTGCGCCTGGAAGGCCGCCTGACCGGCTGGGCGTCGGCCAAGGACGTCATCCTGCACCTGCTCGGGCTGCTCACGGTCAAGGGCGGGGTGGGCAAGGTGTTCGAATTCGCCGGGCCGGGCGTGGCCACCCTGAGCGTGCCCGAGCGCGCGGTGATCACCAACATGGGCGCGGAACTGGGCGCCACGGCGTCCCTGTTCCCCAGCGACGAGCGCACCCGCGCCTTCCTGGCCTCCATGGACCGCGAGGGCGACTGGAAGGAACTCCGCGCAGACGCTGACGCCGCCTACGACGACGAAATCGTCATCGACCTTTCCGCGCTGGTGCCGCTGGTGGCCCAGCCGCACATGCCCGACCGGGTGGTGCCCGTGGCCGAACTGGCGGGCCTTTCCGTGGATCAGGTGGCCATCGGTTCGTGCACCAACTCGTCCTATGCCGACATGCGCATGGTGGCCGAGGTGCTGCGCGGCAAGCTGGTGCACGTGGGCACCGACACCATGGTCTCGCCCGGCTCCAAGCAGGTGCTGAAGATGCTGGCCGCCGAAGGGCTGGTGGAGCCGCTGCTGGACGCGGGCGTGCGCATTCTTGAATGTTCGTGCGGGCCGTGCATCGGCATGGGCGGCTCGCCCGTGTCGGGCGGGGTCAGCGTGCGCACCTTCAACCGCAACTTCGAAGGCCGCAGCGGCACCAAGGACGCCAGGGTGTACCTGGTCTCGCCGCTTACCGCCGCCATGGCCGCGCTGCAGGGGCAGTTCACCGACCCGGCCACCTGGGGCACGCCCCCGGCCCAGCCGGAACTGCCTGCCAAGGCGCCCTCCATCCGCCACCTGTTCGTCTTCCCGCCCGAGGACGGCAGCGGCGTTGAAGTGCTGCGCGGGCCCAACATCGTGGCGCTGGAACAGTTCACCGCCATGGACGACACGGTGACCGCGCCGGTGGTCATCAAGCTCGGCGACGACATCACCACCGACCACATCATGCCCGCCGGGGCGGAGATCACCTCGTTGCGCTCCAACGTGCCCGCCATCGCGCAGCACGTGTTCGGCCGGGTCGACGCGGATTTCGTGGCCCGCGCCAAGGTGGCGGGCGTCGGGGTCATCGTGGCCGGGGACAACTACGGCCAGGGCTCCAGCCGCGAGCACGCCGCGCTGGCTCCGCGCCATCTGGGCATTCGCGCGGTCATCGTGCGTTCGCTGGCGCGCATCCACCGGGCCAACCTGGTGAACTTCGGCATCCTGCCGCTGATCCTGTGCGACCGGGCCGACTACGACAGGCTGGCCGTGGGCGGTACGGTGACCATTCCCGCTGCGACCATCACCGCGGGAGGAGAGGTGGACGTGCAGGTGGAGGGCGTGGGCGCCATCCGCGTGCGGAACGATTTGACGCAGAAGGAATTGGATATTATCCGGGCAGGCGGATTGCTGAACCACGTCCGCCTTTCCAGAAAACAGTAGGGTGTCCTTGCCGGGGTTCCGCACGGAACCTCCGGCACCCCCGGCCCCCCGACGCAACCGCTTGCAACGACGGACGCACCGGGGGGCATTGGCGCACACCGCAATGGAGTTTCTCAATGCTTGAACTGATCCGTGCCCACGCGCAGTCGTGGGGCGTGAAGATCGCCTTCGGCGTGATCATCCTCGTATTCGTCTTCTGGGGCGTGGGCTCCATGAACAACAGTTCGTCAGGCGCCCTTGCCACGGTGAACAGGAAGTCCATCCTGCTCCAGGAGTTCGGGCGCGAATACGAGCGCCAGGTGGAGGCGCTGCGCAGCCGCTACCCCGGCATCACTGCCGAGGACATGAAGCAGATGGGCCTCAAGCGCCAGGTGTTGCAGTCCATGATCACCGAACGCCTGCTGACCGACGAGGCCGCGCGCGTCGGGCTTTCGGTGTCGCCGGTGGAACTGCGCCGCTCCATCGAGTCCATATCGGCCTTCCGCAACGGCGACGGCAAGTTCGACGCCGAGGTGTACCGTTCCGTGCTCAAGGGCCAGCAGACCACCCCCGGTCGCTTCGAGGACGGCATCCGCCACGACATGCTGCTGCAGAAGCTGCGCGACCGGGTCACCTCGCCCGCTTCGGTCACCGATGAAGAAGCCCGCGCCCTGTTCGACTACGGTCGTGAGCGCCGGACCATCGAATACATGCTGTTTCCGCTGGAAGACTACGTGCTCAAGGTGACTCCCACCGACGAGCAGATCGCGGAACGCTACAACGAGAACATGGATGCCTGGCGCAACCCCCAGCGCATCAGCCTGGACGCGGTCACCCTGACCCCGGCCAGCCTGGCCGCCAGCGTGGAGATTCCCGAATCGGCCATCGCCGCTTTCTACGCGGATAACGCCGAAACGTATTTCGTGGAGCCGGAGCGCGTGCGCGCCCGCCACATCCTGTTCATGGCCCAGGAAGGGGCGAGCAAGGAAGAGGATGCCGCGGCCCACGCCAAGGCCGAGGACGTCATTGCCCAGTTGAAGAAGGGCAAGGACTTTGCCACGCTGGCCACGAAATTGTCCGACGACAAGGGCAGCGGCGCGCAGGGCGGCGACCTTGGCTGGTTCACCAAGGGCCAGATGGTGCCCCCCTTCGAGGAAGCCGCGTTTGCCCTGAAGCCCGGCGAGGTCAGCGCGCCCGTGCGTACCGCCTTTGGCTGGCACGTCATCAAGCTGGAAGCGCACGAAGCCCAGCGCACCCGTGCCCTGGACGAAGTGCGCGGTGAGATCCGCCAGCGCCTGGGCGAGGAGAAGGCCTCCGAACGGATGCACGACGCCCTGGATACCGCGCTGGAAATGGCGGGCGCGGGCAAGTCCATCGACGACATCGCCAAGGCGCTGAAGCTGGAGCACAAGCCCACCGGCCTGTTCTCGCGGGCGGATGCGGGCGCCGCGGTCGGCCTGAAGGGTCAGTCCGTGGGCACCGCCTTCACCACCCCGGCCGGCACGGTCATCGACACCCCCCTGGAAGTCGAGGGCGGGTACATGATCGCCGCCGTGCTGGAATCTCAGCCGGAAAGCGTGACCCCGCTGGAAAAGGTGAAGGAAGAAGTGGCCGCCCAGGTGCGCCGTATCGAAGGCGCCAAGCTGGCGGTGAAGGCCGCGCAGGAAGCCGGGGCCACGTTGGCCGATGGCGTGCCCGCCGAGCTTGCCGCCAGGGTGAAGGCCGCCGATCCCTTCGGTCGCAACGGCGTCATCGCCCCCTTCGGCCAGAGCCGTGCGCTGGTGGATGCCGCCTTTGCCGCCGCCCCCGGCGTCTGGCAGCCCGCCCCGGTGGATACCTCGTCCGGCGCCGTGCTGTTCCGGGTCAAGGACGTGCAGCGCCCCACCGACGCCGAATGGACCGCCGCCGCTGAAACGGTGCGCGCCACCGTGTTGTCCGCCAAGCGTGAGGAACTGTTCCGCGTGTTCGTGGGCGAGCTTTCCGCCGTCGCCAAGATCGAACTGCGCAACGCCAAGCTGCTCGACGACTGATCTTCAAGCGCCAACAGGATACGCACAAGGCCGCCCCTCCTCACGGAAGGGCGGCCTTTCTCGTTGCACGCGGAGCCTGCCGGCTGTGGCGTTCCTGCGTCAGCAGGTACAGCCGGGGCGCAGCAGTTCCTCGCGCACGCAGGGGGTGATGTCGTTGGCGTAGTGCAGGTACACTCCTTCCACACCCGCCAGGGGTGTCCAGTAGGTGTCGATGAAGCGCTTTCCTGCTTCGTTGTAGCTCAGGCTGCGGACGCAGGCATTGTCGCGCACGGCCTGGTTGGCCCTGCATGCGGCGCAGGGCTTTTCCGGGCCACACAGGGTGAAGCACTTGCGTCCCGGCTCGATGCCAGCGGCCAGTGCCGCCGCGTTGGCGGCCACGATGGTGCGGTTGGACCGGGTGAGCATGACCGGGGATGGGTGCTTGTCCCACATCATGTGAAAGGCTTCCAGAATGTTGGGTGCAATGTCGCCGGGTGTCGCGGCGGCGTGGGGCTAGTCGAGGGGGGCCATGTGTCCTCCGTGTCTTGCGGGTATTGCCGGTGGCAGGGGCGGGGCCGGGGGGGGCGATGCAGGTGGTGCTGGCGCATCGCCTGGGGTATGCTGCGACATGGATGCCAGTTCGGGGCATTTTTAATTACCCTGAATGCCATGCTATGCAATGAACATCAGGGAGTGAATTGCCGATTGGCCACAATGCTTACCTGATCGGACAGAAGATGTTCTGGAGTTTTTCCCTTACCCTCGCGGAATCCACCGCATGGCACACCCACGACGTGTACGAGTTCGTGCTGTGCCGTTCCGGCAGCGGCCTGCTGTTGCTGGACAGCGGTGAGGTGGTACTGGCAAAGGGGCGTACCGTGCTGGTGGCTCCGCGCGTGCGGCATCGCTATGTCTTTGGCCGGGGCGAATCCGTCGGGCTGAAAGTGGTGTGCCTGACCCAGGGGGACATGGCCACCCAGCTTTCCCCCGCGCAGGTTGCCGCCCTCATGGCGCCGCAACCGACGGGCTGTTCCATGGTGGAACACCATGCCGACGCCGCCCGGTTGTGGGATACGGCGGACATGATCCCCGACGGCATCGGACGGGACGAAGGGGTGGACGTGCCGGTGGCGTGGGGGGCCATCGGCCTGCTGTTGGCCTTTCACGTGCGGGACATGCAGGCGGGTGGCGATGCCAGGGCACGCCACAACGACGCCATGCGCGGGGTGCGCGGCTGGCTGGATGCCCATCTGGCCCAGCCGGTGGACCTGGATGGACTGGCTGCCCGGTTCGGCCTGTCGCGCAGCCTGCTGACGCGCGAATTCCGGCGCCATGCGGGCGCCAGCGTGGTGGAATACGTGAACACCCGCCGTCTGGAAAAGGCCGGGGGCGAACTGGCGGAATCGGACCGGGGCATCGCCGAGGTGGCGCTGCGTTGCGGCTTTGCAAGCCTGCCCAATTTCTATCGCCGGTTCCGGGCGCTGTACGGAGTGACCCCTGCGGAGTTCCGGCGGGTTGTCGCCGAGAATGCCGGTTTTGGTGCCGGGGGCAATGGGGGTGTCGCGCCAACGGTGCGGCCAGCCGTGCGGCCAGCCGTGCGGGCAGCCGTGCGGTCAGACGTGCGGCCAGACGCAGGGGTGGGCCCGGAGGCGGGCAGGGGGTGAGCCGGGGGCAGGTCTGGACAGGTCCCAATTGGGTCCCAGGAAATCCAGCCGGACTTCAGTCGGGCTCCCGGCAGGTCCGCGTCGACCACGCCCCGGCCAGGGTAAGCGCTTGACAGCAGGGGCGGGGCAGGGCAAGGGAGGCGTCACCCGCAACGGGAGCCGGAAGACGCGCCGCATGGCAGGCCGCGTCCGCCCCGACTCCGCAACCCGCAGGAACCCCACGTGCGCACCGCAGACTCCTACCGCAAGGTCTTTCCCGTCACCTGGGAACAGCTTCACCGCGACGCCAAGGCGCTGTCGTGGCGGCTGCTGGAGAAAGGGCCCTGGAAAGGCATCATCGCCATCACCCGCGGGGGCCTGGTGCCCGCCGCCATCATCGCCCGTGAAGTGGGGGTGCACCTCATCGATACGGTGTGCATCACCAGCTACAAGTGGCAGGATCAGTCCAGCCGCCTGGAAGTGCTGAAGGGCGTGCAGGGCGACGGCGCGGGCTGGCTGATGGTGGACGACCTGGTGGACACCGGCCGCACGGCCAAGGCGGTGCGGGAAATGCTGCCCAAGGCCCACTTCGCCACCGTGTACGCCAAGCCCGAGGGACGCCCCCTGGTGGACACCTACATCACCGAAGTCAGCCAGGATACATGGATTCTTTTTCCGTGGGACTCGGAGGTGCAGTACGTGCAGCCCCTTGTCAACCAGCGGGAAGCGGGCTAAAAATCATTTTTTCCGCATCAGCGCTGGCCTGCTGCCCGCAAGGCGTCGGGCCGCGGTCTTTTGTACTTTGGCGGACGGGTGTTCCCGTTCGCAGCCGTATACCGTTCCATTCACCAAGCCCCGAGGAGGCTCCCGATGCGCAAATCCGTATCCGCGATGTTGCTGGTTGCCGCCATGTTGCTCATGGCCGCGCTGACCGGCTGCGGCGAAGACAAGAAGCCTGCCGAGGCCCCCAAGGCCGAGCAGAAGCCCGCCGCCGCCGCGCCCGCCCCGGCTGCCGCACCGGCACCCGCTCCTGTGAAGGAAATGCAGGTCGGCTTCGTCTACGTTTCGCCCGTGGGCGACGTGGGCTGGTCGTGGGCCCATGACCAGGCCCGCAAGGCCATCGCGGAAATGCCCGGCGTGACCACCTCGTTCGTGGAATCGGTGCCCGAAGGGGCCGACGCCGAACGCGTCATCCAGAACATGGCGCGCAAGGGTTTCGACATCATCTTCACCACCAGCTTCGGGTACATGGACCCCACGCTGAAGGTGGCGGAGCAGTTCCCCAACATTACCTTCATGCATTGCTCGGGCTACAAGACCGCGCCCAACATGAGCAACTACTTTGGCCGCATGTACCAGGCCCGCTACCTGACCGGCATGGTGGCCGGCGCCATGACCAGGTCGAACATCCTCGGCTACGTGGCTGCCTTCCCCATCCCCGAGGTGATTCGCGGCATCAACGCCTACACCCTGGGCGTGCGCGCCGTGAACCCCAAGGCCGAAGTGCGCGTGGTGTGGACCAAGACCTGGTACGACCCCGCCACCGAAAAGGAAGCCGCCAAGAGCCTGCTGGACGTGGGCGCAGACGTCATCGCCCAGCATCAGGATTCCCCCGGCCCGCAGGAAGCGGCCCAGGAACGCGGCGTGTACTCCGTGGGCTACAACTCGGACATGAGCCACTTCGCCCCCAAGTCGCTGCTGACCTCCGCCGTGTGGAACTGGACCCCGTTCTACAAGGACGTGGTGGAAAAGGTCCGCAAGGGTGAATGGAAGTCCGGTGCGTTCTGGCCCGGCATGGAAAGCGGCATCGTGGGCATCGCCCCCTACGGCGACATGGTGCCGCAGGACGTGCGTTCCAAGGTGGACGCGCGCAAGGCCGAGATCGTGGCGGGCGCCTACAAGGTGTTCTCCGGCCCGGTCAAGGACCAGAACGGCGCCGTGCGCGTACCCGAAGGCCAGGTGCTTTCCGATCAGGACATGCTGGGCATGACCTGGTTCGTGGAAGGCGTGGTCGGTTCCACCCAGTAGCCGCGCCAAGAACCGGAGCCCCCTGTCCATGTTCCTACCCAGAGTCGTGAAACGGCAGGAGCCCCTTCAGTGGGGCTCCTTTTTCATTTTCGCGGTGGCCCTTGTCGTATCGCTGGGGGTCAGCTGCGCGTTGCTCGCCGTGCATGGCAAGCCGCCGCTGAAGGCGCTGGCGGTCCTGTGGTCGGGCGGTTTCGGCGGTCCCTTCGCGCTGGAAGACACGCTGCTCAAATCCATCCCCATCTTCCTGTGCTCGCTGGGGGTGGCGGTGTCGTTCCGCATGCAGGTGTGGAACATCGGCGCGGAAGGGCAGTTCGCCCTGGGCGCCGTGGGCGCCACGTGGGCGGTGCTGGCCTTTCCGGGCCTGCCCATGTGGGCCATGATGCCGGTGATGTTCCTGTGCGCCGCCGTGGCGGGCGGGCTGTGGGCGGCGGTGCCCGCCGTGCTGCGCCTGCGCTTCGGCATGAACGAGATCATCTCCACGCTGATGTTCAACTACATCGGCATCCTGTTTCTGCAATTTCTTGTCTATGGCGTGTGGAAGGACCCGACCAGCTTCGGCTTTCCCATGACGCCCATCTTTCCCAAGGCCGCCATCATCGGCCCCATAGCCCCGGCCACCCTGGGACGGGTGCACTGGGGCCTTGCGGTGTGCGCGGGCGTGGCCGTGTTGCTGGCCGTGTTCCTGAAGCGCACCCGCCTCGGTTTCGAACTGCTGGCCGGGGGCGAAAACCCCCGCGCCGCGCGCTATGCCCGCATGCCCTACAACCTGCTGGTGCTGCTGGTCATGTCGCTGTGCGGCGCGCTGGCTGGCTTTGCCGGGTGCATCGAAACGTCGGCCACGGTAAACCGCCTGCAACCCAGCATCATGGTGGGCTACGGGTACACCGCCATCGTGGTGGCCTGGCTGTCGCGCCTGCGGGTCAGTTCCATCGCCTGTTTCGCCTTTCTGCTGGCGGGGCTGCGCGTGGGCGTGGAGCATCTGCAACTGGACTTGCAGGTGCCCGCCGCCTTCGGGGGCATTCTTGAAGGCATGATCCTGCTTTCGGTGCTGGCCGGGCAGTTCTTCGACCACTACCGCTTCACGCTGAAGGGGAGGAGCTAGCATGGACATGGATACCGCGCTGCTGCTCTCCATCCTGGCCGCCACCGTGCAGTCGGGCACGCCCATCCTGTACGCCACCCTGGGCGAGATGTTCACCGAACGCTCCGGCGTGCTGAACCTGGGCGTGGAGGGCATGATGATCGTGGGGGCGTTCACCGGGTTTCTGACCACCCATCTCACCGGAAGCCCGTGGGCCGGGGTGCTGGCCGCCGGGCTGTGCGGGGGCGGACTTTCGCTGCTGCACGGGGTGGTCTGCCTGATCTTTCAGGGCAACCAGGTGGTGTCCGGCCTTGCGCTGACCATCCTGGGGCTGGGGCTGGCCGACTTTCTGGGCACGCCGTACGTGGGCATCACCACCACCGGCTTCCAGGCCTTCGCCGTGCCGGTGCTGTCGGACATTCCCGTACTGGGCGCCATCTTTTTCCGGCACGACGCGCTGGTCTACCTGTCGTACCTGTTGCCGCCGCTGTTCTGGCTGTTCATGGCCCGCACCCGTCCGGGGCTGGCCCTGCGCGCCGCCGGGGAACACCCCGCAGCCGCATCCGCCGCCGGGCTTTCGCCGGTGCGCATCCGCTGGTGCGGCATCTTCACGGGCGGTTTTCTGGCCGGTATCGGCGGGGCCTACCTGTCGCTGGCCTACACCCACCTGTGGACCAACAACATGACTTCGGGGCGCGGCTGGATTGCCGTGGCGCTGGTCATCTTCGCCTTCTGGCGGCCTGGCCGCGCCGTGTTCGGCGCGTACCTGTTCGGCGGGGTGATGGCCCTGCAACTGCGCTTGCAGGCCATGGGGGCCAACCTGCCTTCGTCGCTGATGCTCATGCTGCCCTACGCGCTGACCGTGCTGGTGCTGCTGGCCTCGTCGGCGCGCGGTGGCGGGCGCGCCGCGCCCGCCGCGCTGGGCGTGAACATCGAGCCCGAGGAATGATGCCATGAGCGATACGCCGCATACCCCCGCCGCCGTGGCACGGAAAACGCCCCGGCGCGCCCGCGAGGCGCACGCCCACCTGCCGCCCGTGGTGCGCCTGGACGGCATCTGCAAGTCGTTCGGCAAGGTGCGCGCCAACCACGACATCACGCTGGACATCCGCCCCGGCTGCATCAAGGCCCTGCTTGGCGAGAACGGTGCGGGCAAGTCCACCCTCATGTCCATTCTGGCAGGCAAGCTGCGCCAGGATGCAGGTTCCATCATGGTGGACGGCGCGCCCACGGTGTTCGCTTCGCCGCGTGACGCCCTGCGCGCGGGCATCGGCATGGTCTACCAGCACTTCATGCTGGTGGATTCCATGACCGTGGCCGAAAACGTGCTGCTGGGCCAGTCACCCGACATGGTGCTGCGGCCCGCCCGCATGCGCGACGAGGTTGCCGCCTTGGCCGAACGCTACGGCCTGGCAGTTGACCCGGCGGCCCGCGTGGGCGGCCTGTCCATGGGCGAACGGCAGCGGGTGGAAATCCTGAAGCTGCTGTACCGCGACAGCCGCGTGTTGATCCTGGACGAACCGACGGCGGTGCTCACCCCGCACGAGACGGACCAGTTGTTCGAGGCCATGTGGCGCATGGCCGACCAGGGCAAGGCGCTGGTGTTCATCAGCCACAAGTTGCAGGAAGTGCTGACCGTGGCCGACGAGATCGCCATCCTGCGCCGGGGCGAGGTGGTGGACGAGTTCAGCGAGGCCGACGTGCCCAACCAGACCGTGCTGGCCAACCGCATGGTGGGGCGCGACGTGGTGTTGCAGGTGGACGCCAAGCGGCTGACCCCGGTGGACACCGTGCTGTCCGTCGAGCATCTTTCCGGTCCCGGTCTTTCCGACGTCTCGCTGGAGGTGCGGCGCGGCGAGATCGTGGCCATCGCCGGGGTGGCGGGCAACGGGCAGAAGGAACTGGTGGAAGCCATCTGCGGCCTGAACCGTCCCGAAGCGGGCGAGGTGCGCATCCTTGGCCGCCCGTGGCGCGAATTCTTTGCCGGGCCTCCCGGCAGGCGCGGGCTGGCCTACATCCCCGAGGACCGGCAGGGGCTGGCCACCTGCCGCCATCTGGACCTTGTGGACAACTTTCTGCTGACCACGCGCAACCTGTTCGCCAAGGGCGTGTTCCTGGACCGCACCGAGGCCACCAACGCCGTGAAGCGGGTGGTGTGGGAATACAACGTGCAGCCCGGCGACATCACCGCGCCCGCGCGGGCGCTTTCGGGCGGCAACCTGCAGAAGCTGGTCATAGGACGCGAGTTCTTCCGCAAGCCGGAAGTCATCGTGGCCGAAAACCCCACCCAGGGGCTGGACATTTCCGCCACCGAGGAAGTGTGGGGCAGGCTGCTGGAGGCGCGTTCCACCGCCGGGGTGCTGCTGGTCACCGGCGACCTGAACGAGGCGCTGGAACTGGCCGACCGCATCGCCGTGATGTACCGGGGCCGGTTCATCGACGCGTTCGACAAGGACGACGCCGCCAAGGTGCAGGCCATCGGCCTGATGATGGCCGGGGTGCGCCCGAATGAGGCTGGCGAGGCAGGCGAGGCTGGCGGGCCAGAAGGGGCAGGCAAGCCTGTCGAGCCGGACATGGCGGAAACGCGGGCGTAGACTGCGCGTACGAATGAAGTCAATGCAACGGCGGGCCATCCCAGTGGGGTGGCCCGCCGTTTCTTTATTGATGCAGCAGGATAAGGTGGCTGTGTGCAGATGCCGTGCGTCTAGTTGGCGCAGCCGCAACCGCCGCCGTTCCCGCCGCCGCATCCATCCGGCTTGGGGGCGACGCCGCTGGCGCAGGCGCAACCGGACGCGGGAGTGGCGGCAGTGCCTGCGCAGCCGCAGCCCGTGGCGGCCCCGGCCCCTGCGTTGCGCGGGGTGCTGGTGAACGGGCTGCCCGCGCGCAGTTTGGGAGTTGCGGCGGACATCATCCGGGTACCCTGGCCGCCGCAGGCAGGGCAGGCGCAGGTTTCGGCATCACGGGCGCACAGTTCCTCGAATACGGCGCCGCATACCTGGCAGGAAAATTCGTACATGGGCATGTGTGTGACCTTTGCGTGCCGACCGGCTTTCGACCGGTCGTGATGTGTGGTTGCGGTTGTAAGCAGCCGCTGAACGCGCTATTGATAGAATGCGCAAACACTCCCGCGCGGGGGCGTCGGCATCCATGAGCCCGTCCATGAGCCCATTATAAACATGGACCGCGTGCCGCCCGGCGGGAAATCGACCCTGCGGCGTCCCCTTGGCCTGGCGCTTCAATAATCATTTCGCGCCGGGACGCAAGCCGTGGCGCAAGCGTTGCGCCGCACCGGCGTCAGCATCCCCTCCCAACCCCCGACCGGCATGCCGGTTGCGGCGCCAAGGCCGCCCCGTGCACGTCGGCAGCAAAGGAGCACGACATGGCAGTGAAGAAGATTCTGTTCCTGGTGGGCGATTTCGTGGAAGACTACGAAGTCATGGTGCCGTTCCAGATGCTGCTCATGGTGGGCCACGACGTGCACGCGGTATGCCCCGGCAAGAAGGCGGGGCAGCAGGTGCGCACGGCGGTGCACGACTTCGAGGGCGACCAGACCTATTCAGAAAAGCCGGGCCACAATTTTACCCTGAATGCCGACTTCGACGCCGTGAACACGGCGAACTACGACGCGCTGGTGATTCCCGGCGGTCGCGCCCCGGAATACATCCGCCTGAACCCGCGCGTGGTCGAGATCGTGCGCGAGATGGCGGCGGCCAAGAAGCCGATAGCCTCGATATGCCATGGGCCGCAGTTGCTGGTAACGGCGGGCGTGGTCAAAGGGCTGACCTGCACCGCGTACCCCGCCGTGAAGCCGGACATCGAGGACGCAGGCGGCACGTGGTGCGAGGTGAATGACACGTTCACCAATGCCTGCGTGGACGGCAATATTGTCACCGCGCCCGCGTGGCCCGCGCACCCCGAGTGGATGCGCAAGTTTCTTGGGGTGCTTGGTTCGCGCATCGAACCGTAGGGGACTGCCCCAAATTGCCTTTTTGCCCGTTGGCTGCGTCAAACTTCGCCTGCCATGGCTCTGCTGTCCTTATCCGTAAAGTTCGCTACGCTCACTTAACGGCTAAGGCTCGGTCGAATACCAAAGAGCGCGTTGCGGTCCTCATCCGTAATGGCTCGAGGACTCGCCAACGGCTGAGGCATATTCCTTCATGGCAGGCTCGTTTTCCTCGCCAGCGAACAAAAAACTGGTTTGCAAACACGCCCTAGATGCTGCCCCTGCCAACGATCGAAACGCGACGTCCGGCGACCCCGCCGGACGTCGCTGCATATGGCGCATGACCGCCACCGGGGAGGCTTGATGGACAGGAAGGATGCCGGAATGGGTACGTGGAGCGGCACGGTGGGGCTGTTTGCGGATGACGATCTGGAGCGGACGGGCAGGGCGGTGACGTATGCCGCGCCTGCAAGTTCAGTCGGACCGGGCGGCGATACTGTGGATTGCGAGGGCCGTCTGTTTCTGCCGGACGGATTCGACGCGTCCAGCGGAAAAGTGGCGCACTGCGGCGTGCCCGGCGTGCTGCTGCTGCACGAGTACACCGGCCTTGGCGGCTACCTGTTCCGCAGTGCCGCGCAGTTGGTGCGGGCGGGGTATGCCGTGCTGTGCGCCGACCTGTACGGTACCGCCTTACGCCCGACGGACATCGAGCAGGCCCGGACCTGCCTGTATCCTTTGCGCAACGACCGGGCGCTGCTGCAACTGCGCGCGCGGGCCGGGCTGGACGCGCTGGCCAGCGTGCCGGGAGTGGATGCAGGACGCCTGCTGGCCATGGGCTTTTCGCTGGGCGGCGGGGCCACGCTGGAACTGGTCCGCGCTGGCGCTCCTCTGCGCGGCGCGGCCAGCATGTACGGATACCTTGCCTCGTCGCAGCAGGTGACGCCCGGCGCGGCGCATTGCCCGGTGCTGGTGCATCTGGCCGGGCGCGACCACGTCATTCCCTTGCGCGACATCGAGCCCTTTGTCCGCGAGATGACCGACGCTGGCGTGGACTGCCGGGTGTTGCTGCACGCGGGCGCGGGCCACGGCTTCTGCAACGCGGCGTACGGGACGAACTTCAATGCAGCGGCGTCGTGGCATTGCCCACGTACCGAAGCCAGGGCCTGGGGGGATGTGTTGCGCTTTTTCGCGGAGTGTCTGGAAGACTGACCCCATGGCGGAGGGGGACGGCGCAGGACGGCGGACGCGGAGGTGCAGGGCCACCGTTACTGCCACCGTCACTGCCACCGTCACTGCCGCCGGTGGGCGGGCTGGTGATGCAGGCCCGTCCGGTAAAAAACTCCCCCGGTGACGTGCGGCCCTGCCCCTAGAATTGCGGCACGGGCCTTTCGCGCCCGTCGGGGAACAGGCCGGGCTGCGGCGGCGTGGCCCGGCGCCGCGCGCCCAGCACATTGGGCAGGGGGGCAGCCGCGTTGCCGCCGCTCCAGAAGTCGGCCAGATGGCGTCCCATCCAGATGTCGCTGCGCATCGGGGTGCGCAGGTACAGCCCGGCCTGTGGTCCGCCCTCCACGTACATCACGTCGCGGATGTCGATGGGCAGCGCCAGCAGGATGGTGGCGAAGCGCCACGCCGTGAGCGGTTCGCGGCAGTGCAGGAACAGGATGGCACCGCTGCCGTCCTGGCCCACGGCGGCCACCGAATACAGCGGCCCGCCCTGCGGCCACAGGATGCGCCGGTTGGCCCCGATGAGCCGGTAGTTCTGCACCGCAGAGCGGTACTGCGGCAGCAGTTCTTCCCAGGGGTCGGCGGTGCGGTCCAATAGATCGGCCTGGGGCAGGTCGGGCGATAGCGGCCCGAACACGAAGAACGCCCCCAGGTTGCCCCCGATGCGCGGGTTGTTCAGGTGCGCGCCGTTACGCAGGTAGCCGGTGCTGGTGCGCGCGTCGGGCAGATACATGCTGGCGTTGATCACCGCGTTCAGGTCGTGGCGGCGGGCCCATTCTGTCAGCGACAGGGCGGGTTCGCCCTCTTCCGACGTGGTGTGCAGGCTGAATTCGTAGTAGGCGGGGTCGATGCGCACGGCCACGATGCGTTCGGGGCCATCGGGCGCGTCGGGCGCGGGAAAGATGCCCAGTTGCAGGCCGGTGTCCAGTTCCGTCCAGCCGGGAGACTCGTCCGTCAACGTCCCGCTCGGGCGTATTTCGTCCGCTTGCGCCGTGACCGTTGCCAGCAGCAGCCCCAGCATCGTCAGGACGCCAACTGCCCCGCGCAGGGCACGGATGCAGGCCCACGGGCGGCGGAAGCCGGATGGTGCGGGGCGCGCGGGCGCGGCAGGGAGCGATGCGGTGACGGTCATGTCGGTACGGCGGGTGTGGCTGCGCTGGGTGGCCGGGCGCCATGGAGGGGGTGCCCGGAGCATGAACGGTGCGTGCGGCAGGGGGATGCCAGATCGGGGCATACCTGGCCGGAATGGGCCAGATCGGACCAGATTGGGCAGGGAAGACAGACCGGACAGCCCCCCCGGTGCAGGCTGGCAGTGTAGGTGAAAGCCTTGCGTGGCGCAACGGGCAGGAAGGAGTCAGGCCCGGTTCCGGGGACGTCAGGTTCTGTTCCGGGGACGTCAGGCCCGGTTCCGGGGAGCGGACCCCGATTCCGGAGGCGTTGGCTGGTTCCGGTGGCGTTGGCTGGGACCGGTCCTGTTTGGGGTGGTATCAGGATTGGCAGGGCGTCCGGACGTGCTGGCTGCCGGTGGCGGAGGGTATGGTTTGATCAACATTTCAATATTGACATATCAAGATAGCTTGATATAGAGTGGCTCCATCACAGGAAGCGAGAGGGGGCCCACCCCCGGCAGCCAGAGCGGGCTGGTTTCGGTCAGGCCGTTGTCCATCCGGACGCAGCCTTGGCCCCAGCCCCGGTCGAGCAACCTTGCGCACCGCCGCCTTTCGCCCGACAGCACCCGCAGACGCCAGCCCCAGGCAGCAAAGGATACGCCGTGAAGATCAGAGACAGCATCGCCGCCAGCACCCGGCCCTTTTATTCGCTGGAATTCTTTCCCCCCAAGGAACGGGAAAACTGGCCCGGCTTCTTCGCCACCGTGGAACGGCTGAAGGCCCTGGATCCGTTGTTCGCCTCGGTCACCTACGGGGCGGGTGGTTCCACCCAGGACAACACGCTGGAAATCACCTCGCACCTCAAGAACGTCATGGGTCTCGAGCCCATGGCCCACCTGACCTGCGTGGGCGCCACGCGCGAGCGCATTGCCGACTACCTGCGCCGTCTGCGCGAAGTGAACGTGGACAACGTGCTGGCCCTGCGCGGCGATGCCCCCAAGGGGCAGGACATCGACTGGGACACGGCGGAATTTCGCTACGCCGCCGACCTGGTGCGCTTTACCCGCAGCGAGCAGCCCGACATGGGCGTGTGCGTTGCCGGGTACCCTGCGGCGCACCCCGAATCGCCCAGCTTCGCCAGTGACGTGCGCCACACGGCGGACAAGGTCAACGCGGGGGCAGACTTCATCGTCACCCAGTTGTTTTTCGACGTGCGGGAATATTTCGACTTCGTGGAGCGGCTGCGCGCCATGGGCGTGACCGTGCCGGTGCTGCCGGGCATCCTGCCCATCCAGAGCCTGGAGTCGGTGCGGCGCATCCTTTCGCTGTGCGGGGCCAACATTCCCGGCAAGCTGTATCTGGAACTGGAGGCCGCCAACGAGAAGGGCGGGGCGGAAGCCGTGAAGGAAGCGGGCATCGCCTTTGCCCAGCGGCAGATTCGTTCGCTGCTGGACGGCGGGGCTCCGGGCATCCACCTGTACACGCTGAACCGTGCCGATACCTGCCTGAGCATTGCCGAAGCGGTAGGCATGAAGTAGTGCCGCGTGGTTCGGGAACGTCCTGCGGTCGCTTGACTTTCCGTGCGGTTTCGGCAATAGCTGAATTGTTGATTGATTAAACAGTTCGTCTGCGCCACAGGGCACCGAAACGACGCGACGGACCTCACCGCACTTTCAGGCGAGGCACGGCACGGATGGCACCCGCGCCGGTCCGCGCAGGGTCGGGAACATTCGGTCATGGTACCGGCTGCGCAAGAGGGCTTGCCAGTTCCCGTCCGGCGCGGCGCGCCGCCGCCAGCGGTTCAAGGCCCCCGGAGCCGCCAGGTCTTCGGGGGCTTTTTCCGTGGTCCGGATCGTGCCGTGCCGGGTCGTGCCGGGTCGTGCCGGGTCGTGTGGGACCATGCCGTGCCGTGACACTGCCCGACCCGCTTTCCTCCCGCTCCTGCCAGCCTCTGCCAGCCTTGCCGCGTTCTTGCCGGGTTCTCCGGTTGTGCTATCCCCGTCTTCTCCTCCGCCCGCCCGCTCCCCTGGTTGACGCTCTGCACGCAAGACGGTAGCACGGCTCCATTCCAGATGGAGTATCCGTGAACAGCACCGCATCTTTTCCCCATCGCAATTCCGGGGCGTTGTCCCCCGCCGGGTATTCCGGCCCCCCCGTCCGCCCGATCATCGACCCGGCCAGCGTGCGGCGCATCCTGGTCTGCCAGTTGCGGCAGATCGGCGACGTGCTGCTGGCCACGCCTTCGCTGGAACTGCTGCACCGCCACTTTCCCGACGCGGAAGTGCACGTGCTCACCGAGCGCAAGTGCACCCCCATGCTGCAAGGCAACCCCGCCGTGCACACGGTGTGGGCCATCGACAAGAAGGGCCTGAGTTCTCTTGCCCGAGAGGTTGCCTTCTACTGGCGGGTGGCGCGCACCGGCTTTGACGTGGTGGTGGATTTTCAGCAGTTGCCGCGCTGTAGGTGGGTGGTGGCCATGTCCCGCGCCCGGGTGCGCCTGTCGTACACGCCCGCGTGGTACAACCGCTGGCTGTTCACCCACTGGGTGCGCCCCCGTGACGGGTATGCCGCCATGGCCAAGGCCAGCGTGCTGGAGCCGCTGGGCGTGCGCTGGAACGGAGAACGCCCTCGCCTGTACCTGAGCGACGCGGAGCGCGACGCCGCCAGCGGCATGCTGGCCACGCTGGGGCTGGCCCCCGGGCAGCGGCTGATAACCGTGGACCCCACGCACCGCCGCATTACCCGGCGCTGGCCTGCGGACCATTACGGCAGGCTGCTGTCGCTGGCCGCCGCACGCGATCCCTCGTTGCGCTTCATGCCCCTGTTCGGCCCCGGAGAGGAAGACGACGTGCGCGCCGTGCTCGCCGCCTGCGACTGCCCGGAAAAGGTGTTGATGCCCGACAGGATGCTGTCGCTGCGCGAAATGGCGGCCTGCATCGACCAGGCCGTGCTGCACGTGGGCAACTGCTCCGCGCCGTGCCACATCGCCGTGGCCGTGGGTACGCCCACCTTCGTGGTGCGCGGGGCCACCAGCAAGGCGTGGTCGTTCCCTGCACCGGAACATTTCCACATGGCCCTTGGGCTGGACTGCCAGCCCTGCAACCGCAACGAGTGCGCCAACCCCGACACGTTGGCCTGCCTTGTGCGCCTGACGCCGGAAGCCGTGTGCCAGGCCATGCTGGATCATCTGGATTCCGTGTCGCGTTGAGCAGCAACGGGGCAAGGGGCAGGACAGCCACGGCTGGCATGCGCTGGCGTCCGGCCTGCCCCGGAGGCGGGAGCGGCCCTGCGGTGTCAGGGCGGCACGCTCCGGTTCGACGGGCTTTTCCTGACATTATAAGGCAAAGGGTGTGTTCGGGCTTTCGCGGCGGGGGGAAAGCGGCTACTATGCCAAGGGTCTCCTGCGGTCCGACCACGCAGTTGTGCAGGACTGTCGTGCGTGCGGCATGCGGCGGACTGCGCCGGGCCTGGCGCATGGACATGTCCGTGCCCTGGCATTAGGCCCTGCATTCACCTTTGTGTGTGGCAACACGGCATGGTGGCGCCGTGACATGTCTCTGTAGTGCCATGCAGCATGGGGCAACGTGCACGTAAACATGTGGGGAATTCATGCCGTGTCACTGTCGCTTTTGTCGCCATGCAACGCAAAAACCCCGCAGCGGGTTTCCACTGCGGGGTTTCGTTTGCTCTGGTGGGCCATCAGGGACTCGAACCCCGAACCAACTGATTAAGAGTCAGCTGCTCTACCAATTGAGCTAATGGCCCAGCGCCTCAACGCGAAGGGGAAACTAAAGAGAACCCGCTCCGAAGTCAAGCGGATTTTTTCGAGGCTTTCAATATTTTTCTAAATTATGAAAAAAGAACATAAAATCAAAATGTTAAAGCACGCATTTTCTGGCATTCGGGTGTCTGCGGCGGTGCTTGTCTGGCTGCTTTGCGCGGCCTTTTCCCTGCATGCGGCCGATCTGTCCGCTCCGGAGGGTGGTTCAACCGCTCTTGGGCCTCGCCCCGAGGTGACCACCGAGGTCTTCAGGGAGGCTCGCGGGCGCGAGGACGGCGCACTGGTGGTGGTCTGGCTGGAACTGCCCGCCGGGTATCATGCCTATGCCAACGACATGGACGGCAGCGGCGGTAAGGGAAGCGGCGTGGGATTGCCCACGGTGGTCAGCCTGCGCGCAGCCTTGCCCCAGGCCCCTGCCCGGCCAACGCCTTCCGGCGGTACGCCCGACATCCTGTACCTGCCGGGCCGCGAGATCATGGACCCCTTGTCCCCCGGCCAACGGGTGCGGGTGTACGAGGGACGAGCGCCCGTGTTCGTGCGCCTGCCGCAGGATCACCTGGACCGTGACCTTATGGCCTCCGTCTCGTTGCTGCTGTGTTCCGATCGCAACTGCCTGCCGTATCGCGGCAAGGTGCCCCTGCGTGTGGAGGCTGCCGCGTTGGGGGCATTGCCTCGTGCCGACGGGCAACCATGGGCGGAACAACTGCGCGCTGCGCGTCCCGGTGTGCAGTCGGCAGCCGCCCGCACGGGTGAGGGAGAGGGCGGCGTCTCTTTTCCTGCTTCCCCGGCGCAGGGCGCGCCAGCCGCAGTGGGCGCACAGGCCGGTCAGGAGCAGGGCGACAGGGTGACCATTCCCTTCGGCAAGGGGGGGCGCTCCGTGCCTCTGCCGGGCATGCCGGACGCACAGGCAGCCGCCAACGCCACGGAAAGTGCGGTGGCTGGTGCCCAACCCGGCGCCATCCACTGGAATTTCGCGCCGCGCTATCAGGTGCCCGAACTGGAGGTTTCCGGTCTGGGCAAGGCGTTGCTGCTGGGGCTGCTGGCTGGCCTGCTGCTGAACCTGATGCCCTGCGTGCTGCCGGTGATCAGCCTGAAGCTGAGCGGCTTCGTGGCCGTGGCGGGCCTGGGGGGCGACGATGTGCGCCGGGCGCACTTCCGCGAGCACAATCTGCTGTTCGCGGCGGGGATCATGGCCTGGTTTCTGCTGCTGGCTTTCATTTTGGGCGGCGCGGGGCTGGCCTGGGGACAACTGTTCCAGCGGCCCGGTGTTGTGCTAGGCCTCTTGCTGGTGGTGTTCGCCCTTGGGCTGAGCATGTTCGGGCTGTTCACCCTGCCCGTGCTGGACCTGAAGGCCGTGGGTGCTGGCGGCTCAAGCCGGGCGCAGCCGTTCTTCACTGGGCTGGTGGCCACGCTGCTGGCCACTCCGTGCAGCGGTCCGCTGCTGGGCGGCGTGCTGGGCTGGGCCTTTCAGCAGCCGCCGGAGATCATGGCCTTCGTGTTCACCTCGGTGGGCGTGGGCATGGCCCTGCCGTACCTGGTGCTGGCGGCCCGACCGGGGCTGGTGCGCCATTTTCCCCGGCCCGGCGCGTGGACCGGCACGTTGGAACAACTGGTGGGCTTTTTCCTGATGGGCACCTCGGTGTACCTGCTGACCATCCTGCCCGATGCCTGGCTGATGCCCGCGCTGGTGACCCTGCTGGCGGTCGCCTTTGCCGCGTGGATCTGGGGGCGTTGGGGCGGGCTTGATGCCTCGCCGCGCCGTCGGACGATGGTGCGGTTGACGGCTGCGGCCCTGGTGGCGGTGGCGGTGTGGCTGTCCTTTGCCCCTTCGGCCCCGCCTGCCCGCTGGGAGCCCTTCGATCCCGCCACCTTCCGGACCATGCTGGGGCGCGAGCCGCTCATCGTGGACTTTACCGCCGACTGGTGCCCCAACTGCAAGCTGCTGGAACAGACCACCCTGTCCAGCGCGGCGGTGTCCGAATGGGCGCGCCGCCATGGCGCCCGGCTGGTGCGCGTGGACCTGACGACGGAGTCGCCCGAGGCCCAGGCCCTGTTGCGCGCGCTGGGCAGCAGCAGCATTCCCGTGGTGGCGCTGTTTCCCAAGGGACTGTTGTCCGCCTCACCGGTGGTGTTGCGCGACCTGTTCACCACCGGTCAGATGGAACAGGCCCTGCTGGAGGCATTCGGCAAGCCGAAGCAGGAGTGGGTGGACTGAGCCGATGGATTGGGCCGATGGACTGGGCCGATGGACTGAACTGGCCGAATGGCCGGGCCAGGCCGGGTCTTGAGTCTGAATGCGATGCGCCGTCCGGGGATGCCCCGGACGGCGCTTTTTTGCGCCCCCCGAGAGGTGGGGCGCATGGGTGTTGCGATCGCGCAGGTTATCCTGCCGAGCGGGCTATTCCCGAACGAAGGTGCGGTACATCAGCGACATGCCCAGCATGTTCGAGGCCGCCTGCACGGCGTCAACCACATCCGATTCGCGCCACCCCTGTTCCACCAGCGTCTCGATGTCGGCGCGGGTGACCGTTGTCGGCTCGTTGACAGCCTTGGTCACGAAGGCCAGCAGGGCGCTTTCGGTTTCGTCCAGCGGGGTTTCTGCGGGCTTGCAGGACAGGCTGGCGATGTCGTCCTCGGTCATGCCCTGCATGCGCAGCAGGTCGTGGTTGAACACGGCGCAGGGCGCGTAGGCGAACTTTTCCGAGGCCACGTAGCGGATGGACGCCAGCAGCGGGGGAGAAAGCCGGTCGTGATGGCGGAAATAGCGAATCATGTTGGCCTGGCGTTCCATCAGGCCGGGGCTGACGCTCAGCAGGCGCATGGGCATGGGAATGTCGATCTGCGCGGGAACCAGGGCGTAGGTGTCGGCCACGATGCCTTCGGCCTTGTCACGTTCCACGGTGTTCACCAGATACATGGGAGGCTCCTTTGGTTCGACGTGTTTTGTAGTAGACCGGTCGTCTACATAGATGGCCGGATGTTCCCTTGAAGAAAGGCGGATGCTGCGGCGCGCGTGCGCGAGGCTGGCGCGGCTACACGTCGTGCGGACCAGTTCGGGGGGCGGGTCGGGACGAGTTCAGGATACGGGTAAAGACCATGTGTTCCAGCCGCAGCAGGGGGTGGACGTTCTTCTCAGCCTTCATGCGCAGGATGGCCCCTTCCCAGGCGTCCATGACGAAGGCGGCGGTCTCGTAGGGTTCCAGGCCGGGGGCCAGTTCGCCCCGTGCGGCGGCCTCGTTCAGGATGTCGCCCATGGCCCGCGACAGGCCGTCGAGCACCTCGCGCAGCTTGCCGCACATGGCCGGTGACAGGTCGCACATTTCCTGGGCCAGATTGCCGAAGGGGCAGCCGCGCTCATAGTCCCATTCCTGGTAGCGCTGGCGGGCCAGTTCGAAGAACCTGCGCAGCCGGTCCAGCGGGGGCACGTTCGCATTGCGCAGCACCTGGGCAAGGGCCGGGGTGCGCACTTCGCGGTAATGGTCGATGAGCGCCAGCCCGAACTCTTCCTTGCTGGGGAAGTAGAAATAGAACGAACCCTTGGGCACACCGGCCAGGTCGAGGATTTCCTTGATGCCGGTGTTGTTGAATCCCTTGCGGTGGACCAGTTCGGCCCCGGCGTCCAGGATGGCTCGGCGTGCGTCGCGTTTCATGGGGTCACTAATAGACCAGTCGTCTAGTTGTGGTCAAGGGAAAAAAGAACCCGCCCGTCTGCGTACTGTGCGCAGACGGGCGGGTTGTGTGATTCTGGCGCGTTATGAGTGGAAGTGCGGCAGACGGCGCTACACGCAGACCATGTCGTAGGCGGCGCCGGTCAGGGCGCGACCTCCTTGCGAGGTAACCTCGAAGGTGTTCTCCACCCCCACCATGCCCACTCCGGCAATGCCCATCTTGGGTTCCAGGGCGATGGTCATGCCTTCTTCCAGCGGCTCGTCGAAACGGTGGGCGATGACCGGGTATTCATCGATGGTCAGGCCTATGCCATGGCCCAGAAAGGTGACCTTGTTGGAGCCCAGCCCCATGAACCCTTCGGACAGGCCCGCGCGCTCCACGATTTCCAGCGTGGAACGCCAGATGTCCGAAGGGATTTCGCCGGGGCGCAGCCGTTCCGCCGCTCGGGCCTGCACCTCTATGCACAGGTCGTGGGCGCGGCGCACCGCGTCGGGGATGGATGCGGCGTTGCCCGCCCAGTACAGTTGGGTCTTGTCGGTGTGGTAGCCTTCAAGGCAGAAGCCGATGTCCAGCGCCAGCGGGGTGCCGCGCCGCCAGACCGACCCCGCGTACCCCATGAACGGGATGGCCGGGTGCTCGCCCTTCAGGCCCAGCGGGCCGTTGAAATGGCTGGGGTAGTTGCCGTTGTCCCCGGCGGCTATGTGTCCCAGAAAGCATTCCTCGCCCGGCGCGCCCATGCGCATCAGCCCGCCATGCCCCCGGCTGAAGAAGACCTGCCACGACAGGTGCGAAATCTCGCGTTCGCTCATGCCGGGGCGCAGCAGGCCGGGCAGCACGTCATGCAGGCATTCGTGGTGGCGGGCGCCAGCCAGGCGCAGCTTGACCAGTTCCCATTCGGTCTTGCGGGCGCGGGCACGGGTGAGCACCGTGTCCCCCGGCAGGAAGGAAACCCCGGTCAGGCGCTGTTGCAGCATGGCGGCCAGCGACCACGGCAGGCCGGACATTTCCGCCGCCACCACCGGAGCCAGCGGGCTGCCCGCATTGGCGCACAGGCCGGTCAGGTCGCCGTAGGAACGGAAGGACACGATGTTGGCCAGCGGGCTTTCCAGCCGGGCGCGTTCCTCGCCCTTGCGCACCAGCAGCACCGGTTCGCCGTCGCGGGGCAGCCACAGCACGCCGTTGCCCGCCGTGCCGGTCAGGTAATAGATGGCCACGCGCGAGAAGGCCATCAGCCCGCCCGCGTCGGGGGCCTGCGCTGCAAGGATGTCCAGCGCGCGGGACTGGCGCAGCCGGGCTTCTTCGGCGGGCAGGCGTTCGGCGGCGGTGAACGGGCGGGGAGCAGGGGCGTGTGAAGCGTGGGCGTGGGACATGGTGAGAAAGGCTCCTTTGCGGCTGCGGTTCCGGCGATGGGCACAGGGTAGGCCAAGGCGAAGCCGGGTGCAACAGGACGCAGCCGGGTGCAACAGGACGAAGCAGGGTGCGGCAGGACGCCGTGGAGGGGGGAACGGGGCCGGGCTGGACGCAACCGGGTGGGGCTGGGCTGGGAATACTCCATGATGGCAGGCGTGGCAGGCCGACTGGCGCAGTGCCGGGGGGCGTTACCGGCGGGCGGTTGCGCACCCGGCGCCACGCAAATGCAATGGCCCGGCGCGGCGATTGCGCTTGGCGGCAAGGCCGGGTAGAGAGGATGTTTCCGGATTGTTGCTCGCGGCCGACAACGGCGGCGCGACCGTAAAAGAGGCAAGGGCCGCGCCAGATTACGGGGCGTGCGCCCACGACTTTGTCCGTTCATGCGGTTTCAGGGGTACAGGATGCTGCTCGACGCCACGCTACGCACCATATTGCGCGAATCGCGCACCATTGCCGTCATCGGCGCCAAGGACAAGCCCGGGCAGCCCGTGGACATGGTGGGCCGCTATCTGATCGAGGCCGGATACGACGTGCGCCCGGTGCATCCGGTGCGCCGCACCGTGTGGGGCATGCAGGCCTATCCCACCATCGCCGACGTGCCGGTGGACGTGGACATCGTCAACGTGTTCCGCGCGCCGGAGCATTGTCCGGCCCACGCCGTGGAGGTGCTGGCCCTGCCGCGCCTGCCGCGCCTGTTCTGGATGCAGTCGGGCATCACCAGTCCGGAAGCGGGGCGGATGCTCTTCGAACGCGGCGTGGCCGTGGTGGAGGATCTGTGCCTGATGGTGGAGCATCGCAGGCTGATGGCCGGGGGGCTGTTGTGAGCGGCAACGATCCCACGTTCTCCATGACCACCATGCCCTCCATGACCACCAAATCGGGCGCGCCCTCTGCCTCGGGCCCGTCTTCCACACCTGTCGAGTCTTCCAAGCCATGGGATGACGCCTTCGACTGCCGCATGTGCGGCCAGTGCTGCCAGGGCGAGGGCGGCATCGTGGTCAGCCCCGCCGATCTTTCGCGCATCTGCGCCTTTCTGGGCATGACGCCCGAAGCCTTCGAGGCTACCTACGGCGAACGTCGCAACGGCAAGCTGAAGGTGCGCACCGGGGCGGACGGCAACTGCGTGTTCTTTGCCGCCGGACGCGGTTGCACCGTGCACGAGGGCAAGCCGGACATCTGCCGGGCCTGGCCGTTCTTTCGCGGCAACCTGGTGGATGCGGACAGCCTGGGCATGGCCAAGGAATACTGTCCCGGCATCCGGCCCGACGTGCGCCACGCGGAATTCGCCGCCGCCGGGCGGGCCTATCTGGCCGCGCGGGGACTGCTGGCCTCCGACTGTACGTGCGAGGCCAACGCCCTGGTGCTGGACAGGGACAGGGACAGGAACAGGGGCAAGGCCGACGGCAAGTAGCTGCAAACCGGTCGACCGGTCGCAAGTGGCACGGCGACGGTAAGGTTTTTCGCCCCGACTGCCGAAAGGCTGTGTGCAAGGACCGTGGGGGCCTGGAGGTTGCGTGACGCTGAGGGAATGCTACCGGATACTGCAAGTCGGCAACGGCGCGTCGCTTGACGAGGTCAAGAAGGCGTACCGCAGGCTGGCGTTCGAGCTGCATCCGGACCTGAACCCCGGCAGGCCCGACGCGGCTCGCCGTTTCCAGCGCCTGAACGAGGCGTACGTGCTGCTTTCGCGCACGCTGGACGCCGCCGGGCCGGGCGGCAACGGCAACGGGATGGGCCCGACTGGCGCGGCTGGCGGCGCTGCGGAACGCGAATCCGCCGAGCGGGAGGCCACCCGCGCCTACGAACAGGCCCGGCAACGCTTCGGCGATATGGGGTCTGGCGGGACGGGAGGCGGTAACGGGGCGTCCGCGTCTGGTGCGTCAGCGGGCACTTCCGCTGCGGGGGCTACCTCGGGCACATCTGCTGGCATGTCTGCGGGTACATCTGGAGGACCGGCTGGCGGATCATCCGCAACACGCGGCGCAAGCGGGGCCGATCGCGCACGCCGCAAGGCCGAGGCCACCTATCAGGGCCGACAGGACGAGGTGTTGCAGGACATCCTGCGCGATCCGTTCGCCCGGCGGGTGTTCGAGGACATCTACAGCCAGATCCGCCGTGACGGCGGCGGGGGGCTGGCAGCGCGCCCGCCCAAGAAGCGCAAGCTCAGCCTGGAATGGGGCGGCAAGGCCCTGACGCTGGACCTTACCCACGGCATCGGCGGGGCGGTGAAGGGCTGGCTGCGCCGCCAGATCGACGACGAGCAGACGGTGCACCTGCCAGCGCTCAGCATCGTGCCGGGGGCGCGGCTGCGTTTGCAGGTAACGCAGGGGCTGTCCGGCGAGGTGCGCACCGTGGAGGTGACCCTGCCTCCGGACTACGTGGTGGGGCGGCCCATCCGGCTCAAGGGGCTGGGCAAGCGCATCGGCCCGTGGCAGGGTGACCTGTATCTGCGCATTCTGGCCAAGACCTTGTAACGGTTCCGTTGCAAGGGAGCGCGTTTGCGGTGCGCGCTTTCAGGGCGGTACGCTCCGGACCGATACGCCCCGAAGCGCACGCACAGGACGGCAGCAGGACGATTCTTGATCATTCCACGGGCATGTGCCCGCGCGCGAGGCCGGTATCTTCACCGGCCTCCTTCATTTCCGGAGCCTCGGCAATACCGGCGGCGCGGGATACGCCCCCGTCGCGGTTGTCACCACCGCGCGCGCCGTCCAGCACCACGCAGAACACCGCCGCGATGACCAGCCCGGCGCCGATCCAGCCCGAGGGCGGGAACAGTTCGTCCCACAGCCAGTAGGCCAGCAGGGCTGCCAGCACCGGCTCGAAGTTGGCCACCACGGCCACGCGGGTGGGGGAAAGGCGGCGCATGCCCTCGCAGTAGGCCATGTACGCGCCGTAGGTGGTCACCAGCCCCATGCCCAGCACCAGCAGCGCCCAGGCCAGCGGCCCCTTGGGTGCGAAGGTGACGAAGGGCAGCAGGGCCAGCGCTCCCACGGGCAGGCAGAACAGGTACAGGGTGACCGGCGAATGGCGGTGCAGGAAATGGCGACTGAACACGTAGTGCAGCGAATAGGTAAAGCCCGCCAGCAGGCCGAAGCCGATGCCCGCTACGCTGGTGCCCCCCTGCAACCCGCCGCCCGACCGGCAGATCAGAAAGGCCCCGACCATGGCCAGCCCAAGGGCCGCCAGCTTGGCGCGGGTCAGCGGTTCGCCGAAGCACAGCCGCGAAAGCAGCGCCACCCACGCCGGGGCGGTGTACAGCAGGATGGAGGCCAGCGCCGCGCCGCCTTCGCGCACGGCCAACTGGTACGAGCCGAAGAACAGCGCCACCCCCACCAGCCCGAAGGCCGCAAAGGTGGCCGCATCGCGCGCCGGGGCGCGCCACAGCCCGTGCCGGACGGCGTGCAGGCCGAAGAACAGCGTTCCGAACGCGGCGCGCCAGAAGGCGATTTCCAGCGGTGTAACCCCTTCGGCAAGGCAGTAGCGGGCCAGCGGGCCGATAAGCGCCCACAACCCGGCGGCAAGCAGCACGAAGCCGTATCCGGCCAGCGGCATGGCATCCTCCCGTTGTTGTCGTACCGGTGTTGTGAACGATGGCGGGGGGGATGGCAAGCGGCGATGGCCGTGTGTCGACGAAACGCGCGGACGGTCACGGAACCGCGCGCAGTGTCGCGTAATGTTTCCGTAACCACGGGGCGGCTTCACAGGGGGGCTTCGGGATGGTACACAAGGCGGAGACATGCCCGACGGAAACGGATCGGGCATGCCGTGCCGGACGCGCTCACCCGATTTTGTCCGGCCACTCCGGCCACGCCCGACCACCCCGAATCATGCAGACCAATGGGACCCGCGCCGCAAGGCCAGCGCCCGCAGGAGGATGCCACGGATGGCCCCCGATATGCCCGATCAGACTCCCGAACAGACCCCCCGCCGCGACACCTCCGGGCCTGACCGCCCTGATCGCCCTGACCGCCCCATTCGGCAGGACGGCAGCCTGCTCGACATGCCCCGCCCCCCCAGGCGCAACCGCAGCAAGCTGGTATGGGTGTTCGTGCTGGCCCTGCTGGTGGCGGGGGGGGCCCTGTGGCAACTGCGCGACCTGGTCCTGAGCGATGCCGTGCCCGACCGGCAGGCCAACATGACCGGCACCGAGGCGGCCATCCTTGGCCCCAACGCCACCAACGGCACGCTGCCCTCCATGGTGCCCATGGACGGCGACGCCGCAGCCGATGCCGCCGGGCAGGCCAACGCCACCGCCGCCGCACCGGGCGTCAATGCCACCAGCCCGGACGGGGCCTTTGCCCAGGACGACGCTGTGGTCCGCTTCGCCTTTGCGGAGGACATGGCCAACTGGCTGGTGGAAAACTATTACCCCAAAGGCACCCACATGGAGGCGCGCACCTCCGGCTGGGTCGCACCCAGCCTGAAGTCGACCAACATGCGCTACGGCGTGAACATGACCGGGCTGTCCTGGTCCGGCGACGACATTTCCGCCGGGCGCGCCAGCGTGCTGGACTATGCCTTCACCCCGGCCATGCTCGAAGCCCTGCAACGCCTGTACGCCGACCGGTTCATGGAGGCCATGGCCGCGGCAGCCGCCAACGCCAAGGTCACGGACAAGGGCAGGGAACGGTCCCTGACCCCCGCCGAGGTGGCGGAAATGTACAGCCTGTATGCCACGCGGCTGCGCGGCCTGTCCGGCGCCCTGCGCGAGATTGCGGGCATGTCCGACGCGGTGGTGCGGGTCAACGCATGGCTTACCGCGCAGCAGACCGCGCTGGAAGCCAACGCCAAGTATCAGGACGCCGTGTTCGGCTATGACACCGCGCGCGAGGGCAATTCCGCGCATCTGGCCGAGCAGGCCCGGCGGATCATGGAGCTTTCCGGCAAGGCGTACCAGCAGGCCATCATGGCCCGCGAACGCGCCCGTGAAACCCTGGCCGAGGCTGTACGCCGCAACCCCGACGCCCGCAGGCTGGACGATGACACTCTGGTCTACACGGCCGGGTGGGTATACCGCCGGGCCAATGGCAAGCCGGAAAAGATGGACGCCGTGCGCATGGCCGCAACCGTGTTGTCGGACACAGCGGCACGGTTCGACAAGGCCGCGCAGGCGGCGCGCCAGTAGGCTCGGAAAGACAATCATGCAATGACGACGCCGCGAGGGGGCAACCCTTCGCGGCGTTCTTGCGTGGGAATATGTGGTGGAAGAAGGACTGGGGGAGGGGCGTCAGAACTGACGGTCCAGCAAGAGGTGCGAGAAATATCCCAGCACGGCAGCCGCATACCATGGCGCCGTCGCCTGCCACGCCCAGCCGTACAGCAGCACCGGGGCCAGCAAAAGGGGCAGGGGCACCAGCAACATGGCCCACCAGGTGTGCGTCCACCCCCGGTGCCCGTCGATGGCGGGCAGCATGGCCAGCAGCCCCAGCAGGGCGGCCCACTGGTAGCGCCGGGTGGCGATGAGCGCCACGTCGGCCACCACCAGCAGCCCGTAGAACCAGGTGCGCCCGCGCGAGTGGGTGTCCACGTCCGGGGCCAGGGCAAAGGCGGTGGACACGGCCAGCAGGGCCGCCTGGGTTGGCAGGCCGGGGGAATACACGCGCAGGGTCTGCGCGGCGAGCAGGGCTCCGGCGGCCAGCAGGGTGCCGCCGATGATGTGGGTGCGGTATCCGGGCATTGGTGGTGAGCGTTGAGGTGCGGGTTGGTGTGGGGCGCGCGGATGAAAACGTGCGTACTGGCGCTGGGTGCGGGGCAGGGGCTTGGGACCACTCCGCGCGCCGCGCAGACCATATGTCAGCCCCGGCCCGGCGGGCAAGCGGGGCGCGCTGGATAGGCAGGGCCGTAGCGTGCTACAGCAAGGCCGGGCGGCAGATGCCTGTCAGGACGGCAGACGCGGTCTGGCGAGGATGCAGCCGGGCTGCCCGCGTGTCCGAGCCGGTTTCCGGGTCCGGTTTCTGGGTTCGACTTTCGTATCGTGTCCGGCCACCCGACGCGTTGTCGGTGTGGAGCGCAGCCTGCTCCTGTTCCCGTCACTTTCGTCACCCCAACCGTGGACCCGTTATGCCCGAACCGTTGTCCGAAGCCCATATCCCCGGCACCGTCCCCGCCCGCACCATCCTGTTCACCGGCGGATGCCGTAGCGGCAAGAGCGGCCTTGCCCAGCGCTGGGTGGAAGCGCTGGGACCGGAGCGGGTGTACATCGCCACCGGGGCCGCCCGCGATGCGGAAATGGCCGAGCGGGTGCGCCGCCATCAGGCCGCGCGAGGCGCGGGCTGGCGCACGGTGGAGGAGCCACTGGACGTCTGTGCGGCCCTGCGCGAGTGCACGGGGCAGGGGCAGAGCCTGTCCGCCCCGCAATTCGCCCAACAATCCGGCCAACAATCCGGCCCGCAGTCCGCCCTGCCGTCCCGCCCGCAAGGTATCCTGCTGGACTGCATCACCCTGTGGCTGACCAACCGCATGCTGGCCGACCATGACGATGCGGCCATCCTGCGGGGGGTGGAAGATTTGGCGGCGCTGCTGCGCACGGCACCCGTACCCGTGGCCGTGGTGACCAACGAGGTGGGCTGGGGCGTGGTGCCGGAAAGCTCGCTGGGCCGCCGCTTCCGCGATCTGTCCGGCGAGGCCAACCAGCTTTTGGCAACGGTGTGTACCGGCGTGATCCTTGCCGTCAGCGGTTTGCCGCTGGCCGTGAAGGGAAAGGTGCCTGCCGCCTGTGCGGGGTAGGGGGAGCGGCCTGCGAATGGCCGGTTTGTATTGTTACTTCTTGCAGTTATTCGCGTTTTGTTTGCCGCGACACTCGTTGCAGAATTCCCCGGTAGTGGGCTTTGATTGCTGCTCCACATAGTCGGTGGTGGGCCAGTTGGAACAGTTGGAACAGTAGTGCCAGGTGTCCGAGTTCTTTTTTCTTCTGTACGCCATAGGGGTATCTCTCCTTGGGCCATTCGCAGGTGGGTATTTGCTATTAGCTTATTTTATACTTGTAAACCTATGTAGAGGTTTAATGCCGCACGTTCAAAACACGAACACTGGACCACAACCCGCCGCTGGAGTAGAAGCCGCATGTGCCGCCTGTGCGGCCCCAACCCCAGAACAGGAAGCCCACATGTCCGGATATTTTCGCCGTTTCGTTTCGCCCCGCCTGATTTCCCACGGCTCGATTTTGCCTGGCCTGCTGCTGGCAGCCGCCTTGCTGGCCGCTGCCGTCTCCGTTCCCGCCCCCTGCCTGGCCGCCGCCGAGGAAACCCCGGAAGCCGCCCTGCGCCAGGTGCAGACCGCCATCGACACCAACGACGCCGCGCTGCTGGAAAGGTACATGGACGTGGGCCGCATTGCCCTGCGCGGGGTGGACGCCTTCATGTCCGACCTGGTGGCCCGCCCGCCCAAGGCCGTTTCCGGCGGCGGCGAAACGCTGCCTCTGCTGGCCATGCTGTCCAGCGCGGTGCAGTCGGGCGCGCAGTCGCAGACCGCCCAGACCGTGAAGATGCTGGTGGCCGAGGAAACCCGCAAGTTCGTGGTGTGGGGCGTGTCGTCCGGCAACTTCTCCGGCAAGCCGGTCAAGAAGGAACGCAAGGCCACCGACGGCGGTCTGTTCTCGCCCCTGTTTTCCGATGCCTCGGTGGGCCGCAAGGAACTGCGCAGCGTGAAGTCCGTGACCCGTGACGGCGACAAGGCCACCGCATCCGTCACCCTGTTCGACCACGGCAGCGACCGCTCCTACCCCGTGGACCTGGCCCTGACCCGGCGGCAGGAGGGCTATTGGCAGGTCACCGACGTGACCAATGCCGCCGCGCTTATTTCCGCCATCCGCAAGGAAGCGGAGAACCGGTAGGTCGGGCTGCGGATCGGTGCGCTTCCAGCGCTGCCGGTGCTGGATGATCAGGCCCCGTTTTTCTTGAAAAGTGGGGCAGGAGCGGGGCAGCAGGGATGCCAAAAACGTACAGCGGCCCGCGCACGCATCCCAAGATGCAGGCGCAAGCCGCTGTTTTCATTCTGGTACCGGGAGCGAGACTCGAACTCGCAAGGTGTTGCCACCGGCGGATTTTGAGTCCGCTGCGTCTACCAATTCCACCATCCCGGCAGGTGTAGGGAAAGGGCTATGGCACAGCGGACGTGGTCCGGTCAAGGGCAGAGTTGTGCCATGGGCCGGAAGATGGCTGCGGGCGGTGGTTCGCGCGGGTCGATTCTCTGTCGCACGCGGTGGCAGGCTCAATCTCTCAGGCCCCCTGCGCAACCCCGCAAATTTCTCGTCCCGCGCCGCTTCCCTACTGTCCGCCAGCGGGCAGGATCACCTTGGAAAAGGTGCTGCCGTTCCAGCGGTACAGCACCTTGTGGTCGAACGTCACCTGCGCAAGGCCGGTGGATGTCCACAGCAGGGCGCGGGCTTCCAGGCCGTCCTCGCCAAGGCAGAGCATGACGGACGGGCTTGTGCCCGGGGGCAGCCTGTAGCCGGGGGCAAAGAAGTCGACGATGTCGGGGTCTTCTGGCGTGGCGGCGGGGGCCAGCCTGCCGTCGGGCTTGCGGCGCCACAGTTCCAGCGCGCAGGCCTCGCCGTTCTTCACGCCCATGGCGGCCAGGGTGTCGCCGTTATCGGCGCGGAATACCCGCACCGAAACGCGCGTGTCCAGCGCGGGCAGGGCACCCACCTCGAAATGTTCCGGGGTGTTTTCGATGACCGCCCAGAAATCGGTTTCGCCTTCGTCGGCAAGCTGCTGCTTTTCTTCTTCGTTCAGCCCTTCGGCGGTATTCTCGAAGATGGTGGCGGGCAGCATCCGGAACATGTCCAGCGCGGTGACCTGTCCCCCGGCGGCATGGGCCGTTGCTGCGGCCATTGCCGTCACCGTCAGTGCCGCCAGAAGGGCGGTAACGCGCAGAATGCGATGCATGGTGAACTCCTTCCTTCTTTCGATGCCGCCGCCAGCCTGCGACGGCGCAGCCATGATACGCGGGCCACGGGGCCGTGTCCATTTGCAGGGTGCCAGAACCGTGGGAAATTTCCGTGAGCGGGGTCACGCCTTGGGCGGCGGCATGTCGGCTCTGCGTGGGCAATTGCCATGCGCCGCCGAGCGGGTGACATGCGGCCGCACGGCGTCTGCCCGGATGCCGTCCGACAAGATGCCGTCTGGCTGATGGAGAAGGGCGGCATGCGCAGAATCCGGGCCTGCACCTCTACTGCGGCATGCACCTGCACGCGGTAAGGCGTCTGCTGCAAAATGGCAGGTAAAGCTGCTTCCAAGTCCCTGTCGTTTCCGGTATCACGGTGCTCCAACAAACGGAGCATATCGTGACTCTTCCCGTCGGTTCACTCATCAACATGGCCGCCGTTGTCGGCGGCGGCGCGCTGGGCATGCTGCTGGGGGCGCGCCTGCCCGACCGCGTGCGGGCCATCGTGTTTCAGGGGCTGGGGCTGTGCACCATGGTCATCGGCATGCAGATGGCCTTCAAGACGGCCAACCCGCTGATCATGATCTTCAGCATTCTCAGCGGGGCCATCATCGGCGAACTGCTGCGGCTTGAAGACGCCTTTGCCCGCGCGGGCGAGGCGCTGAAGGCAAAGCTGCGTTCCGGCAACCCGCGCTTTACCGACGGCTTCGTCACCGCCACGCTGCTGTTCTGCATCGGGTCCATGGCCATTCTGGGGCCGTTCGACGAGGGCCTGCGCGGCGACCGCACCATCGTGCTCACCAAGTCCATCCTCGACTGTTTTGCGGCCATCGCCCTGGCTTCTGCCTACGGGGTGGGCGTGCTGTTTTCCGCGCTGCCGCTGTTCATCTATCAGGGCGGGCTGACGGTGTTTGCCGGGGTGCTCCAGCCGCTGCTGGGTCCGGCAGTGATGAACGAACTGACCGCCACGGGCGGGCTGATGGTCATCGGCATCGGCATCAACCTGCTGGAACTGAAGCGCATTCCGCTGGCAAACATGCTGCCCGCGCTGCTTACGGCGGTGCTGCTGGCCTCCATTTTCATGTAGCGTGGCGGCGGAATGGGGCGGACGTCCGGCGTGTCGGGCGTGTCGGGCGTGTCGGGCGCGGCCAATCCGCATCGGCACACCTCGCATCCACGTTCCGCGCGGCATGGTTTTTTCCGGCGCGTTCGCGTACCCGACAACACCGGGTGCACGGCGCGCCGGACGCCGTTTGGCGCGGGCGCCTGATGGCATCGGGCGGGTATCAGCGGGCAGCGAGCAGACATCCGGCTGGCCTCGGCCACGCGATGGTAACCGGACCATCTTGCGCCGGGTACTTGCCCCGTGCGTCGGATGTCGTATCTTACCCCCTGTTGCAATAAACACCCCCCTCACACCAACCCGCGCGTCCCGCACGACGCCTTGGCGGTTCTGCCGCCCGCCCCACACGAGACCCACCGCATGAGCAAGCCCTGCATCCATATCGAGGGAGCGCGCCAGCACAACCTCAAGAACGTCACCCTCGACATCCCCCGCGACGAACTGGTGGTGGTCTGCGGCCCCTCCGGTTCGGGCAAGTCCACCCTGGCCTTCGACATCGTCTACGCAGAGGGCCAGCGCCGCTACGTGGAATCGCTGTCGGCCTACGCACGCCAGTTCCTGCCCCAGATGGACAAGCCGGAGGTGGAAAAGATCGAGGGGCTTTCCCCGGCCATTTCCTTGGAACAGCAGACGGCCACGCGCAACCCGCGTTCCACCGTGGGCACCGTGACCGAGGTGTACGACTTTCTGCGCGTGTTCTGGGCGCGGCTGGGGCGCATGTACTGCCCGCAGTGCGGACTGCCCATCGAGGCGCGCGCGGCGGACGAGATCATCGCCGACATCCTGGCCCTGGGCGAAGGCACCCGGTGCATCGTGCTGGCCCCGCTGGTGGAACACCAGAAGGGCACCCACCTCGACCGGTTCAAGAAGCTGAAGGCCGAAGGCTTCGTGCGCGTGCGGGTGAACGGGACAATCATGGGCATCGACGAGGTGCCCGCGCTGGACAAGAACCGCAAGCACACCATCGACCTTGTGGTGGACCGGCTGGTGATCAAGGACGGCATCCGGGGGCGGTTGGCCGATTCGGTGGAACTGGCCCTGCGCTACGGCGACGGTCGGCTGGTGGTGCATCTGCCAGCCGGGGGTGATGGCAAGGATGGCGGCGCAGGAAAGGCCAGCGCCAATGCCGGGCGCGACATCGTGCATTCCACGGAATCGGTGTGCCCGGCCTGCCGCATCAGCCTGCCCGCGCCCAGCCCGCAGCTTTTTTCGTTCAACAGTCCGCAGGGGGCCTGCCCGCGTTGTCTGGGCCTTGGCAGCGTCGAATATTTCGAGCCCGCGCTGGTGGCGCCCAACCGGGGCCTGTCGCTGAACACCGGCGCGCTGCTGCCGTGGAAGAACACCAAGCTGTTCGAACGCCACAAGGACGCCCTGACGGCCCTTGGCAAGCGCTGGGGCTTCACCCTGTCCACGCCGCTGGCCGCCTATTCGGCGGATGCGCTGGACGCGCTGTTCCATGGCGAAACCGAGGATGGCCGCCCGGCAGGGCGCGGCGCGGGCAGCAACCTGCGCCGCAACTGGCTGGGCGGGTCCGTGGTGGTGGGCGGCAACGGCCAGAATGGGGACGGAGGCAACGGCGAGAATGGGCATGTGGGGCACGACCACGGCCCGGCGCTGTCCGTGGCTCCGGCCACCGTCAACGGCGGCACCGTCACGGCGGACCGCTGGCCCGGCGTGGTGTCCATTCTCGAACAGGGCATGCAGTACGGCGATGCCTGGCGCGAACTGCTGTCGCGCTATCGCCAGAGCATGGCCTGCCCGGTGTGCTCCGGCGCGCGCCTGCGTCCGGAATCGCTGTCCGTGCGGGTGGACAGCCTGAACATCCACGAATTCTGTTCCATGTCCGTGGCCCGCGCGCTGGACTGGCTGCGCGAACGCCGCTTCGAGGGGCGTCACGCGCTGGTAGCCGAGCCGCTGATGAAGGAACTGCACCACCGGCTGGAATTCATGGTCAACGTGGGGCTGGACTACATCGCCCTTGGCCGCAACATGGCCACCCTGTCCGGCGGCGAGGCGCAGCGCATCCGTCTGGCCTCGCAACTGGGGTCGGGGCTGGTGGGGGTCACCTACGTGCTGGACGAACCCTCCATCGGCCTGCACCCGCGCGACAATGAGCGGCTCATCAAGACCCTGCGCAGCCTGCAACGGCGCGGCAACACCGTGCTGGTGGTGGAGCACGACGAGGCCACCATCCGCGAGGCGGACACCGTCATCGAGCTTGGCCCCGGTTCCGGCGCGCTGGGCGGCGAGGTGGTGTTCAACGGCCCGGTGGATACGCTGCTGTCCTCGTCGCAAAGCCTTACCGCGCAATACCTGCGGGGCGACATGGCCATTGCCCGGCCCCGGGCGCGCCGCGCCCCGCGCGGCTGGATGACCCTGCACGGCGTGACCACCAACAACCTGCAGGGCATCGACTGCCGGGTGCCGCTGGGCGTGCTGACCTGCGTGACCGGGGTTTCCGGTTCGGGCAAGAGCTCGCTGGTCATGGATACCCTGTACAAGCACCTGGCGCTGGCGCAGGGTATCCGGGTGGACCAGCCGGGCAGCATCGAGGGCATCGAGGGCGCGGAGACCATCGAGCGCATCGTGTCCATCGACCAGACGCCCATCGGGCGCACCCCGCGCTCCAACCCGGCCACCTACACCAAGATATTCGACGAGATACGCGGTATCTTCGCCATGACGCCGGATGCCCGCAAGCGCGGCTACAAGCCGGGGCGGTTCAGCTTCAACGTGCGCGGGGGCCGCTGCGAGGCCTGCGGCGGCGACGGGCAGATCCGCGTGGAAATGCACTTTCTGCCCGACGTCTACGTGACCTGCGACGTGTGCAAGGGCCGCCGTTACAACCACGAGACGCTGGAAGTGCGCTACAAGGGGCTGAACATCGCGGAAGTGCTGGACCTTACCGTGCGTCAGGCGCGCCAGTTCTTCGAGAACTACCCGGTGCTGGAACGCCGCCTTGGCGTGCTGGAGGACGTGGGGCTGGAATACCTGCGCCTTGGCCAGCCCGCCACCACGCTGTCCGGCGGCGAGGCCCAGCGCATCAAGATATCGCGCGAACTGGGCAAGCGCAGCCTGCCCGGCACCATGTACATCCTCGACGAACCCACCACCGGCCTGCACATGCACGAGGTGGGCAAGCTGATCACCGTGCTGAACCAACTGGTGGACCGGGGCGCCACGGTGACGGTGATCGAGCACAACACCGACGTCATCCTGGCCTCGGACCACGTGGTGGACCTTGGCCCCGGCGGCGGCGAGAACGGCGGGCGCATCGTGTCGGCGGGCACCCCGGAAGAGATCATGGACGACCCCCACTCGGTGACCGGCACCTTTCTGGTGCAGGAACACGCCACCCGCCACCCCGGCGTGCCCATGCCGCGCGTGCCCGTGGCCGACGCGCCCGCGCCCGTCCAGATTCCCGGTATTGATATGAAGGATGCTGGGGAGATGGAGGACGTGGACGGTGACAGCACCGGCCCAGACGATACGGACGACACGGGCGACACGGATGGCGCGAACGGCACGGGGGCCACGGCGACCTCTGCCAAGCCGGGGCGCAAGCCCGGGGCAGGCGCGATGGAGAAGGGCGGCAAGTCCGGCAAATCCGGCAAGTCTGGCAAGACTGGCAAGGCTGGCAAGCCAGTTGGCGTTGCCTCGGACTCCAGTTCCCCCACCACAGCGGACGCCCCGCGCAAGCGCGGCAGGCCCCGAAAGAACCCGTAGGCCTGGCGGGCTGCGTACCGTCAGGACCGTGCCGAATCGATGGGGCTGGTCTGGCAGGGGTGGTCCGCAACGCCGGTTTGGCAGCACCCGCCTTCTGGCCAATGCCATTGCCCTCGTGCGCACCCGCACGGGGGCGTTGCGTGTCCGCGTTGCGGCATGATTTGGTCATGACTGGAAAAGGCGGGGCACTCCCCGGTGTGTTTCGTGCGGCGCCGGTCAGGCGCGTGTGAAGAAATGTCAGGCTGTGCACTTTTCCCTGTCCGCCATGGTAAGCGCCTACTCCGCGCCTGCCATGTTTCCGTTGCCGCATCCCGCGCATGGGTGTAAGATGCCCAACGAATTGACCGTACGTTTTCCCCCACAGGAGATGCACATGGGCCGATTTACCGGCTTCGATGAAGTATATGCCGCGCTGTATGTGGATTTCGACAACATCTATTCGCGCCTGCGTGAACAGGACGAAGACATCGCCCGCGCCTTTGCCACCAACCCCCAGCGCTGGGTGAAGTGGATAGAAGGGCATGCCCTGCGCATGTTGTACGGCGACGGGGTGCGCCGTCGCATCCTGAAGCGCATCTGTTACATGAACCCGCAGTGCTTCCACGAGTTCCGTCCGTTCTTCATCCGCGCCGCCTTCCAGGTGGTGGACTGCCCGCCGCTGACCAACCAGGGCAAGACCAGCGCCGACATCCATCTGGTCATGGACTGCATGGACGCGCTGAACCATTCCACCCGCTTCGACGAATTCATCATCCTTTCCGGCGACGCGGACTTCACGCCGTTGCTCATCCGCTTGCAGGAGCATGCCCGCCGCCCGCTGGTGCTTTCCGTGGGCTACACCTCGCCCGCGTACACCGCCGCCGCTTCGTGGCGCATCCGCGAAGACTGGTTCGTGCAGCAGGCCCTTGAAGACGAGCGCCCGGTGGAGCCCGCCCCCGCGCCCCCCCCGTATGCCCCGCGCGGTAACGGCGAACGGCTGGCCCGCGTGGCCGAGGTGGTGCGCCGCACCGTGGCCGATTCCCCCGCCCCGGTGGGCGTCGCCTCGCTGGCGCAGACCCTGCAACGCGAGGTGGACCCCGGCGCGGACTGGTTCGGCTATGGCCGCCTGCGCGACCTGCTGGACGTGCTGGACCTGAAGGGGCTGGAATTTTCGGCGGTGCCGCCCGGCTACCTGTACGACCCGGAACGCCATGAGCAGCCCGAGGAACGCGACGCCCACGACGACTTCCGTTCGCGCTACCCCGACCTGTACGATTTTGCCCTGAAGGTGCACCGCCTGACCGACATGCCCCTGCTGCGGCCCGACCACTTCCGGCAACTGCTGGGCATCATAGTGGAAGAGGTCAATGCCAACGGGTTCTTCATGACCACCACCTCGCGCAACGTGCGCGACCGGTGCGTGGAGGCGGGCCTGCCCATCGCGCGGGGCCACGTGAACTTCGTGCTGGTGGGCATAGCGCGCGGGGGCTACCCCCTCAACGAGCAGGACGGCGTGAACCTGCGCGAGGTGGGCAAGGCCTTTCTGCGCAACGCCTACGACCTGTGCCGCATGTCGCAGATCGACCTGACCAAGGCGGAACAGCAGATGTTGATGGTGTGGATACTGCCCAAGGAGTCCATGGGCGATTAGGGGGGTGGCATTGCCACTGCGTTCTTTTTGCCCTCTGGCGTCGTCAGAACGATTTTTTATTCAAGTCGAGTACGAGAAGAGTACACTCCTTTCATAAAAAATCGTTCTTCCTCGCCAGAGAACAAAAATCTCCGCAGTGCCAACGCCACCCAAAGGCAAGTGGCCTGTTTGCCTGAGGGCGTGTCACGACGAAATGAAAAAGGAACCGGCTCCCCATGCGGGGAGCCGGTTTTTGCTTTCAGTAGAATGGGTTCTGGCGTTCAGCCGGACAAGCCCGGTGCGGTGCAGGGCACGCGTGCCCCGCCTACCACTGCACGTAGCTGATGTGGGTTTGCAGGTATTCCATCAGGCCGTGCTTGCCGTCGGCCCCGCCGATGCCGGACTTGCGCCACCCGGCGTGGAAGCCCTGCATGGCCTCGAAGTGTTCGCGGTTGACGTACGTTTCACCGAACTTCAGGCGGTTCATGGCATACATGGCGCTGTTCACGTTGGTGGTGAAGATGGACGAGGTCAGGCCGTATTCGCTGTCGTTGGCAAGGGCGATGGCCTCGTCCAGGTCCGTGAAGGTCAGCACCGGCAGCACCGGGCCAAAGATTTCCTGCTGCACGATCTCCATGGCCTGGCGGCAGCCGCCCAGCAGGGTGGGCTGGTAGAAGTGGCCGGACGGCGTATCCGGGATGTGCCCGCCGGTGATCACGTGCGCCCCGTCTTCCACGGCGCGCTGCACCATGTCCGCCACCTTTTTCTGCTGTTCCGCGCTGACCTGGCTGGACATGTCCGGGGCGGTGGCGGCCATGGGGTCGCCGAAGGTCACGGCCTTGAAGGCCTTGGTCAGCATGTCGGTGAACTGGTCGGCGATGCGCGCGTCCACGTACAGCCGCTCGGCGCAGTTGCACACCTGCCCGCTGAAGATCACGCGCGAAGCCACCACCGCCTTGGCGGCAAGTTCCAGGTCGGCGTCGGCGCAGACGATGGCCGGGGCCTTGCCGCCCAGTTCGAGCGAGGTCTTGGTGATGTTCTTGGCGGAAGCGGCAATGACCCGCTGGCCCGCCTCCACGCTGCCGGTCAGCGAGATGATGCCCGGAATGGGGCTGTGCACCAGCGCCTCGCCCAGCGTGCCGCCCGCGCCGGTGATGATGTTGAGAACCCCGTTGGGCAGGTCCAGCCCGGTCAGCAGTTCCGCAAAGGCCATGATGGTGTTGGGGGCCACGGAGCTTGGCTTGATGACCACCGCGTTGCCGGTGAGCAGGGCCGGGGCCACCTTGCGGGCCATGACGAAGAACGGGAAGTTCCACGGGCAGATGCCCACGGACACGCCCACCGGCTTGCGCATCAGGAAGATGCTTTCGCGCGGGCGGTCGCTCTGGATGATCTCGCCTTCGTAGATGCGCCCCCATCCGGCGTAGTAGTCGAAGTATTCTGCGGTGACGTCGATCTCCACCTGCGCCAGCGGCAGCACCTTGGCCTGTTCCTCCACCAGGATATGGGCCAGTTCCACGCGGTGCTTGCGGATGAGCTCCGCCATCTTCTTCAGGTATCCCGCGCGGTCGGGGGCACTGCGGGCCGCCCAGGCGGGTTGTGCGGCGCGGGCCGCTTCCAGCGCGCGCACCGCATCTGCCTCGTTGCCGTTGGGCACCGTGGACACGGTCTTGCCGGTGAACGGGTTTTCGACCTCTATGACGTCCGTGCTGCTGGAGGAAACCAGGGAACCATCGATGTACTGCTTGTAAGCCTTCATGATGCCTCCGGATTGCAGATGAGGGGAAAGGGACGGGCCCGGCATGCGCGGGCGAAGGATGGCCAATGGTCCCGCCCATGCGAAGCATGGGGGATCATGAAGGACTACACCGCCTTTCGCCGCAGCAGTCAAGGCATGAAAACGGGCTTGCAGCGCAAAGCTGTTGCAGTGGCGCTGCATTCGCGAGAGGCGCGGCAGTTCTTGCGCATGGATTACCAGGGATTCGTGACCATGAATGTTGGCATGCGGCATGCCGACGGGGATGGAATGGCGCGGAAAGCATCATGCACCCGACTGCTTACATAGTTATTGTCTATTGAATCGAGCAGAATTAATCAGCTATTTCGCTTTGTGGGCCTTCCGCGCGGCGTATAGTGTGGCGCCACTACTCATAACACGCGGAGGTGTTCATGCGTCAGTTGCAGGACGAGGGGCGGCGCGGGTTTCTGCGCGCCTCGCTGACCGGGGTGGCGGGGCTGGCCGCTGCCTCTTTGCCGGGTGCCGCGCAGGCCGCGCCGTTCCCCGGCGGCAGGTTGCAGGTATGGTCGTGCGGGGGGCTGGCCGAGGCCATGCAGCCCGCCCATGCGGACTACGAACGGCGCAGCGGCGCGGCGGTGGTGTACACCGGGGCGTTTGCGGCGGCGCTGGGCAAGTCGCTGCTGGGCAGCGGATCGACAGAGGTTTTCGCGGGGCGGGTGCTGGATCTTGCCAAAAAGCTGCGTGCGGAAGGGCGGATGATCTATTTCAAGCCGCTGTGCTTCACCAGCTACGTCATCGTCACGCCCACGGGCAATCCGGGCAACGTGCGCTCCGTGGACGACATGGCCCGCAAGGGCGTGCGGGTGGCCATGGCGCCGGAGGCGTCGCCCCCCGGCGGCGCGGCGGTCATGGGCCTGCTCAAGAAGGCTGGCTGCCAGGATGCGGTGATGGCCAACGTGGCCAACCCCGGCACCTGCGTGCAGCGTTCGGTGGAGGCGGTAACCACCGGCAAGGCCGACGCCATGATCGTGGAACTGCGGGTCACCCGCCTGCCCCAGTTCGCGGGCAAGCTGGACATCGTGGAGATTCCCGCCGGGCTGTTCCCCCCGCCGCCGCTTACCTTCACCGTGGGCGTCATGCAGGAAGCGCGCGACCGCGCCTTGGCCGATGACTACGTAACATGGGTGACGTCCCCCGAGGGACAGGCGCACTTCGAGCGGGCCGGGTTCATCCCCGCCATTTCGCCGCGCGGGCAGGAACTGGTGGAAAAGCTGGGGGTGAAGGATGTCTGATGCGGGTGCGAATGCCGTGCACGCCATGGGCGGCACGGCCAATCTGACGGAACTGAAGCCCCGCATGAGCGCGCGCGCCCGTACCGTGCGCCTGTGGAACCGGGCGATGCAGGTGGTCATGCTGGCCGTCATTGGCCAGTGGTCGTTCTACGGCATCTTTCGTTGCCCCTTTGTGGTGCCGTACGTCAGCTGTCAGAACTGTCCGGTGGTGGCCTGCCACGGGCGGCTGTTCACCATGTTCTGGGGCGTGTGGGCCGGGTGGCTGGCACTGGCGGCCCTGTTCGGACGCGCCTTCTGCGGGTGGGCCTGCCCCGGCGGCACGGTGAACCGTCTGCTCGGGATCTTCGCCCCCCTGCGCCTGAAGCCCGGCAGCCTGGCCGCGCGCCTGCTGCCCCTCGGCAAGTACGGCGGGCTGGCGCTGGCCATGTGGGCCTACTTCGTGCTGGGGCAGCCGCGCGTCAACGTACCCATCCGCACCGGGGAATTCTTCGGCGCGGTGTCCCTTACCTTTGAACATGCCATGCCGCTGTGGCTGGTGCGCACCTGGACTGTGGTGGGCCTGCTGTCGCTGGGGGTGGCCATATCCGCCGCGTGGTGCCGTTTCGCCTGCCCGGCGGGCGGGGTGCTGGAAGTGGTGCGCCGGTTCGCCCCGTTCTCGGTGTACAAGACCGACGCCTGCAACGGCTGCGACAAGTGCCGCAAGGTCTGCTACATGGCCACGCGCCCGGAAGAGACCAACTGTACCAACTGCGGGGACTGCCTTGGCTCGTGCCCGCAGGATTGCATCGGCATCGGGCGGAAGCCGCGATGAACGCGGGCGATTCGCGCCATCCGTGCTTTACCGCCGGGGCGCACGCAACGCACGCGCGCATCCACCTGCCGGTGGCGGCGGCCTGCAATATCCGCTGCGGCTACTGCGACCGGCGGCACGACTGCGTCAACGAGTCTCGCCCCGGCGTGACCAGCCGCGTGCTGCACCCGGCAGAGGCCGCGCAACTGGTGGACCGGGCCGTGGCGGCGCTGCCGCACCTTTCGGTTGTGGGCATCGCCGGTCCGGGCGACCCGCTGGCCAACCCCGGCCCCACGCTGGAAACCCTGGCCCTGGTGCGCCGCGCGCATCCCGGACTGTTGCTGTGCCTGTCCACCAACGGGCTGGCCCTGCCGGAACATGTGAATGCGTTGGCCGAACTGGGTGTGGGGCACGTCACCGTGACCTTGAACGCCGTGGACCCGGTGGTGGGTGCGCGTTTGTACCCCCATGTGACCGGTGATGATGGGCATGCGCTGCACGGCGCGGAAGGCGCAGCGTACCTGCTGTCCCGGCAGGAGGAAGCCCTGACGCGCCTTGCGCGGGCGGGCATTGCGGTAAAGGTGAATACCGTGGTGGTGCCCGGCGTCAATGACGCCCATGTGGAGGCGGTGGCCCTGCGCGCCGCCGCGCTGGGGGCATCGCTGATGAACTGCATCGGACTGATTCCGGTTGCGGGCACGCCGCTGGGCGGCTTGGCCGCACCGGGACCGCAGCTGATGGACGCGGTGCGTGCGGCTGCGGGGCGACATCTGCCCCAGATGCGCCACTGCGCGCGCTGCCGGGCCGACGCCGCCGGATTGCTGGGCGACGGCGGCACGCTGGGCGGGCTGGGCCTGCTGCCCATGCAGCCGGACCATCCGCGCCGGGGGCATGGCCCGTCGGGACTGCCGAATGTGGCAGGCCAGTCAGGCATGTCGGGGTGTACGGGGCGGCGGCGCTGCGACTGAGGGCGGTGCGGCCTTGGGAACGCTACCGCGCTTCCTGACCGAACCACGTGAAAAGACAAAAGGACGCCGTCCCGTCATGGGCGGCGTCCTTTCCTGTTTCCGGGTGGCGGCCCCGCGAACCGGATCACTTTTCCGCGCCCCAGACCTGCTCAAGCCGCCGGTCGCGGCCGCAGCCGGTCCGGTAGTAGGCGTAGCGGATGGGGTTCTTGCGGTAGTAGTCCTGATGATAGTCTTCGGCGGGCCAGAAGATGGAGGCGTCTTCTATGCTGGTGGCAACCGGCTTGCCCAGGCGCGCCTCGATGGCTTTCTTGCTGGCCTCGGCGGCATTGTGTTGCGCGGCATTGGCCACGAAGATGGCCGAGCGGTACTGGTTGCCCCGGTCGCAGAACTGGCCGCCCGCGTCCAGCGGGTCCACGTTGCGCCAGAAAACGTCCAGCAGGGTTTCGTAGCTGACCTTGGCCGGGTCGTAGGTCACCCGCAGGGATTCGGCATGCCCGGTAACCCCGGAGGACACCTGCTTGTAGGTGGGGTTGTTCACGTTGCCGCCGGTGTAGCCAGAAGTGGTATCCAGCACGCCATCCAACTGGTCGAAGGGCTTTTCCATGCACCAGAAGCACCCCCCGGCGAACACGGCGGTGGCCGTCGTTCCGGTGGTTGTTGACCCGGTAGACGCCTGCGCGGTGGCGTCCTGCGCGGCGCGGGCGGTGGCGGGCAGCAGCAGCGCCGCCGCCAGCAGCAGGGCGGAAAGGGGCAGCAGGTGCGCCAGCGCGGTCAGCGCGGCCAGGGCAGGCGCGGTGCTTTCGATGACAGTGGGGTGAAGCAGGGTGGACATGATGCACTCTCCCGTGCCGGAGGCGGTGCGTCGGAAATGGCGCGCCCCTTCGGGCATCATGTCAGATATAGCACGCCCGCGCCGGGAGTACAGGGGGCGTTGTCCTGCATGGCCACGTGGCGGCGGGGTGGCGGAGGCGACGCGCTGGCGGCGGATGGCTATCCACCGGCCCACATGTCCGCCAGTTGCTGGCGGTGGTGCAGCAGGATGTCGCAGTAGTCCAGTTCCATTTCCAGCATGTCCCGGTCGCTGCGGCGCAGCCACTCCGACAACCAGCCGAAGCGGGATGCCAGCACCATCAGCGGCAGGTGACGCAGCGTGTCGGCCTCCATTCCGGCAAGACCGTACGGCGGTACTCCTTCGCGCAGTGCGGTGGTGAACCCTGCGGCAAAGCCGCGCCCCAGGCCCGAAGGATGCTCGAACCCCACGCAGCCGATGCAGTTGGCGGCATCGTACAGCACGGGCTGCGCCCCGGCGAATTCCCAGTCGATGACCCCGCGTAGCGCGGCCAGCGGTTCGGAAACCGGTGCCCCGGTGGCGTCCGTCAGGGCAGAGTCGTCGCCATCTCCGCAGGGCGCCCAGATCAGGTTCAGCGGGTGGGCGTCGCCGTGGGCCAATACCACCGGCTGGGCGGCCAGCACGTCGGGCAGGACCTCCAGCGCGTCGCGTACCGGGTGCAGGCGGCGGGCGGCATCCGGCTGCCTGCGGGCCACCGTTTCGTGCAGCCCGGCGATGAACGCGGGCAGCGGCGGCACCGGCGCGGGGGGCAGTCCTGCGGGCAGGTTGTCCCCGGCCCGGTGCAGGGCCAGCAGCAGGGCGGCCACCGCGCGTCCGCGCCAGCCGTGGTCCAGGTAGTCCGGGCGGGGCGGTTCCGCGCCGGGCACGAAGGGCGAAAGCTGCCAGTACCCGGCGTGGGGCGGCGTGTCCGCCTTCAGCACGTAGCGCAGATCGCCACCTTCCACCGGCAGGTATGCGGGCACCAGCGCGGCCAGTTCCGGACCGGATACGGCGGGGTCCGCCAACTGCGCCAGCAGCTCGCCCATGGCCTCGCGCCGGGGCACCTGCGTCGGGGCCAGCCGTTCCAGCATCCACAGCCGTCCGTCGTCGGCCTGCACCGCCGTGCGCGTAATGCAGCGTTCCGGGCTGCCGGGTAGCGGGAATTCCGCGGCCAGGCGGCGCGGGGTGATGCCGAAACGGTGCAGCAGGTCGAGCATGGAAACTCCGGGGCGGTTGATATGGCTGTTGAGGTAGCGGGAAAATGGAAGGGCGCAGTGTTCCATGCCGGGGGCACCGTGTCCAGTCGACCGGGGGCGGGCACGCGGCGGCAGGGTGATGCGGACAGGTGATGCGGAGAGGGGGAGGAGAGGGCCGCGTGTCCGGCGTCCTCTGGCGTTCCCCGGCATTGCCACGCTCGCCGGGGCAACGTAGAATCTCCCGGCGTTACGGTTCCGCCTTCCGCGTCCCGTGTTCGAACAGCCAGGCCCCCGGCCATTCCGGAGTGTTTCCGCCGTGACCTTCGCCGAACTGCCCCTCGACGCCCGCCTGTTGGCCGGGGTGGAAAGCATGGGCTACCATCTGCCCACCCCCGTGCAGCGCCGGGCCATCCCCGCCGCGTTGTCCGGGCGCGACGTGCTGGCCCTGGCCGCAACCGGCACGGGCAAGACCGCCGCCTACGCGCTGCCGCTGCTGCAACGTCTGCTGGAGGGTCCGCGCGGGCAGGTGCGGGCGCTGGTGGTGGCCCCCACGCGCGAACTGGCCGAACAGATTCACGACCATATCCGGCGGCTGGCCTCCATGACCCGCCTGCGTTCCACCACAGTCTACGGCGGGGTGGGCATCATGCCGCAGGCCCTGCGGCTGCGCACGGGCGTGGAGATCGTGGTGGCCTGCCCCGGTCGGCTGCTGGACCACCTGCGGCGCGGCAACCTGGACCTTTCCGCCCTGGACGTGCTGGTGCTGGACGAGGGGGATTCGCTGTTCGAACTGGGCTTTCTGGCCGACGTGCGGGAACTGCTGGCCGCCGTGCCCGCGCGGTGCCAGCGCATGCTGTTTTCCGCCACCTTGCCGCAGGCCGTGCGCGGCCTGGCGGGCGAGGCCCTGCGCGACCCCGTGACCGTCAGCGTGGACGCGCAGGCCCCGGCGGCCACCGTGGACCATGCCCTGTATCCGGTACCCGCCCACCTCAAGACCCCGCTGCTGAAGGCCATGCTGCGCGCCCGGCTGCTGCCCGGCCTGGCGGAGCATTCCGGCGCTGTACATGCGCCCGAATTGCCCGATTTTCCGGACATGCCGGAAGACGTTGAAGGCGACATCGATGATGGCAATGGCGATGGCATCGACGACGCTGCCGCCAGACAGACCGGCGGCGATCACCCGCCCGCGCACTTCGTCGAGGATGAGCCCCTGGCCGGTGCGGTGCTGGTGTTCGTGCGCACCCGGCACGGGGCGCGCCGCCTGTGGCAGCAACTGGCCTCCACCGGGCTGCACGTGGGGTGCCTGCAGGGCAAGCTTTCGCAGCGGCGGCGTCAGGCCACGCTGGACGGGTTTCGCACCGGACGCTACGCCGTGCTGGTGGCCACCGACGTGGCCGCGCGCGGGCTGGACATTTCGCGGGTAACCCATGTGGTGAACTACGACGTGCCCGCCACGGCGGACGCCTACATCCACCGCATCGGCCGCACCGGGCGCGCCGCGCGTTCCGGCACGGCCATGACCCTGGTGGCCCCCGGCGACGAGACGGCGGTGCGCCACATAGAGCGCGCCCTGGGCGGCCCGGTGACCCGCTGCCGCTTCGAGGGCTTCGACTATGGCGCAGCGGCGCGCAGTCCGGAAGGGGCGCGCCCGGCCCTGCCGCCCCGGCAGGCCCGCCTGCCCGGCGGTCGCAAGCCGCAGCTGCAAGCCGCCGAGGTTCCGGAACCGCCGCGCCAGCCCGCCCGCCCCCGTCCGGCCCGCCATGCCGTGCCCCCGGCGGCCCAAGGTGCCCTGGGCGGTGCGCAACAGCCGCAAGGTCAGCAAACGGCCAAATCTGTCAGGCCGCAGCCCGGCCCCGGAACTTCCGGGCATGCGGGGCAGGATGCGCGCCCCAAGGGCGGTAGGGACGGGATGGGCCGTGAAGGCAGTGGGCGCGGGTCTTCCGGTGGTTCGTCCGGTGGTTCTTCTGGCGGCTCCGGGCCCCAGTCCGGCAGCTGACCGCGCATTCCGGCCTGCGCCGCATCGGCAGCGGGTCAGATCACGGTCCGGCGCAGGCTCCGGTTCGACGCACCTCGCGCTGGCTTGAACCATGACGCTCCCTTTGCTACATCCTGTGTCCTCATGCAGGATCGGCAGGCCTTGTCCGAACCGATCTGGCCCGCCTTGGCCCGACTTGACCTGGCCCGGCCCGACCAACACCTGCGGCCACCCGGCCCCCAGAACACGTTTCAATCCGCGTGCCCACGGCACGCTCCATCCGGAGGTTCGCATGCCCTCGTTCGACGTGGTCAACAAGGTAGAGATGCAGGAACTCGATAACGCCGTGAACAACGTGAAAAAGGAAGTGGACACCCGCTACGACTTCCGCAATTCCGTCACCGAAATCGAACTGCATCGCGGCGACAAGCGCATTCACCTGCTGGCGGGCGACGAAATGAAGATGCGCGCCCTGCAGGACATGCTGCAATCGCACTGCATTCGGCGCAAGGTCGATCCCAAGTGCCTTGAGTTCAAGGACATCGAACCGACGTCCAAGGGCCAGGTCAAGCGCGACGTGGTGATCCAGGAAGGCATCACCAAGGATGTCGCCCAGAAGATCGTCAAGAAGATCAAGGAGTCGAAACTGAAGGTCCAGGCCGCCATTCAGGACGACCAGGTGCGCGTGACCGGCAAGAAGATCGACGACCTGCAGGAAGTCATCCAGTTGCTGCGGGGGGAGGAGCTTGGCGTACCTCTCCAGTTCGTCAACATGAAGTAGGGCGGTGCTCGGGGGCGGCCTGCGGCTGCAACGCGGGGGACGATTAGTGGAAGACCGGGATAACTGCACTCCGTATTTTTTGTGAAATGGCATTCCGACCCGCCGCGTGCCGAGGTAAACGGATTGCCAATCAAGCGAAAACGCCCGGACACATTGCGTGTTCGGGCGTTTGTTTTGATGTGCAGCTGTCGTCGGAAAGTACAGCCCCTGCTGGCTTGTATGGTCCGTTCAGGCAACGACCCTTTACCCGGCACGTCCTTCGCGCACGGCGGCGGCAAAGGTTTCCAGGTCGTTGGGCTGTCCGGGGGTGTGATCTTCCGGGTAGAGCAGGGCGGACATGTAGAACACGGAATCGATGCGCAGGGCGTTGGATGCGCTGGAGGCAAAGCGCGACAGTCGGTCGGCGATGGCATCGCGCTCGCGCCCCTCGAACTGGGGCAGCAGGTCGCGGGCGCGGTCGGGCAGCGAGGTCAGCAGTTGCGCCTTGCGGCGCATCAGGTCGCGGTAGGCGTCCTGGTCCTCGTTGCGATGCAGCGCCTGTTCGGCCTCGTGTTCGATGTCACGCACGGTGGCGGCCATTTCTTCGAGCCAGTGTCCAAGGGCTTCGCGCCCCTTGCGGGCGTCGGGTTCGGTGGCGGGCATGGATGGCACCTCCTGTATAGCCTTAGTACCCTTGTGCGGGCCGGGGCGCAAGCGTTGCGCCCCGCGCCTTGTGCTTCCGCATGGCTGGGCAGCCAGGGGGCATGGAAGGGGCGGCGAATCGAGCAGAAAGGGGCGAGGCGTCGTGCGCCCCGCCCCCGTGCATCGTTGATGGCGGATGAGGGGCCGGAGCCCCCGCGGCTCAGCGCCGCAGTTCCAGCCGTACGCCCTTGCCAGCCGTGCCGCCCGGCGTGCCGCCCGGCGTGCCGCCCGGCGTGCCGCCCGACAACTGCGAGGTGTGCGCATCGCGTCGGTAGGATGCGCTCTTGAAAAAGTCGCATTTGGCGCAGTTGCCGATCTTCTTGGCAAAGGTTTCCTGCACCTGTCCGCCGCAGAAGGTGCCGGTAACCCCGGCACAGCTGAAGCCGTGGTCGGGCCAGGCGGGACAGATGCCCATTTCCTTTTCCTTGGGGCCGCCTTTTTCGCGCCCGCACTTCTTGAATTCCCAGCAGGGCAGGCCCTTGCCGGCCGCCGCTGCGGCTTCGGCCGTGTCGGCCCCGTCGGTTGCGGAGATGCGCGCAACGGTGCGCGAAAGGTCGCTGGAACGCCCGGCCAGGCTGAAGATGTCCTGCGCGGCGTGGTTCATCATGTCCATGGTGCGTCCGGCAATGCCGGTAATGGCCTCCACCGCGCGGTTGATCTCGGCGGATGTGGCCGACTGCTGCTCCGCGGCGGTGGCGATGGACTGCACCTGAATGCTGGTGTTGTCGGTAAGGGTAAGGATTTCCGACAGCGCGGCGCCGGAATCCTGGGCGCGGCGGGCGGCCTCGTTGACGGCGGCGCGGGCCCCGTCCATCTCGCGGGCGGCGGCGCGCGAGCTTTGCTGGATGCCGGTGATCACCTCGCTCACCTCGCGGGTGGCGTTCATGGTCTTTTCGGCCAGTTTGCGCACCTCGTCGGCCACCACGGCGAATCCGCGCCCGGCGTCACCGGCGCGGGCCGCCTCGATGGCCGCGTTAAGCGCCAGCAGGTTGGTCTGGTCGGCGATGTCGGAGATCACGTTCATCACCTGGCCGATGTTGCCCGCCTGCGCGTCCAGCGCGCCCACGCGTTCGGCCAGTTGGCCGATGACCTGCTCCACGCCGTCGATGTGGGCCACCAGTTCGTTCACCTGGCGGGCGCCATCCACGCTGCGGCGGCGGGTTTCGGCGGCCTGGTCTGCGGCGTGGGCCGCGTTGCGGGCCACCTCGAGGACCGTGGCGTTCATTTCTTCCATGGCGGTGGCGGTTTCCGCCGTGCGCTCCTGCTGGCTGTTGGCCCCCGCGTTGGCTTCCTGGATCAGGGTGGCCAGGTCTTCCGCGGCGCGGGTCACCTCGTCGGCAGCCGACATGGAGTCGGCGGCAAAGCGTTCGATGCGCGACGAGGTGCTGGCCAGACTGCACTGGGCGGCGCGCAGCGCGGTCATGTCGCGCAGCAGCACGAAGCTGCCGTGGGCGCGCCCCGCCGTGTCGGTGATGGGCCGCGCGATCAGGGAAAAGTGGATCAGGCAGGAGGCGGCATTCATGTGCGCCGTGGCGCTTGCGCCCGCGGGCATTCCGCAGGCGACGGGAATGGCGATTTCTCCGCTGGCGGCACGGCCTTCGCGGGCCTGGCGCAGCAGTTCCGCGCCCTTGGCGTCGGATGGTGCCGGACGCAGCCCCAGCGCTTCGAGAGAGGCAGGCAGGGCGGGCGCAGTGGATCCCGCGTCGAGCAGGGCCAGCAGTGACGGGGACGCACAGGTCACCATGCCCCTGGCGTCCAGCAGCATGTAGGGTTCAACCCCGTCCAGCGATTCCAGGATGGCCTGCCCGGCGGCGGCGTTGCGCAGCGCTTCGTCACGCAGGGCGGCGATGGCGGCGGCGGCATCACCCATGGCGGCGGGCGTGTCGCCTGCGGCGGCGCTGCTGTCCTTCAGGGCCGTGTCGTGCAGCAGGCGTGCGTCGGCTTTTTGCCCGCAGCAGCGGCCTATCAGCAGGCCGACTGCGGCGATGCAACCCGCAGCCAGGCTGGCAATGCCATGCGCTGCGGAAAGCGTGCCGGAAACAAGCGGCACAAGAACGGCTGCCCCGGCCGTGAGAAGGCCGGTGCCTATGGCACAGAACACGGTTTGTGAAGAAAAGTGGCGCATGGATACCCCGGGGGATTGTGGCGTGTGCGCCATTTCCCATGGCGCTTGATGCGACGGTAGTGCTGCGTCTATCTCTTGCTGTGGAGGCATGTCAATGTTAGCGCGTACTTACGTATGTTTTTGTGTTGTAGTGCTAACGTTCCGGTATCGCAGTGTTTTGTGGACTTGTTTCGTCCGGCTTGCCCGGTGGCCGGTTGCGCGTTAAACTGATTGATTGAACGCTATATCCGGCTGTTGGCGGACTCTCTGCGGACATTTGTTCGGATAGTCGAATTTTTGTTCGGCATTTTTGCGGCAACGTATATTTCTGGTGGGATACACGCATGGCACTGCTCGGCATACAGGACGTCACGCTCAACCTCGGCACCGGCAAGCTGCTGGACGGGGCCACCCTGCACGTGGAGCAGGGCGAGCGCATCTGCCTTGTGGGGCGCAACGGCGCGGGCAAATCGACGCTGCTGCGGCTGATGGCAGGTGACCTGCGCCCCGATGCGGGCGAGGTGGTGCGCACGCCGGGCATGCGCTTTGGCAGCATGCCGCAGGAGGTGCCGGTGGACATGACCGGCCCGGTGTTCGGCATCGTGGCCGGGGGGCTTGGTCTGCAGGGCGCGGCTCTGGCTGCCTTCCATGTGCTGGAAGCCGCGCGCGAGGCGGGCCGCCCCGTGGACGAGGCCGCCCTGGCGGCGGCGCGGCGCGGTCTGGAATCGGGCGAGGGGTGGGAGCACTATGGTGACGTCGTCTCCGTATGCAACCACCTGCGGCTGGACCCGGAGCGCGAGTTCTTCACCCTGTCCGGCGGGCGCAAGCGCCGGGTGCTGCTGGCCCGCGCGCTGGTGGCCTCGCAGGACCTGCTGCTGGACGAACCCACCAACCACATCGACATCGACACCATCGCCTGGCTGGAAGAATATCTGATGCGCCGCGCGCGCACGCTGGTGTTCGTCTCGCACGACCGGGCCTTCGTGCGCCGCCTGGCCACCCGCATCGTGGAGGTGGACCGGGGCAGGCTGCATTCCTACGCCTGCGGGTACGACCAGTATCAGGAGCAGCGCGAGGCCCGGCTGGAGAACGAGGAGCGTCAGTTCGCCCTGTTCGACAAGAAGCTGGCTCAGGAAGAAGCCTGGGTGCGCCAGGGCATCAAGGCCCGGCGCACGCGCAACATGGGCCGGGTGCGCGCCCTGTACGCCCTGCGCGAGGAACGCGCCCGCCGCCGCGAGAAGCAGGGCGGCGTGGCCATGCTGGCGCAGGAGGCGGAACGCTCGGGCAAGCTGGTCATCGAGGCGCGCAACGTGTGCTTCGCCCACGAGAACGCCAAGTCGGTGCTGCGCGATTTTTCGGCGCTGATCCAGCGCGGTGACCGGGTGGGGCTGATCGGGCCCAACGGCTCCGGCAAGACAACCCTGCTGCGCCTGCTGCTGGGCCAGCTGACGCCCCATTCCGGCGAGGTGCGCCACGGCACCCGGCTGGAAATCGCCTATTTCGACCAGCTGCGCACGGCTCTGGACGGCGAGAAGTCGGTCATGGACAACGTGGCCGAGGGCGCGGACACCATAGAGGTCAACGGCAACCGCCGCCACGTGGCCGGGTACCTGCGCGACTTCCTGTTCGAGCCGGACCGGCTGCGCCTGCCCGCCAAGGTGTTGTCCGGCGGCGAGCGCAACCGCCTGCTGCTGGCCAAGCTGTTCACCCGGCCGTCCAACCTGCTGGTGCTGGACGAACCCACCAACGATCTGGACGTGGAAACACTGGACCTGCTGGAGGAACTGCTGGCCGAATATCAGGGCACCGTGCTGCTGGTGAGCCACGACCGTTCCTTCCTGGATGACGTGGTGACCAGCACCCTGGCCTTCGACGACGACGGCAACGTGCGCGAGTACGTGGGCGGCTACACCGACTGGCTGCGCCAGCGCCCGAAACCGGCAGCCGATGGGGCCGGAGGAGATGCGGGGCCACGCGCGAACGGCCAGGCGGGCGACGGCCCAGGCAACGGTTCCGGCAATGGCCCCGCCAACGGCCAGATCCGCAAGCTGACCTTCAAGGAGCAGCGAGAACTGGCCGGGCTGCGCGAGGAACTGGCGGCCCTGCCCGGCAACCTGGACGCGCTGGAGCGCGAGCAGGCCACGCTGGAAGCGCGTCTTGCCGAGCCGGATTTCTTCACCACCGACCCGGAGGGCTTCAACGCCGCCGCCGCGCGCGTAGCCGCGCTGGAAGGCGAGCAGACCGCCCTGCTGGAACGCTGGGAGGTTGTGGAGGCGCGTATCGCCGAGCTGGCCCAATTCCGCGAATGACCGCGAACAGCCGCGAATAACCGGCGCGGCATGATATTCCGGGGACGCCCCCGCCAGTTCGTCTGGACATGCGGCGTCCCCGTTCCTATCTGCACGGTTCGCCGTCGCGCGCGGCAGGCGCGCGGCGGGCTTTTCCATCCGGGTCTGATCCGGACATTTCACACGTGCATGCATCGGCCCGGCAACACCGGGCTTCAAAGGATATTGTCATGTCCCGTACTTCTCATGTCGCCACGCCCCCGCACCAACCCGCCCCCAACCCTGTGGCCCTGCTGCCGCTGGGCCTGTTCCTGGTCCTGTTCATCGGCGCGGGGCTGGCTCTTGGCGCCGCCGGAACGAAGATGGCCTTCTACCAGCTGTCCCCCACGGTGGCCATTCTGCCCGCCATCGCCCTGGCCCTTGTCCTGCGCGAAAGGGCTCCGGCCACGGCGGGCCTGCCCGGCGGGCTGACCCGGCGGGTCAACGTCTTTTTGTCCGGCGCGGGCGAGATCAACATCGTCACCATGTGCGTCATCTACCTGCTGGCGGGGGGCTTTGCCTCGGTGGCGTCGGCCATCGGCGGGGTGGAATCCACGGTGAACCTGGGGCTGTCGCTGGTGCCGCATCGGCTGGTGCTGCCGGGATTGTTCGTCATTTCGGCCTTCGTGGCCACGGCCATGGGCACCTCCATGGGTACCATCGCTGCCGTGGGGCCCATCGCGGCGGGCGTGGCCGCCCAGACCGGCATGGATGCCGCGCTGCTCATGGGCGCGGTGGTGGGCGGGGCCATGTTCGGCGACAACCTGTCCATGATCTCCGACACCACCATTGCGGCCACCCGCACCCAGGGCTGCGACATGCGCGACAAGTTCCGCATGAACTTCGCCATCGCGCTGCCCGCCGCGCTGCTGGCCGTGGCGGTGTTCTGGATGGCGGGCGATGCGGGCAGGGCCGCCGCGCCTGGCGGTTACCGGCTGGTCACGGTGCTGCCCTACATCGCCATCCTGACCATGGCGCTGGCGGGCATGAACGTGTTCGCCGTGCTGTTTGCGGGCATTGCCCTGGCGGGCGGCGTGGGCATGGCCGTGGTGGAAGGCTACACCCCGCTGAAATTCGCCCAGGACATCTACAAGGGCTTTACCGGCATGCACGAGATCCTCGTGCTGTCCATGCTCATGGGCGGCCTTGGCGAACTTATCCGCTATCAGGGCGGGGTGGCCTGGCTGCTGGCCGCCGTGCGCCGGTTCACCGACCGGCCCGGCAGCAGCCAAGGGGCCGCCGCCCGCACCGCAGAGGCGGGCATCTCCGGGCTGGTGGCCGTGGCCGACCTGTGCACCGCCAACAACACCGTGGCCATCATCCTGACCGGGGGCATGGCCCGCGAGATCGCCGCCACCTCCGGCGTGGACCCGCGCCGCAGCGCCAGCCTGCTGGACATCTTCTCGTGCGTGGTGCAGGGGCTGGCCCCGCATGCGGCGCAGGTGCTGCTGGCCGGATCCATCGCGGGCATCTCGCCCGTGGCGGTGCTGTCGGCCAACTACTATTGCCTGTTGCTGGGCGTGGCTGGGGTGCTGGCCATCCTTGTCGGTCTGCCGCGTGCCCCGCGCACGACCGTGACCGAGGTCGAGCGGGTGTAATCACCCAATACGCCCAATGCGCCCGGTACGCCCGAAGCGTGCCCGAAATCTGCCCGGACAGTGCGGCAGGGCAGGTTGCCGGCCTGTCTGCCTGGATATACTGTCCGGGTAGCCTGCCTGGGCAACCTGTTCGGGCTGGCCGCCCAATCTTCCGTATTTTTCGGTTTGCAGACCTGGGGGATACGGGGATAAGGGTGAGATGGACGGATGCGTGCGAAAGTGCCCAATTTTGCAGGTTTTTCCGCAAGGAATACCGGGCGTGCAACCCGCTGGATTTGCAGGGTGCGCGAAGAAAATGCAAAAAAATGCACACGCCCCCCTTTTCAAGCCGTAAACCTGCCTTATTATCCAACGCGGTTGCCATGCACCGCCACCGCGTCAGCGGGAGCGGGCGCGCAGCCGCATCCGGCAGCCAGACCCGGCCCCTGCGGGTTCAGCCACAGCCGAAAAGCCACGATACACCGGGCGAGACGAATTTCGCCCCCCGCCACCCGGCGGGAGGGCGCGCGCGTGACACTGTCATGACGCGCGGCGAGATGACCGCCCTTGTCGCTGGCACTCGCACCCCGTGAGTGCCAAGAGACGGGACAAACAGCGATCACCTAAAGTTGGAGGACTAGTTGTCATGAATCTGAAGCCTTTGAATGACCGCGTTCTGGTGAAGCGCCTCGAATCCGAAGAAAAGACCGCTGGCGGCCTCTTCATCCCCGACACCGCCAAGGAAAAGCCCTCGCGCGGCGAAATCGTCGCCGCCGGTCCCGGCAAGGTCGCGGAAGACGGCAAGCTCATCGCCATGACCGTCAAGAAGGGCGACACCGTGCTCTTCAGCAAGTACGCCGGCACCGAGATCAAGCTTGACGGCGTCGAGCACCTTGTCATGCGCGAAGACGACATTCTCGCCATCATCGAATAACGCCCTGCGAAATCAGAACTTTCTCCCGAGGAGGATGAATACAATGGCTTCCAAGGAAATCCTGTTCGACGTCAAGGCCCGTGAAAAGCTTTCCCGCGGCGTGGACAAGCTCGCCAATGCCGTGAAGGTGACCCTCGGCCCCAAGGGCCGTAACGTGGTCATCGAAAAGTCTTTCGGTTCGCCGGTCATCACCAAGGACGGCGTGACCGTGGCCAAGGAAATCGAACTCGAAGACAAGTTCGAGAACATGGGTGCCCAGATGGTCAAGGAAGTTGCTTCCAAGACCAGCGACATCGCCGGTGATGGCACCACCACCGCCACCATTCTGGCCCAGGCCATCTACCGCGAAGGCGTGAAGCTGGTGGCCGCCGGCCGCAGCCCCATGGCCATCAAGCGCGGCATCGACAAGGCCGTTGAAAAGCTGGTCAAGGAACTCGGCACCCTGGCCAAGCCCACCCGCGACCAGAAGGAAATTGCCCAGATCGGCACCATTTCCGCCAACTCCGACACCACCATCGGCAACATCATTGCCGAGGCCATGGCCAAGGTGGGCAAGGAAGGCGTCATCACCGTCGAGGAAGCCAAGGGCCTGGAAACCACCCTTGAAGTGGTCGAAGGCATGCAGTTCGACCGCGGCTACCTGTCGCCCTACTTCGTGACCGATCCCGAAAAGATGGTCTGCGAACTCGACGAGCCCTTCATTCTCTGCAACGAGAAGAAGATCTCCAGCATGAAGGACATGCTGCCCGTTCTCGAACAGGTGGCCAAGATGAACCGCCCGCTGGTGATCATCGCTGAAGACGTGGAAGGCGAAGCCCTGGCCACCCTGGTGGTCAACAAGCTGCGCGGCACCCTTCAGGTTGTGGCCGTGAAGGCCCCCGGCTTCGGCGACCGCCGCAAGGCCATGCTGCAGGACATCGCCGTCCTGACCGGCGGCACCGTGGTGTCCGAAGACATGGGCGTGAAGCTCGAAAGCATCTCGGTGGCCGACCTTGGCACCGCCAAGCGCGTTGTGGTGGACAAGGAAAACACCACCATCGTCGACGGCGCCGGCAAGTCCGACGACATCAAGGCGCGCGTGAAGCAGATCCGCGCCCAGATCGACGAAACCACCTCCGACTACGACCGCGAAAAGCTGCAGGAACGCCTGGCCAAGCTGGTGGGCGGCGTGGCCGTGATCAACGTGGGCGCCGCGACCGAAACCGAAATGAAGGAAAAGAAGGACCGCGTCGAGGACGCCCTGAACGCCACCCGCGCTGCGGTGGAAGAAGGCATCGTCCCCGGCGGCGGCACCGCCTACATCCGCATCTCCAAGGTGCTGGACGACGTGAAGCCCGCCGATGACGACGAAGCCGCCGGCGTGAACATCATCCGCCGCGCCATCGAAGAACCGCTGCGCCAGATCTCCTCCAACGCGGGCTACGAAGGCTCCATCGTTGTCGAGAAGGTGCGCGAAGGCAAGGACGGCTTCGGCTTCAACGCCGCGTCCGGCGACTTCGAAGACCTGATCAAGGCTGGCGTCATCGACCCCAAGAAGGTGACCCGCATCGCCCTGCAGAACGCGGCCTCCGTTGCCTCGCTGCTGCTGACCACCGAATGCGCCATTGCCGAAAAGCCCGAAGCCAAGAAGGACATGCCCATGCCCGGTGGCGGCATGGGTGGCATGGGCGGCATGGGCGGCATGTACTAGGCCGAAAGGCTGGTACAGCGCGCGCATCATCGCACGTGACTGTGGGCCGGAACCTTCGGGTTCCGGCCCTTTTCGTTTGTGCGGCGGGGGGAACTGCGAGGATGCGGGCCATTTCGACTTGACGCGAACCCGGAGCACGGGCACCACGGGGCAGGAGAGGAACCATGGCGAACGCGAAACACACGGACGCGAACACCGCGCCGGACGGCATGCAACCCACGAACGAGCCCGACAGGCCATTGCTGCCTGACAGGGCGCTGCTGCTGGACTGGGGCGGCACGCTGATGCGCGTCATGCCCCGCTGGATGGGGCCGCAACACGGCTGGACCGACGAGGAACCCATGCCCCACGCGGGCGATGTGCTGTGTGCGCTGGCCGCACGCTGGCGGCTGGCCCTGGCATCCAATGCCTCGGAATCTGAAGAAGAGCCCATCCGCGCAGCCCTTGCCCCCATGGGCGTGGGACCGCTGCTGGCCGGGGTGTACACGTGGCGCTCGGCAGGGTCGCCCAAGCCCTGGCCGCCGTTCTGGGCCCACGTGCTGCGCGATTTGGGTCTGCCTGCCAATAGGGTCGTGATGATTGGTGATGACTGGACCGGCGATGTGTGGGGCGCCACGCAGGCGAGGATGCATGGCATCTGGTTCGATCCGCCGCGCAACGGAACCGTGCGCGAGACGCGCACCGCGCCCCGCGTGCGCACCATGCGCGACTTCCGCGAACTGCCCGACCTGCTGGCCGAACTGGGGTTCGCGAACTGACCGGAATTGGCCGGAATTGGCCGGAACTGACCGGAACTGACCGGAACTGGCCGGAACTAACCGGAACTGGCCGGAACTGGCCGGACCATCGGCCTGCGTCGATCGGAACAATGGCGGCGACGCCGGGGCAGGGGTACCCCGCGCCTGGCCCGGCCGTTGGCCGCCGTGCATGCCGCGTTCATATTCCTTCTGCCGCCAATGTGAACGCCCCCGCCGGTTTCCCGACGGGGGCGCTTTCGTCTGTCGTCATGTGTGCCGGGCCATGGGGGCCGCCGGAGCGCGCGGGCACGCGGGGCGGGGGAGTGGCCCGGAAAGCGATGCGTCGAAGGCCGGGACAGGCAACGCAACGGGCAGGGCGCGCTGCCGGACGCGCCCGCCGAAGGTGCCCGGCTACACCAGGTAGCCGCAGGAATGGATGATGTTCTTGCGCAGGGTGCGCCCCTTCCAGACCGCCTCGGGGCCTTCGCTGCGGATTTCCTCGCTCACGATGTCGCGCAGTTCGCGCATCTGTGCGTCGGTGAGTTGCAGGCGAGTCATGTCACCCATGAGTTCCAGCGGGTCGGACCAGCAGGTGGGCATGGGTTCGTCCTCGTTGTGGTAGAGGTAGTAGATCACACACTCGCCAACGGGCTGCAACTTCTCCAGAAAATCCTTCATCGTGTCTCCCTTTTTCCGCAAAGCCGTCCGGGCTTCGCGTGGTCAATCCGCCGGGGGCTGGGCCGGCGGACCACCGTGCGCCCTTGGGCTGTCCGCCGTCCCGCCGGATGTTCCGGCTGGGTGTGTGGCGGCCCCCGTGGCGCAACGGCCTGTTAGCTGCATTTTTTTTCTGTGGGTGCGCAATTGGCCTGAAATCCACCCACATGCACCGCACGGCTCCAGCGCCGGACGATGCCCCCAAAACAAAAAGGCCCCTCGCGTGGAGAGGCCGACGCCGCAAGCCCGCGATCATGATCCCGTGCGCGACACGGTAGGTGTTGGCACCTTGCCCGACCGACGGCGTCACGTCAGGGCAGGTTGCCGGGCGGTCACAGGGCCGTACCCTCGCGCCTCTCTCCATGAATGGGGCATATCTAGCGGTTGAGTGCACAGTTGTCAATGGATGAACAGGAAATCAGGAAATACTTGTATAGTTGTCTTTTCAGCATGATAGACAGAATAAAAAGTGGTTTCGTATAGTACCACTGCTGATAAAAATGTGACTGCGCGCCCGAAAGCCCGAAAAAAGGGAGCGGGCGATGTCGTTTTCATGGGCAGGGCTGGCGCGGGTGTGGCGCCCGCCCTTTCCGTTGTATGGTCAAGCGGGGCGGTATGGGGTAGTGGTTCCTGCGTACCGCACGTCCATCACGCCTTGCTCGCCACAGGAGAGTCCGCCGCCGCATGAAGCTGTTCACCCGCACCCACCAGATGGGCGCCGCCGCCCTGATCATGGCGGCCAGCGTCTTCGCCTCGCGGTTCATGGGCCTTCTGCGCGACAAGGTCATTTCCTACCTGTTCGGGGCCACGGCAGAGGCGGACATCTACTTCGCCGCCTTCGTGGTGCCCGACTTCATCAACTACCTGCTGGCGGGCGGCTACTTTTCCATTACCCTCATTCCCCTGCTGTCGGAGCGCTTCGAGCGCGATCCGGAGGACGGCTGGCGCTTCTTTGCCGCCGCGTTCTGGTGGATAACCATCACCATCTGCCTGTTGACCGGCGTGGCGTGGTGGTTTGCGCCGGAACTGGCCCGCGTGGCCGCGCCGGGCTTTGACGCATCATCCACGGCGCGGCTGGTGCGCTTCCTGCGCATCATCCTGCCCGCGCAGGCGTTCTTTCTGCCGGGGGCGTGCGTCACCGCGCTGCTGTACATGCGCCGCCAGTTCGCGGTGCCCGCCATGGGGCCGCTGGTGTACAACGGCTGCATCATCGGTGGCGGCGTGCTGTCGTGGCTGCTGGCCCCGACGCGCGGCATGGAGGGGTTCTGCTGGGGCGTGCTGGCGGGTGCGGCGCTGGGCAGCTTTGCCCTGCCGTTACTGGCTGCCGCGCGCGGCGGCGGGGTGCGGCTGGGACCGGTGCTGCGCCACCCCGGCGTGCGCCGTTTCGCCCTGCTGGCCCTGCCGCTGATGATCGGCCAGTCGGTGGTGGTGCTGGATGAGCAGTTCGTGCGCATCTTTGGCTCCATGACCGGCGAGGGCGCGGTGAGCCTGCTCAACTATGCCCGGCGCATCATGCTGGTGCCGGTGGGCGTGGTGGCCCAGGCTGCCGGGGTTGCTTCGTATCCGTTCCTGGCGGCGTTGGCCGCCAAGGGTGAAACCGACGCATTCGACGCCACGTTGTCCACGGCGCTGCGCAACGCCCTGGCGGTGATCATTCCCCTGTCCGTGTGGATGCTGCTGGCGGCGGAACCCACCATGCGCCTGATCTTTCAGGGCGGGGGGTTTGCCGCCGCAGAAACCCTGGCCTCCGCGCCACTTCTGCGCGTGATGCTGTGCGGCGTGGCCTTCTGGGCCGTGCAACAGGTGGTGGGCCGGGCCTTCTATGCCCATCAGGATACGGTGACCCCGGCTGTGGTGGGCACCCTGGCCACGCTGGCCGCGTTGCCGCTGTATGTGCTGGCGGGCCACGCGGGTACGCACGGCACCCTTGGCGTGGCCGTGGCGGGCACGGCGGCGGTGGCCGTGTACACCGTGGCGCTGGCCCTTGTCTGGCGCAAGCGCCATGGTGAGGGTGGACTTTCCGGCATCATCGGGTGCGGCGCGAAATCTCTGGCGCTGTGCGCCGCCGCCGCGCTGCCTGCCTGGCCCGCGCTGGCCTACGCGCCGCTGCTGGCCCCGGCGAGCCCGGCGGGCCAACTGTGGGGGGCGTTTCTGGCGCTGGCCATCAGCGGCCCGGTGTTCGCCGGAACATATCTGCTGCTGGCGCGCCGCTTTGCCCCGGAACTGGCGGAACCGGTGCTGTCGCGGCTGCGTCCGTTGCTGGCCCGCCTGCGGGGTGGGCGGCAGGAAGGCTGACGGACGCCCTCCGTACGGCGGGCTGGTCGCCAGACGGCAGGACACCCCGCGACTCTCGTCTGTTGCCGGATCACATGTGAAAGCCTCCGCTGCGTTGCCGCAACGGAGGCTTCAGTGCATGAAAGACCGGCAGACAGCCTGTTCTGCTACTGTTCCAGGCCGCCCTCACCCTCGTACATCACGCCGCCTTCTTCTTCCATTTCCAGGGTTTCCACCTTTTCCTCCAGCCATTCCAGAACGGCGCGGGCGGTATGGTAGTTCAGCACGACCTTGGAGCGGATGTGGCGGGTGATGACCTTCAGGTTCTCGTCGTAGGGGGCCACTTCATGGCCGAAGCTGCCGTCGGGCGCCACCAGGCGTTCGGAGAACGGCGGCATCTTGTCGGTTTCTATGTAGAAGCTCATTTCGATCTCGCCCTGCGGGTTGATGCCGCCCCACACACCGTGGGCGTATTCCAACCGCACGCCGGAATCGTGCTCGTATTCATAGCGGATTCGGGTCGGGTATTTCGGATCCTGACTCATGGACGCTCCTTGGGAAAGTATGGGACCGGCCAGGTTTGTCCAGGCTGGGCCAGGCAGACAGGCCGGGCAGGGTCTCGGGCGCTCCGGCAAGCCCGGTTGCCGCGTCAGCCGATCAGCGAAACCAGCGTGCCTGCGATGCGTTCGGGCACCACCAGCGGACTCTGGCGGCGGGTGTCGCCCCTGGGGGGGCTGTAGCCCGCGCGTTGCAGGCGCTGGCGTTCGGCCGCCGCATCGGCCTCCATGTCATCGACGACGGTCTGGGTCTTGTCCAGCAGGGTGGGGGACGGCGGCGGCAGGTAGGGTGGGTCGCGCCACGGGTCGAGTGGTGCGGACATGGCCCGCAGCAGCCCGGGGCTCATGCGGCGCAGTCCGGGAAGCTGCATGGCGAAATCCGTGGACATGTCCGCCTCCGGGCCGTTCATCCTGTCCGGTTCCTTGGGCGCGCATTCTAGGGTAGTCGCCGGGTGAAGTAAAGGCGCGCCCCCCGCAACGGAAAGGCCATGGCGCGCTGGTGCACGCCATGGCCCGTGTGATTCGCGGTTCGATTCGCGGTGTGATCGGGGCAGCCCTGTGCTTGCCGGGGCTATTCGGCGCCCGGTTCGTACCCCGGCAACACGATGGACGACGGGGCACCCGCAGCGCCCGAACCCTTGGGACAGTCCTTGAGCAGGGTGCAGATTTCGCAGCCGCCCTTGAACGGGAAATGGGTGACCACGGCGTAGCGGCGCGACAGGGTGGGGCCGTCGCCGTTGTAGGGCAGGCCTTCGGCCTCCAGCGCGGCGCGCAGTTTGTCGGTGGGCTTGGGCGCCGGGGCGCAGCCCACGTCCTCCACTTCGGGCAGCAACATGTGGACCGCACTCATGACCATGGTCTGGGCCAGGGAGTTGATGATGAACGCGTCGGAGGGAGAGGATTCCCACGCGGCGTCCACGTCTTCTTCCACGTCGCTGTCCAGCCACACCACAAGGTACTGGATCTTTCCGGTGTTGATGTGCAGCGCGTGCAGCTTGTCCATCCAGGCTTCCCAGCGCTGCATCAGGCGGTTCATCACTTCGCCGCCGATGCGCGTTTCCTGGCTGGTGTTCATCAGCAGTTCCACGTCGAAGTAGGGCTGCACGTCAAGCCTTTCCGCAGTATGTTCCGCCATGTCCCTGTCTCCTGGGGTTGTGCTCGTGTGGGGGCGGCGTGCGCCGGGGCGCTGCCGCGCTTGCGAGGGCCGGGGCCGATGCCCGCACCTGCATGGCGGACCGGTTCGGCGTTGGCCCGGGGTATGCGGCGTGGCCGGATTGTCCGGCGCTGCTGCGCTATCCCCGTGTTGTCGTGGACGAGACTTTGCGCGAAAGGCACGGGGCGCGTCAAGGGACAAGGGACAAGGGAAGGTGGGGACAAGGGAAGAGGAGGATGGGACAAGGGCGAGGGCGGCAGGGTGCAGGCGCCATGAAGGTGCGCGGGGATGCCCTAGCGCGCAGGCGCGGTGCGCCCACTGGCAAGGGACTGGCAAGAGGCTGGCAGGGGAAGGGTATACTGCCCCCCATTAACAAGGTGGCCCTGTTAAGGTAGTTTTCTTCCATCCTTGGAGGAAGCATGAAACGCCGAGTCTGGGACAGCAAAAGCAAGGCCCGCATTGTGCTTGAGGGATTGCAGGGTCGCTCTGTGGCAAGCATTTGCAGTGAGTATCAAATCACTCAGGGTATGTATTACCGCTGGCGCGACACGTTGTTGGCCAATGCCGCCCTGGCTTTTGAGGTGGGCGCCACTAACCGACGAGAAGAACGCCTTGCGACAGAGAACCAAAAACTCAAGCAAGCCGTTGGCGAACTGACGCTGGAGTTAAAAAAAAACGACTGGTAAGCGGCAAGCGCCGATCCGGCCAGGCCCAGCTTCAGCGCGATGCCGAACTCTTGCCGTTGATCGAGTCCCTGAAAATGGAACATCCCTTTTGGGGCTATCGCCGCGTATGGGCCACCCTTCGGTATAAAAACGGCCTGATCATCAACGTCAAACGAGTGGCACGCCTGATGCGTCTGCATGGCCTTGGGGTGAAGCGCGCAGCCTTGCGGGCAAAGCGCACCCCTTCCGGAAGCAAGCCGCGCCCCGTCCGCCCGTGTCAGTGGTGGGGCATCGACATGACCAAGGTCATGACGGAAGGCGGCTGGGTGTATATCGTGCTGGTGGTGGACTGGTTTTCCAAGAAGATCGTGGGCCACCATGCCGACTACCGGAGCCGGAGCCATGAGTGGCTGCAAGCTCTGGATACGGCTATCCAGACGCACTTTCCCGGAGGCGTCCGGGGGCACGGCCTGAGCCTGATGAGCGACAACGGCTGCCAACCGACAGGAACGGCTTTTATGCGCGACTGCGCGACTCTCGGCATCACGCAGGCGTTTACCAGCTACAACAATCCCAAAGGGAACGCGGATACCGAGCGGACAATGCGTACGATCAAGGAAGAGCTCTTCTGGCTGCACGAATGGCGTAGCCTGGAACACCTCAACCGCGCCCTCTCTGACTGGATAGAAAACTTCAACACCACATACCTGCATTCGGCGCTTGGCTGGAAGACTCCGCAAGGCGTCCATCAGCAGGCAAACAAAACCTGGAGGAATTCTCCCTTAAAGGCCGCTTGATTTAAGGGGGGCATTACAAGGGCGAGAGACAGGCGGCAATGCCGGGGCGGCGGGCGGTCCGGACGCCGGGCAAAAGCGTGCCCTCCGCGCGACCGGGATTACCTTCGGGGCCGCGCGGCAGATGGGGGGGATGGGCGGCTACTGGACGAAGTAGCGTTCCATGAGGGCATGGCTGGCGGTATCACCGCCAATGAACGACGCGCCAACCCGCGTGGCGCCCTTGCCGCGCTCGTTGCGGGTGCTGCGGCAGCGCATGCGCACCGGCGGGTTGCTGTCGTCCAGGCGAAAGATCACCTCGAATTCGGCGTCGGCCAGACGCATGTCCAATTCGGCATTGGGGGGCATCCGAAAACCCACGCCGTTCAGCGAGATGTCGTGCAGTTCCACGGGCTGGTAGCGTCCGTAATGGCCGTCCGGCTCGGTGACGTACACCACCCCCCGGCAGGCGGATGGGATGACGCTCGAAGGAACGCCTGTCCGTGTCGTCACGCGATTTGGCCTCGCGGCGCAGCAGGTAGCGTTCCAGCAGCCCCTCCACGAGGGCCGTCGTGGTGATGCCCATTTCTTCCGCGGCGGTGTCGATGCGCTTCAGCAGGTCGGGGTGAACACGAAGTTCGCGGAATCTTCTCATGGCGGCTCTCCAGGGTTGTCCACAAAAGGCAGACAATGACGCGTGTTGCCAAGACATGAAAAGTCCGTGCCATTTGTGCGGTGCTTGATGTTTTTTTTTGAAAATATTCTATTATAATACCATATTGAATCTTGCTTTATGGTTCGATTCCGGCAAGGGCAGACCGAAAAACGGTCCGGCCGGACTGGCCCGCGTCCGGAGAATACGGACAGTGGGGCCTGTGCGGGGGGCAAGACAGGGCATGGAAACCTGCGTGATGCAGCAGGGCATAAATCTACCCCCCTTTCAGAAAAAACAATGCTGTGGCATAACATATGAACAGGTGCGCGCCGCATGGCCCGTGCTGCTGGACAGCGGGAGTCCGGAGGGGGATCCGGGGGCCGCCGCATCACTGCTGGGGAATGTGTTCATTCAGGATGTTACGGGATTCGGCGTGGCACATCTGGTTGCGCAAGGGCGCGTCCAGGTGTGTCATGACGCGCGGATGCACGACAGGCTGCGCGCCTGCGCGCAAGCGGGGGCCGGCGGATACGGCCGGTGGAAGGGACCATGGCAGACGTTCTGGTGATTGATCCCACGCGGCGGTACAGGGAATACCTTGTGCCCGCCATTACCGCTGCCGGGCATGCGTGCCGCGTGGTTTCCACCTGCGAGGAGGCCGTGGCCAGCGGGCGTCGCCGTGCGTGCGACGTGGTGCTGCTGGACGTGGATACGCCCGGCCCGGATGGGCTGGCCTGCCTGCCGGAACTGTCCGCCATGCGCGGACAGCCGGAGGTGCTGGCCCTTACGGCCCTGCGCACGGGAAACCGGGCGGAGGACGCCATCCGCGCCGGGGCGTGGGATGTGCTGCTGCACCCCATCCCCGAATCCTCGGTCCGCCAGGTGCTGGAACGCTGCCTGTACCATCACGCCGCCAAGGTGGCCCTGATCGGCCAGGCCAACATCAAGCGCGGTGACATCATCGGCGCCAGCCTGCCGCTGGAGCGCTGCCTGCACTCGCTGGGCGTGGCCGCCCGCACCGACACCAACGTGCTGATCCTGGGCGAAACGGGCACCGGCAAGGAATTGTTCGCGCGGGCCGTGCACGAGAACAGCGAACGTGCCGGGCGCGGCTTCATCGTGGTGGACTGCACCAACCTGCCGAGCACCCTGGCCGAAAGCATCCTGTTCGGGCACGAGCGCGGATCGTTCACCGGGGCCGAGGCCGCGCGCGACGGCCTGTTCAAGCAGGCCGACGGCGGCACCATCTTTCTGGACGAAATCGGCGACCTGGATCTTTCGGTGCAGAAGTCGCTGCTGCGGGTGCTGCAGGAACGCACCTTTCGTCCCATCAGCGCCCGCAACGAGGTGCGCAGCGATTTCCGCCTGGTGGCCGCCACCAACTGCGACATCGAGGACATGGTGCGGCGCGGGGCCTTTCGCAAGGATCTGTTCCACCGCCTGAAGACCCGCATCATCCAGTTGCCCCCCCTGCGCGAGCGGCGCGACGACATCGAACCGCTGGCCCGGCACTACGTGGACCGCATCTGCCGCCAGCACCGCCTGGCCGCCAAGCAGATGTCACCCGACTTCGTGGATGCGGTGCAGATCTACCACTGGCCGGGCAACGTGCGCGACCTGATCAACGCCCTGCACTACGCGGTGCAGGCGGCCTTTGCCGAACAGCGGCTGTACCCCCAGCATCTGCCGGTGGAGATTCGCGGCCACGTCATGCGCGCCCGGCGCGATCTGGGCCCCGCGCGCGAGCATGAAGAAGAGGTATACCCGCCCATGCCCGATGGGGGGGCGGTCATGGCAGAACCTGGGAACGGAACCGGGGGCAACGGCCGTGACCACGGGGTGGAGCCCGGCCCGTTCGGCCCTGCCGGTCTGCCTGGATATTCTGACGCGCCCGGTCAACCTGGTGCGTATGTGCAGTCCGGCGCGTACGGCCTGTCCGGTGGACCTGGCCTGCCGGGCGGCGCTGCCATGGCCGGAGGGGCGGGGATGCCGGGTCAGGCGGTTCAGTCCGTTCATTCGGGCGCTGGCGGGGCATTCGTCATGGCCGGTGCCGACCGGCACGGTGAGCCTCGCGCCATGGCAGCGCCATCGTCGGACACCTGTCCGCCGCCCGTGGAGCGGGAGCGGTTCGGCTTCGCCAACGAGGTGTTCCCCTCGTTCCGTTCCGCGCGCGAGGTGACCATGGACCGCATGGAGTCCGCCTATCTCATGGAACTCATCCGGCGCAGCCGGGGCGAGATAGCCTCGGCCATCGCCCTTTCCGGCCTTTCACGCGCCCGGCTGTACGAGTTGCTGCAGAAGCATTCCATTTCGTTGCGCACCGGCAACTGACCGGCACCTTTCCTTCCCTTTCCGTTCCACGGCTACGGGCGGCCCCTTTCGCTGTGCGCGCATGCGGTCTTTCCGCGCGGGGTTTCGCCTGCATGGCGCGGCGCGACGATTGGCGCGCGACTTCCGGTTGCCGGAACGAGACAACGGCTTGTCATCTCTGTTACATGGCAAGAAAGGCAGGCCGCCGGGAAGGCGCGTGCCACGGTTTGAAGCACATTGGGTGATCACGTGTTCCCTAATGTTCGTGAGTGGTTGTCCGATACAAGAAGTACACACTCACCTTGTTACCGTGCGAGGCGTGCATGAAACTGACGATTCTTCGCAAATTGCTCATCCTGGTCATCTGTATCGTGCTGCTGACGGCAGCGGCCATTTTCGGCACGGCCCATCATTTCATGAAGCGCGGTTTCGCCGATGAATCGGCGCAGGCGGTAACCCGGCTGCGCGACGTGGTGGCGCGCAACATCGGCGACCGTTCCGCGAAATTTCTGGAAGAAGCCGCCCTGGTGGCGCAACACGCGGATTTCGTGGCCGCAGTGGCGGCTGGCGACGGTGCGCGTGCGGCTGAACTGGCCAGGCGGCTGATGCGCGAGGTGGGGTCGGACTTCATGACCGTCACCGACGACAAGGGCAACGTGCTGGCGCGCGGCCATTCGGACAAGAAGGGCGATTCCGTGCTCGACCAGGAGACCGTGCGCCGGGCCCTGCGCGGCGACGCCACGGTGGGGGTCATCTCCGGCACGGTGGTGCCGTTCACCCTGCGCGCGGGTGCGCCCATCCGCCACGACGGCAAGGTGGTGGGCACGGTGGCCATCGGCACCTCTCTGGTACGCGAGGGCTTCGTGGACGACATCAAGTCGTTCACCGGCCTGGAGGTTACCGTGTTCAAGGGCGACACGCGCGTCATGACCACCATCGTGCGCGACGGCAAGCGGGCCATCGGCACGCGCATGGACAACCCCAGGGTGATGGAGACGGTGTTCAGCGCGGGCAAGACCTTTCTGGCGCGCAACCAGATTCTGGGCAGCGAATACGAAACGGCCTACTGGCCCATCCTGGACATGGAGGGCAAGACCATCGGCATGTGGTTCATCGGCATGCCGGTGGCCAGCATCCTCGCCGCCCAGGACCGGGTGACCGATTCGTCGCTGGCCGTGATGGCGGGCGTGCTGCCGGTGATGATCGCGGTGGCCTGGCTGCTGGCGCGCGCCCTGTCGCGGCCCATAGCGCGCACCACCGCCTTTGCCACGTCCGTGGCCGGGGGCGACCTGGATTCCGAGCTTACCGTGCGCACGGGTGACGAGGTGGGCCAGCTGGCCGACGCCCTGCGGTCCATGGTGGGTACGCTCAGGGACAAGATCGGCGAGGCCCAGGAGCAGACCCGCCTTGCGGCGGAAGAGACGAAGAAGGCCCAGCAGGCCACGGCGGAGGCCGAAGAGGCCCGCGCACGCGGCGAACAGGCCCGGCGCGAGGGCATGCTGCACGCCGCGCGCGAACTGGAAGGCATCGTGGACATCGTTTCCGCCGCGTCGGAAGAACTTTCGGCGCAGATCGAACAGTCCTCTCGCGGGGCGGAACTGCAAAGCCGCCGCACCGGCGAGACCGCCGTGGCCATGGAAGAGATGAACGCCACCGTGCTTGAGGTGGCCCGCAGCGCAGGCCTTGCGGCGGATACGGCGGGCGACGCCAAGGCCAAGGCCTCCGCCGGGTCGGGCATCGTGGAGGCCATGATCGACGGCATCGGCGTGGTGCAGCGCCATTCCGAAACCCTGAACCGTGACATGGACGCCCTGGGCAAGAGCACCGAGCGCATCGGGGCCATTCTGGGCGTGATTTCCGACATTGCCGACCAGACCAACCTGCTGGCGTTGAATGCCGCCATCGAAGCCGCGCGCGCAGGGGATGCCGGGCGCGGCTTTGCCGTGGTGGCCGACGAGGTGCGCAAGCTGGCCGAAAAGACCATGACCGCCACAAGGGAAGTGGGCGAGGCCATCGGCGGCATCCAGCAGGGGGCCAAGGTAAGCATCGCCCAGGTGGGCGAGACGGCGCGCGAGGTGGAAAGCGTCACCGGCAGGGCGCGCGAGGCGGGGCAGTCGCTGGGGGCCATCGTGGCCCTGGCCGATTCCGTGTCCGACCAGGTGCGCTCCATCGCCACCGCCAGCGAAGAGCAGTCCGCCGCCTCCGACGAGATCAACCGGGCCGTGGAAGAGGTGAACCGCATCTCCACCGAGACCAGCGACGCCATGCGCCAGTCGGCCCTGGCCGTGGGCGAGCTTGCGGCGCAGGCCCAGAAGCTGAAGGCCATCATCGAGCAGATGCAGCGCGAAAACGCCTGAGCCGGTTGCAGGTGTCAGGCCGGGCCATGATTTCAGGCCTGAAATGACGATCGGGATCGTCCCTGCGGGGGCGGTCCCGATCTTGCGTTGGCAGACGCGGCATGGTCACGGTGTCGCCCCGGTATGGCAGGTATGGCAGGTACGGCAGTGGGGGGGCAGTGGGGCAGTGGGGCAGGGGGACAGTGGGGGGGCAGTGGCGCGAAGGGGGCGGAGCGGCGACCGGGACGGGACGAGGAAGGCGACGGGGCAATGGGGGAGGACGCAGGGCGAGCGGCAAGACGCTTCGCGTTCACGAGCACACGGCGTCGCCACTGCGCAACTGGCGCAGCACTTCGGCCACATCCGGCATGTCGGCGTGGTTGCCGCGCAAAAGGTCCAGGCAGGCGTCCACCACATCGGCGGCGTACAGGGTGCCGCTGCCCGCGGAAAGTTCGTCCATGGCCGCTTCCAGACAATGGGCGGGGCGGTAGGGGCGGTGCGAGCACATGGCCTCGGCCACGTCGGCCACGCCCAGGATGCGCGCCCCGGGCAGCAGGGCATCGCCGGATACCCCGTGCGGGTAGCCGGAGCCGTCCAGCCGTTCATGGTGCTGCAAGACCATGCGCGCCACGGGGTGGGGAAAGGGGATGCGTTCCAGGATGTCGTGCCCGAACTGGGGGTGCTGGCGCAGGAAGGCCATTTCGTGGGCGTCGAGCACGGTGGGCTTCAGCAGGTACTGGGCGGGGATGCACAGCTTGCCGATGTCGTGCAGCATGCCCGCCACCCGCACGGCCTCCACCTCGTCGTCGGGCATGCCCAGCCTGCGGGCCATGGCGGTGGCCAGCACGGTGACCCTGGCCTGGTGGGTGCCGGTGTAGGCGTCCTTCAGGTTGGTGACCCGCGACAGCGAATCCACCGTGGCTTCCATCATGCCGCTGAGCCGGTCGTAGGCGGTGCTCAGTTCGCGGGTGCGCTCGGCGATGCGCGCCTCCAGTCCGACCCGGTAGGCCTCGTTTTCCGCCAGCAGGCGCGCCCGTTCCAGGCAGCGTTCCACGGTGTGTTCCAGGGCGCCCATGTCTTCCAGGGGCTTGGTCAGGTAGTCCCAGGCGCCTTCGCGCAGGGCGGCCACGGCGTCGCGCAGCACGCCGGTACCGGAAACCACCACCACGGGGGTGCCTTTGCCCGAGGCCGTGATGGCCCGGATGACCGAAATCCCGTCCAGCACCGGCATGCGCAGGTCCACCAGCACAAGATCCGGCTGGTGCGCCTGCCAGGCATCCAGCCCGGCGCGGCCATCCCCGGCCTGCACGACCTCGTAGCCGCTGTCCGACAGAAAGTCGGCCAGCGAGCCGCGAACCTGCGGGTCGTCGTCGATGACCAGGATGGTGAGTGGTGCGGTCATGGCATGTTCCGGAAGAACGGCGTGGACGCAAGCGGGGCCGGTTGGGATGCGGGGCGGATCGGGCCAGACGGAAATGGACCTGGCTGGAAAGGACGGAGACGAGCGGACTGGACGCGAATGGGCGGAGATGGCGGATCGGTGCGGGCCGGGTTGCCCAGGCCTTCGGGGTACGCAAGTATCCGGGTTACGCAAGTATCCGGGTTACGCACGTATTCGGGTTGCCCAGGCCTCCGGGGCGTCACGGCCAGGCGCGTCACGTCAGTCAGGCCATGGTCGAATACGTATCGAGTATGCGAACACTAACAGGCGGCGGTGACCACCGCAAGGGGGGAGGGCACCGTCCGACGCCGCGACGGCGTCGCGGCGTGCCTGCCGCGCATGAAACCGCATGGCCGGGGCGGGCTGCCCGCCCCGGTGTGAACGCTATGTCGCCGGGTGACGGCCCACCACGCCGCGCAGGCCGGTGCACAGCCCTTCGTGCATGCAGGGGGCCAGGTGCAGCACGGCGGGGAAGGTGGCGCCGGATGCGTGCATGGCCGTGCAGGCCAGCGAGGCGGGCTGTCCGTCGCGCAGCGTTGCGGCGATGGCGGAGGCCATGCGGGGGCGCTCGTCCGGGGCCAGCAGGTCCAGCAGGCCCGCCGCCGGGGGCAGGGCTGCCGGGTCGATGCCGAACTGGTCGGAGGCGGCGCGGTTCAGCGAGCGCAGCACGCCTGCCGGGTCGGTTTCGAACACCGTGACGGACAGCGTGTCGATGAATTCGCGCTGGCGGCGTTCGTGCTCGCGCAGCAGCCGGTACAGCTCGAAGCTTTCGATGGCGTTGGCGCAGTGCTTGAGGATGAGCGAGAGCAGCGAAAGCAGGATGCCGGAAAGGTTCTTTTCGGTGCGCGGCATGGCCCCGATGAACATCCCCCGCACGCGCGAGGTGGTGGCCAGCACGCTGAGCACCAGGCGGTGGCTGTTGTCGGAGGAATACACGGTGATGGGCCGGTTTTCGCGCACGGCCAGGGCGAACACCCCGGTCTCGATGAGCCGTTCCACCTCGCGTTCGATGGCCGGTCCTTCCTCGCTGGGGCGGCACAGGCCCAGCACGAAGTCCGAGGTGTGCTCGTCCACCAGATAGAACGCCGTCACCGAGAACTGCACCAGTTCGCCGATGCGCGCCACGGCCTCGTCCAGCAGGGCGGAGGGTTCTTCCAGCCGGTTGATGCAGGTCTGGAAGTCGCCGAGGTTGAAGGCCATGTCCAGCACGTCGAGCGTGAACCGGGCCTGGTCTTCCAGGTGGCGCAGCCGGGCATGCAGGCCCGCGCTGCCAAAGGTGGGATCGTTGCTAGTCATGCGTTTCCAGGAACCTGATGATTTCGAGCACCTGATATTCCATCTGGTTGGCCGTCTGCACCACCGCGCCGGGGGGCAGGGCCAGGGCGGCCCAGCCTTCGTCGGTCAGGGGCGGTACCAGCACCTCGCCGCTGGTGCCGTAGCCCAGGGCGTTGGCCAGCAGGTCGGCCACGGCCATGATGGCCGGTTCGCAGCTGCCGCTCGCGCTTTCGGGGGTGTGGTGCCGCTGGACGTTGCGTTCCAGCGAGACCGGGCATTTCCATTGTCGCAGGATGGCCCCGCCCATTTCGTCATGGGTGAAGCCGACTATGTCGCGTTCCAGCGAGCGCACCGTGGCGCCGCGCGTCCGGGCCTCCGCCAGCAGCAGCCGCCCGTGGTCGGGCAGTTGCCCGTAGATGGCCAGCCGCCCCAGATCGTGCAGCAGCCCGGCCACGAAGAATCGTTCGCTGTTGCTCATGCGGTGCAGCCCGGCCAGGATGCGCGCGGCCACGCCGCAGGCGATGGAGTGCGTCCAGAAGGCGCGCATGTCCACGAGATCCTGCGGCACCCCCCGGAAGGCCGTCACCACGCTGACCCCCATGGCCAGCGAGACCAGCTGGTTGGTGCCGATGATGGACACGGCGCGGGTGATGGTTTCTATGCGCGCCCGCAGCCCGTAGTAGGCGCTGTTGGCGATGCGCAGCAGCCGCGCGGAAAGGTCGGTGTCCTTGGAAATGATTTCTGCCGCGTCGGCGGCGGAACTGCGCGGGTCGTTGACCACCTCTACCAGGCGGTGGAACACGCTGGGCAGGGTGCCGAAACGCATGTCCTCTCGCAGGACCGATTCCAGCGCCACCGGGCGGGGGGCCGGGTCCGGCCGTACCGGGCTGGGGGCTTCGCCCGGGGGGGCGGGCCACGGCGGGGACGAGGCGGCAAGGCGCATGGCGCAATGGCGCATCAGCGCGGCCACGTGCTGGTTGGCCGGGTCGTGCAGGGCGAAGTGGGCCCGGGTGCGCTCCATGGCCTCGTCGAAGCGGGCGGCCACGGTGGGCGGCATGTCGCCCTCGCCGTCGTCTTCGCCGATGACGGCCGCCTCGGTGACGCCCCAGATCTTGAGGATGCGCAGGCCCGCGGGCGAGAGCACGTCGCCGCACTTGAACAGCAGGCGTCCGTTGCCGTCGCGGATGTCGTCGGCCACGCGCATGCCTGGTTTCAGTTCTGTGATGCTGATGCGTGTCATGAGGCTCCGTGCGGGGGCTGCGGGCAGATGCCCGCAACGGCTCGCGGCCTGTGTGTCGTTCCGGTGTGCCGCCCGGAAGGCGGGCCTGACAGGCTTGGTGCAACCCGGACCGATCCGGTGCAATCGGGCCTGTTCCGGTACACTCCGGGGTGTCCGGCGTGGCCGGGACAACCGGATGGATGCCCTGCCCGGCGAGGGGCGGCAGGCGCGTCAGGTGTGCAAGGGCATACGGACCCGAAGCATAGTACAAGAAATGTCCGGGCGCATGCAACAGGGTTGCCGCGCACCACCTTCGTGCCGCCCCGCGCTGTCCGTGACTGCTGGTGCGGCTGTCCCTTCGTTCCGGCCCGGGGTGCGTTGCTTCCCCTTCGCGGTGAGTTCTGGTAGGTACGTGCCCGGACCGGAAGGCTGCGGAGCCGCGCCGCGCGCGCGTTCCCCACTGTTGTCCGTATGCGCCGTGTTTGCCCCCGTGCGTCGCCACAGGGGCGTCGCGACCGGTTCCGGCCGTGTCGGCAATGCCCCGGCAACGCTTTTCGGTGCATTCCGGCCAGTGGCGGAGTGCAGCCGGTGTACTCCGGCCTGCCCAGTCTGGTTGTCGGGCGCGGCCTCCATTTTTTCTTCGTCCCAAGGAAACCGAATGAATTTCAACATGCTGGACGCAGCGTTCCTGATCATTGTCGGGCTGTTCGTGCTGCGCGGCCTGTTTCGCGGCTTCGTGGAAGAGGTGGCGGGCCTGGTGGGCGTCATCGGCGGGTTCATCCTGGCCAACCGCCACCATGGCGATGCCGCGCCCCACGTGGCCAAGGTGGTGGGCGACCCGGGCTGGGTCAACGTCATCGCCTACGTGAGCGTGTTTCTGAGCGTGCTGCTGGTGGTGGCCATAGTGGCGCGCATCATCCGCAAACTGCTGGTCATCACCTTCGCGGGCTGGCTCGACCACATGGCGGGCGGGGTCATGGGCGCGGCCAAGGGGCTGCTGATCTGTTCCATTCTGCTGGCCGTGTTGCTGCACTTTTTGCCCGAAGCCTCATTCGTGCGCGATTCTCGCGTGATTCCGTACCTTTCGATGATTACCGGCTACGTGAAAACGTTCCTGCCGCAACAATTGTTTTGACAGGCGGCGAACGCCGACCCGAATTTACGCCTCCCCACCCCACCCCACCTCCAACGCCCGGCGTCCCGGGTATCCGACGGATCGCAGACCATGAGCACCGAACCCACGTCCCCGACCTCTCCCCAGAGCCTTCAGGCCATTACCGACGTCATCGACCGCCTGCTGGCCCCCGAAGGCTGCCCGTGGGATCGTGAACAGACCCCGGAATCGCTGGCCGACTATGTCATCGAGGAATGCTTCGAACTGGTGGAGGCCATCCGCTCGGGCAAGGTGCACGACGTGCGCGAGGAACTGGGCGACGTGATGTTCCTGCTGGCGTTCATCGGGCGTCTGTACGCCGACAAGGGGTCGTTCACCCTGGACGATGCCGTGGAAGGCAACGCCGCCAAAATGATCCGCCGCCATCCGCACGTGTTCGCCGAAGGCGAATGCGCCAGCCGCGAAGAACTGCTGCGCAACTGGGAGCGCATCAAGCGCGAGGAAAAGGCGGCGGCCATGGCCGAGGATGGCGCCGCCGACGACGCCCAGGCCGCCTCCGCCGAAGGCTCGCCCGGCGATGCCCCTGGGGGCGTGTTCGCCAGCCTGCCCAAGGGGCTGCCCCCGCTGGTCAAGGCGTACCGCCTGCATTCCAAGGCCGCCCGCGTGGACTTCACCTGGGAGAGCGACGAGGACGTGGAGCAGCAGGTGGAAGCCGAGTGGCTGGAATGGCTGGATGCCTCGGCCAGCGGCGACAAGGAACGCCAGGAGCAGGAACTGGGCGACTTTCTGTTCACCATCGTGGAACTTGGCCGCCGCAAGGGCATCAAGGCCAACGCCGCGCTGGACTACGCCACGCTGAAGTTCCTGCGCCGCTTCGAGGGCATGGAGGCTCTGGCGCGCGAACGCGGGCTGGACTTTCCCAACCTTCCCTTTGAAGAAAAGGACGCGCTGTGGAACGAGGTGAAGGCCGCCGAAAAGGCCTGATGCCCGACCGGTCCGTCCGATCAGACCGGCCCGTCCGATTAAACCGGCCTGATCGACCAGGCTGGCACGCCGGTGTCGCGGCTCCGCACGGCGGGGAGCGGGGTGCGCGCCTTGCCGCCTGTGCTGCCGCGCCCGTTTCCGATCCTCCGGTCTGTCCGGCTGGCCCGGCCCGCGTGATGCATGCCGTGGACGTGATCGGGGCGACAGGGCCGGATGCCGTGCCGCCTGCCACGCCGCCTGCCATGCCGGATGTCGCCGGTTCGGTTGCGATAACGGCCTCGGTCCCTGGCTCCGTCGTTTCCGTCGTAAGCGAGGGAACACCGGACCCGCGTGCCCGGCGCATTGCCGATGCCATCCTCTGCTGGCTGGTCGGCGGGGTGCATCTGGACGCTCCGGCCCGCACGTTTCTGGAGGCCCAACTGGGCGCGTCGGGACTTGCGGGCCTGCCTGCAACGGATGTTGCCGCGCGGCTGGCCCCATTGCTGGGGGCCGGACCGGAAGGACAGGCCTCTTCCGTTTCTCGGGATACCCCCGACACCCCCGATACCCCAGGTACCCCAGCTACCCAAGATACCTTAGATACAGCCGACGCTGCCGCTGAAGGCGCGCTGGAATACCTGCTGTACCCGGACACCGCCTTGCGCCTGTCCGTGGAGAGGGTGCTGTCGCTGCATGCCAGCGAAGAGGCGCACGACGCATCCGTCCCCGGCCTGCGTTCTGGCAGCCTCATGGACGCGGTGCTGGCCTTGCTGCCACCGGACGCCATCGCCGTAGTGCATGTTCCGGACCTCCTCGACACCCCCGGAGACCTGACCACCCCGCCGCATACCGCCCTTGCGGCCCCTGCGCCCCCTGCGCCCCCTGCGTTTTGTGCGCCCGGTGTCGTCAGCATGCCCGGCTCCGTCCGATTCACCCTGCCCGTGCCTCGCTGGACCATGGCCCTGCTGGTGCGCCGTCTGCGGCTGGACCGGGTGATTCCCGCTCCCTTGGCCGTCGCCGTGGCAGAGCACCTGCCGGAACAACAGGGACTGGCGGTGCGCCTGGCCCTGCGCGACGCCCGGTTCGACCTGGCGGCAACCGCGCCCGCCCCGTGTACCGATTCCAGCGACGGTTTTCCCGGACCAGCCCGTGAAACACGTGCCGATCTGGTGCTGCGGTTCATCCGGCGCATGCCCCCGTCCGACCCCGGCTACGTCGAGACGCTGGCCCTGTGGCTGGACCTGCTGCACGACCTGCCGCCCGGCAGGAGCGCGTATGCGGCCCTTTCAGCCCGGCGAGAACGCCTGTCCCGCGCCGCGCGCGAGGCGGACGAGTTCACCGAGCGGCTGGGCCGCCTGAACATGGAAATCCTGATGCTGCAAGGGGTGCACGCCCCGGCCCTGGATGCGGCGGAGGCGCGCCGCAAGGTTCGCCTGATGGACCGGTTGTGTCTGGCCGTGCTGGGCCGCCCCGCCGCGCTGGACCCGGCGGAAGAGGGCATGGCCCCCAAAGCTCCAGACGGGCACGACCTGGGGGCGTTCGACCCGGCCACGGGGCTCGACGACCTGATGCGCCTGCTCTCCTAGGTGGTGTCGTCACGAGCGTTCTTTTGCCCTCTGCCTAGCCGACCCGAAGGGCGCGAAGCGTGCCCGTTGGGCGAGCTTGCGAGCCTTACGGGCATCGAGCGCAGAGCGGTCAGAACAGTTTTTTATTCCGGTCGAGTACGAGAAGAGTACACTCCCTCCATAAAAAACTGTTCTTCCTTGGCAGAGAACAAAATTCCTGCTCGTGTGACACCACCTGGACATCCGCGTCCGTCGCGGTCTTGCTGTCTCCCCGCAAAAGGTCGGGTGCGCCGCAACGGAACCGTTCCGTCACGGCGCACCCCGGTGCCCATTGGCGCCCGCGCGTCAGACGGTGACGTCCACGTGCTCCCCAAGGCCGCGCACGGCCACGGGAGACTCGGTCTCCGTCTGTCCGGCGTCCCGGCGTTCCTGCCGGGGAAGGGCGTCTGCCTGAACGGTCGCAAGCTGCTGCCCGCCCTGTTGCATCTGGCGGGTCTGCTCCAGCACGTTCAGGATGCCCTCCGCGCCACCGGTCAACTGGTCTATCCGCATGGCGCACCTCCTTTCCGGGGGTATGAGTCGCCCCGTATCCCTCCTATCGGCAGGTGGCGCGCTTTCCACAGGGGCGCCCACGAAAACGGATGCATTCCGCACCTGTCTTGCGTATCATCCTGACCAGTCCCCCAATCCTGCCTGCCCGTTCTGCCGTACGGGGCACGGGCAGAACGTGACAGAACGCGCGGGCCGTGCCCGCAGGGGGACAAGGGAGGCAGCCATGCTCATGCCGCAGAACGAAGCCAAGTTTCGCTACTGTCCCTTTCTGAAGACCAGCGACGACAAGATGCGTTTTTGCGTCGGGGCCCAGTGCATGATGTGGCGCTTCAAGCACCCCCAGCGCAACGGCGAAGGCGACGAGGGGTATTGCGGATTGGCGGGCAAGCCCGCAGGCGCCATGTAGACGTCGGACCCGGCCCTTCGGTTCCCCGGCCCGACCACGGTCCGGACTCCGGCCCCGGCTCTGGTCCCGGCTCCGGCTCCGGTCCCGGCTCTGGTCCCGGTCCGAATCCGGACCACGTTCATATCCCTGACCCTGCACCACGGGGCGAGCCGCCTGGGCGTATCCTTCCACCTCGTCCGGTGCGCGGCGCCCATTGCACCGCATGCATCCTTCCACCAACGGGCATCCATCCATGAATACCACCCCGGCCAAGGGAAATCGCGCTGCCGCCTCGCGCAACCTGTTTTCGTACTTTCTCTTCCTGTTGCTGTTGCTAGCCTTGTGGCTGGCCTACCAACTGGTGGAATCCTTCCTGCGCACCCTCATCCTGGGGGCGGTGTTCTCCGCCATCTGCTATCCGCTGTACCTGCGCTGCAAGCCGCTGGTGCGCGGCAGTTCCATCATTGCGGCGTTGCTGGTGCTGACGGGGCTGGTGGTATGCATCGTCATTCCGTTGTGCGTGTTCGTGGCCCTGCTGATTCCCCAGGGCATGCAGACGGTGACGGCCATCAACAAGTGGCTGAGCGGCGGCGGACCGGCTGCACTGCTGTCGGAATCGAACCTGGAGCCGTGGCTGGAGTGGGTGCGGGTGAATCTGCCGTTCATCGACCTGAGCCACATCGACTTCCAGACCAGCCTGTTGCAGATGTCCCGCACGGCGGGGCAGACGTTGATCCAGTGGGGTTCGTACGTGCTGGGCAATACCATGCTGTTCTTCCTGCATTTCCTGCTGCTGCTGCTGGTGATGTTCTTCATGCTGAAGGACGGCAGGCGCATGGTGGAAGGGGTGAAGTACCTGTGCCCCCTGCGCGAGGAACAGGAGGACATGATCATCCAGAGCCTGCGCCGCGTGGCCCGCGCCGTGCTGGTGGGCGGGCTGCTGGTGGCGGTGGTGCAGGGCGTGCTGGGGGGCCTTGGCATGGCCATCGTGGGCATGCCCGGCCTGTTCTGGGGCACGGTGATGGGGTTCGCCTCGCTGGTGCCGGTGGTGGGCACGGGGCTGGTATGGGGACCGGCGTCCGTCTATCTGCTGCTGATGGGGCAGTGGAAGGGCGCGGTGTTTCTGGTGCTGTGGTGCTCGCTGGTGGTGGCCGGGGCAGACTCCTTCCTGCGGCCGTACTTCATGCGCGGCAGTTCCGGGGCCTCGGTGTTCTACATTTTCCTGTCCATCCTGGGCGGGCTGAAGACCTTTGGCATGGCGGGCATCATTTACGGCCCGCTCATTCTCAGTTTCACCATGGTCATGCTGACCCTGTACGGCGAGGAATATCGCGACATCCTGGCCCCCAGGGCGGCGGCCCCGGTGGATTGTCCGGGGCCGGAACCCGTGGCGGAAGGTGGCGGGGACACCGCAACCATGCCCCCGGAAGGAAAGGGCGGCGAATAGCGACGGCCACGCGAGCGCCCCGGTCCGGAAACACGCGGATTTCGTACGCGCGTGGCCTTCTTGCCATTTTTCCGGGTTGCCGGTAGGCGATGGACTGAGTGGGGCGCCGTCCGCCCGCGGCGAGGGGACAATGCCGTGGACGGGGCGGAACCCGCCATGCCCGTTGCCATTGCCCGCGGGGCGTTCGCCGCCGCATGACCGTGCGTTGCGCATGGCGCGGAGCACGGCCCGCCGTTACGCCCGCCCTGTACCGCAAACCGTCGATGAGCCGGGCCTTGGCCCGCAGGGGGAGACGTGTTGCGCGAACCTTCCGGTGTACACACCGTGTCCGGCGCCGCCGAATCGCATGCCGATCCGGAGAATTCCGCCATGGCCGAGACCAGGGTGAACCCAGACGCGCCCCGGCGTTCTGTTCTGCCGGATGCGTCCCAGGCGGATCAGGCGCATCAGGCCCCCCTGCCGTCACGGTCGCCGCTGCCGCCCGCCATTGGCGTTGCGGACGACGGCCTGTTCGCCGGGCTGCCGGACCTGGCCGCCATTCTGGGCACGCCAGCATCGTGCCCAGAGCAGGAAGAGCCGGGAGCATCGCCAGCACTCGGGCCCTCAGCCGCGACTTCCACCACGGCCACCACGGCCGCCACCGCCCCCACCACGCAGGATTCCCCGTCCGGCGCAGAACTGGCATCGTGCGCACCTGACCAGCCCTCCTCCGGCAGATTTTGGCCCCATGGTGATCTTGCCGCGCAGTTCGGCGCGGCAGGCATCGGCGTGTGCGTGTTCGACCCGGCGGGCCAGTTGCTGTACATGAATGGCCGCATGGCCGACCTGCTGGGCTGCGGGCCGGAAGGCATTCCCTCGCTGTTCTGCGCCCGCATGGTGGGGCTGGAAGGCACTGCCGACGTGCTGGCCCTGTTCCTGCGCGTGGCCTCCGGCCAGGACGAAGGCGGCAGCGTGCGCAAGCGTTTCTTGCGCGGCGACGGCGGCACCATGCTGGCCTCGGTCACCCTGTATGCGGTGCATGACGCCCTGGGCCTGCCGCTGCACGTGGTGCACCTGGTGCGCCCGTTGGAACGCCCAACCCGCGCGGATCGTTCCGAAAGGGGCGGCGACCGGCCCGAGGTACTGGCCCGGCGCCGCTTCGACGACGTGCCCTTTCCCGTGGGCTGGTCCGCCACCGACGGCGCGCAGACGCCTGGCACCGCACGGCCCGACCGCTACCGCGCCGCCTTGCATCTCATCGCCCACGCCACCCTGCACGAGGCCGATCCCGACAGCCTGGGCGCGGCCTTCACGCGCATCTTCCGTTCGCTGCTGCCGGGCGAGCCGCCGGAACTGGTGGTCTACCCTGGCGACGGCAGCCGCACCGTGTATTCGTCCGCCGAGGCGGCAGGGTGCAGGGATGCCGCACCCCCCTGCGACCTTGCGGCGCGGGTGTACCTGCGCGGCGAGACCGTGCGTGTGGACGCCGACGAACTGCGCGAACTGGCCGAACTTGGCGAATGCCTGCTGCCCGATCCCGTGCCCGCCCACTGGCTGGGCGTGCCGTTGCGCACCCGCACCGGCGAGGTGCTGGGGGCCATCGTGGGCCAGGTGGCGGGCGAGGAAGATGCCGAGCGGGTCGGACCCGGTGCGCAGCTTGATCAGGCAGAACGGTCCGGTCAGGCAGAGCGGGCCGGACGCAGCGAACCGGTGGGCACGCAGCCCTTGCCGCGTCCCGTGCCCGCGCGGGCCAGGCCGGGTTTTTCGGCGGAGGACCGCCGCCTGCTGGAACTGGTGTCCGGCCACGTGGCCGATGCGCTGGCCGCGCGGCGCGACCTGGGCCGCCGCGCGCTGGACGAAGTGCGTTACCGTGCCTCGTTCAGGGACGCCGTGGCGGGCATGGCCCTGCTGGATGCCGGGGGCAGGCTGCTGGCGGTCAACCGGGCCTTCGAGGCCGCCTTTGGCTATCCCGACGGCGTGCTGGCAGGCACGGAACTGCGCGACCTGCTGCCCCCGGACGTGGCCGGACAGGCCCTGCGCGAGTTCGGCGGGCTGTGGCTTTCGGTGTCGGCCATCCGCGCGGCGGCGGGCATGGGCGAGGCCGCCGGAACCATGGTGGAGACCTCGTGGCCGTTCCTGCGGGCCGACGGTGAAAAGCGCTGGATGCAGCAGAGCCTGCGCATCCTGCCCGGCGAGGCGGGCCACCCCCCGTGCGCGTTGTTGCAGGTCACCCCGCTGGAGGGCGGCAATGGCCGCGCCGGGCGCGACCCGGCCACCCGCGACGAGGAGCGCATGACCCAGACCGCCTTCCACGACGTGCTCACCGGCCTGCCCAACCGGGTGCTGCTGCTGGACCGCGTGGAAAGCGCCCTCAAGCGTGCCCGGCGGCATGATCATTACCGCTTTGCCGTGCTGTTCCTGGACATCGACCGCTTCAAGGTGGTCAACGAAAGCCTGGGCCATCGCGCGGGCGACGAACTGCTGCGCCTGTTCTCGGACCGGGTGCTGCCCTGCCTGCGCGAGGTGGACACCCTGGCCCGCTGCGGCGGCGACGAATTCGCCGTGCTGCTGGACGACGTGGAGGACACCGCCGAGGTGGGCACCATCGTCGAGCGCATCCAGGACGCCCTGCGCACGCCGTTTCCGGTGCACGACACCGAGGTGTACATGGCCGCCAGCATCGGCGTGGTGGTGCGCGCCCGGCAGTACGCATCCGCAGAGGACATCCTGCGCGACGCGGACCTTGCCATGTTCCGCGCCAAGGAATCGGGCAAGGGCCGTTATGAACTGTTCGACGAAGAGGTGGTCCCCGCCGCCCCGGACAAGCTGCGCCGCGAAAACGAACTGCGCCGGGCCATGGAACGCGGCGAGATAGAACTGTATTTCCAGCCTGTTGTTTCGCTGCGCACCGCGCGCATCACCGGGCTGGAGGCGCTGGTACGCTGGAACCACCCGGATATTGGCCTGCTGACGCCGTCGGAGTTCATCCCCCTGGCCGAGGAATCGGGGCTGATCTACCACCTGGACCGGCACGTGCTGGAACTGGGGTGCGCCTCCGTGCGCGCCCTGCGCGAGCGGGCCGGACCCGCGGCGGAATTCGCCCTGAACCTGAACATTTCCGCCCGCAGCTTCCGCCGCTGGAACATGGTGGAAAGCTATTCCGCCGTGATCCTGGAATCTGGCTGCAACCCGCTGGACATACGGCTGGAAATCACCGAAAGCCTGCTGCTGACCGGCGTGGACGCCGTCACCGACAAATTGTGGAAGTTCAAGGAACTGGGCGTCTCGCTGGTGCTCGACGACTTCGGCACGGGCTATTCCTCGCTGAACTACCTGCGCCAGTTCCCCATGGACATGATCAAGATCGACAAGTCGTTCACCAGTCGCGTGCACGAGGAAAAGGCCGCCTACGGCATCGTGCAGTCCATCGTCAGCCTGGGCCGGGGCCTCGGCCTCGGCGTGGTGGCCGAAGGCATCGAACGGCCCGAACAGGCCGAAGTGCTGCTGGAACTGGGCTGCCTGTACGGCCAGGGCTTCCTGTACTCCCGCCCGCTGCCCTTCGAACGCACCGTCAAGGTGCTGGAACGCCACTGCCCCCTGCCGCTGTCGGCGGGGTAGGGGGGATTTTTACGAAGAAGTGGTGTTTGGAGAAGGTTTGATCGGGGGAAGGGACCCTTTGGAAAGGGTCCCTTCCCCCGAACCCCCATCCCCCCAAACTTTTCAATTGGGGGGATGGTACGAAAGAGGGCCGGAAATTCTCCGGCCCTCTTTCTTGGTTTAGTGAAAAGGTGGGTGATAGAGCCACCGAACTGTAGCGGCGATAGGGCGGGAGCCCCTTTGCCTCAGCCGTTAGGCGAGCTTGCGAGCCTTACGGATGAGGACCGCAACGCGCAAAGGGTCCCCTCCCCGGTTCGTTCTTCCCTTATTCGCTTTTCGGAAACGCCAGCGGCAGCAGGTCGTCGATGTGGGCCACGGGGTGGACCTGGATGCGGTGCAGCAGGTCTGCGGGGATGTCTTCCAGGTCCTTGACGTTCTGGCGGGGGATGATGACGTGCTGCATGCCGCGCGCCACCCCGGCCAGTATCTTTTCCTTGATGCCACCCACGGGCAGCACGCGGCCACGCAGGGTGATCTCGCCGGTCATGCACAGGTCGCTGCGCACGGGCTTGCCGGTGATGGCGGAAAGCAGCGCGGTGACCATGGTCACCCCGGCGGAGGGGCCATCCTTGGGGGTGGCGCCTGCGGGCACGTGGATGTGCAGGTCCAGCTTTTCCGAGAAGTCGGGTTCGATGCCCAGCCGTTCGGCGCGGCTGCGCGCATAGGAAATGGCGGCCTGCGCGCTTTCCTTCATCACGTCGCCGAGCTGGCCGGTCATGGTCACGCCGCCCTTGCCCTTCATGGGGGTGACTTCCACGTGCAGCACCTCGCCTCCGTAGGGGGTCCAGGCCAGGCCCAGGGCCACGCCGGGCAGCAGTTCGGCTTCCTTTTCCTCATCGATGAAGCGGGGCGCGCCCAGCAGCTTTTCCAGCATGCGGGGGGTGACCCGGAAGGGACCTTTTTCGCCCTCGGCCTTGCGGCGGGCCACCTTGCGGCACAGCGAGCCGATTTCACGCTCCAGGTTCCGCAACCCGGCCTCGCGGGTGTAGCCGGTGATGATGCGCTCGATGAGCGCGTCGGGCACGGTCACCTCGCGCGGGGACAGGCCGTTTTCCCTGGCCTGGCGCGGCAGCAGGTAGCGGCGGGCGATGGCCAGCTTTTCCTGCATGGTGTAGCCGGGAATGGAGATGACCTCCATGCGGTCACGCAGGGGCGGGGGAATGGTGTCCAGCTGGTTGGCGGTGCAGATGAACATGACCTTGGACAGGTCGAAGGGCACGTTCAGGTAATGATCGCTGAACGAGAAGTTCTGCTCCGGGTCCAGCACCTCCAGCAGTGCGGATGACGGATCGCCCCGGAAATCGGAGCCGATCTTGTCGATTTCATCCAGCATCAGCACGGGGTTGCGCGTGCCCAGTTGCTTCAGGCTCTGCACGATGCGTCCCGGCATGGCCCCGATGTAGGTGCGCCGGTGGCCGCGTATTTCCGCCTCGTCGCGCATGCCGCCCAGTGAGATGCGCTGGAACTTGCGGCCCATGGCGCGGGCGATGGACCGGCCCAGCGAGGTCTTGCCCACGCCGGGAGGCCCGGCAAAGCACAGGATGGGCCCCTTGGACTTGGGGTTCAGCTTGCGCACGCTGAGGTATTCAAGAATGCGGTCCTTGACCTTGGCAAGGCCCAGGTGGTCCTCGTCCAGAATCACCTTGGCCTTGTTGATGTCCAGCCGGTCGCGCGAAAGTTTGGCCCACGGCAGTTCCGCAAGCCATTCCAGATAGGTGCGCACCACGGTGGCCTCGGAAGAATCGGGGTGCATGGAGGCCAGACGGCGCAACTGCTTGTCCGCTTCCTTGCGGACGTCACGCGGCAACCCGGAGCGCTCCAGGGCGCGGGTGAGGTCTTCCAGTTCCTCGTCCTCGTTGCCAGATTCACCCAGTTCGCGGCGGATGGCCTTCATCTGCTCGCGCAGGAAGTAGTCCTTCTGGGCCTTGTCCATGCCCTCTCGCGCCATGCTCTGGATCTTGGCCTGCATGGACGCCACTTCCACTTCCTTGACCAGTTGCTCGTTGACCAGGCGCAGCCGGGCGTCAGGGTCGGTGCATTCCAGGATGGCCTGCGCGTCGGCAACCTTCATGCGCAGGTTGGCGGCGATGAGGTCGGCAAGGCGGCCCGGATCATCCACGGAATTGAGCACGGCCATGATGTCCGAGGTGGCGATGCCGCGCAGCGAGAGGATCTTTTCGCTCTGCTCGCGGGCGGCGCGCATCATGGCTTCCTGCTCCACGGTGGGCGGGCCCAGTTCCGGCTCGGGCAGGGTTTCCACGCGGGCGGTAAGATAGCCGTCGCCCACGCCGAAGGATTCCACACGGGCGCGGCTGATGCCCTGCACCAGCACCTTCAGCCGGTTGTCGGGCATCTTCAGCATGCGCATGATCATCACCACCGTGCCGGTGGGGTGCAGGTCTTCCGGCGCGGGGTCGTCCACCGATTCGTCGCGCTGGGTGCAGATCATCAGGTAGCGGCTGCCGTTGAGGGCGGCGTCCACGGCCTGCACCGACTTTTCGCGGCCCACGAACAGGGGCAGGATCATGTAGTTGAACACCACCACGTCGCGTACGGGCAGCACGGGCAACTCGTCGGGCAGTACGGGCAGTTCCGGTCCGTCGGGGGCATCCGGAGATTCGGTGGCGTCCGGATTGCCGCTCTCGGCGTCGTCCAGACCGTCGAAGTCATGCGCGCGGGCATCGTCACCGGCGCGGGACGGCGTGGACACGGCGGCCTCCCTGCCTGTGGCCTTGCCCCGTACCGTCTCGCCCTGTTCAGCCTTGCCCTGTGCGACCACGGCTGGGGCATCCTGATCGTCGGGCTGGACGTCGATGACGGTGACGCCGTTGGTGGGGGCAGGCGTTGCATCGGGCTTGGCGTCGGGAGGCGTGCCGGACGCGGCGTCGGGCGCAGGAGTGGCCGACGCGGAATCCTGCTGCTTGTTGGGCTTGCCGGTAGTGGGGCCGGATTCGTCGGGGGTGCCGTCGTCGTATATGTCGTCGGTCATGCGGGGTGCTCCTCGCGTGTCAGGATCGGATATGAAAATCGTGCCGGGGGGCGTCCTGCCCGTTGTGCGTGTCCGGCGCATCGGAAGGTTGCGCGTTCACTATGATCTCGTTCAGGGCTTGTTCTTCCACCTCGGTAACCTTGGCGAACATGGGGCCTTTCCACAGGGCCTCGCGCAGGGCGTCCATGCGCTCGTCCGACCCTTGGGCCTCCAGTTCCACACTGCCGTCGGGCAGGTTGCGCACCCACCCGGCCAGTCCCAGGGCGCGGGCGGTGCGCCCGGTCCACGAGCGAAATCCCACTCCCTGCACCCGGCCGGTGACCCTGAATCGGCTGCGAGTCATGGGCGTGTGCTCCCGGTTTTGTCCGGCGTTTGCGTGCCGGGGTGTGTGCTGCGGGGGACGTCATGCCCTGGGGACGGCTGCCGCCTGATCGGGCATGGCCAGTCCAGTCTTCCGTCAGATCAGGCCGTCGTCCTTGAGGCTGTAACAGGCGTCGTCGGTGACGATGACGTGGTCCAGCAGGCGCATGCCGATGGCCTTGGCCGAAAGTTCCAGTTGCCGGGTGATTTCGATGTCTCCCGCCGACGGCGACGGGTTGCCGCCGGGGTGGTTGTGCACCAGGATGATCGATGCCGCCTTGTGCCGCAGGGCCAGTTCCAGGATTTCGCGCGGGTACACGGCGGATGCGTTCACCGTGCCGCGCGAGGCACGCTCCCACGCCATCAGGCGGTTCTGGGTGTCCAGCAGGGCCACCCAGACCTCTTCGTGGGGAGAGGCGGCAAGGCGCATCCGGGCCATTTCCGCCACCGCCTGCGGGCTGCCCAGCACTTCGCGCTCGCGGGCCGGGGTTTCCACGTAGCGGGCCATCACCTCGCGCAGCAGGGCCCAGAAATCCAGCATGGCCGGGCCAAAGCCCTTCACCCCCAGCAGTTCCGAGGGGCGGGCGTCCAGCACGCCGCGCAGGCTGCCGAAGCGTTGCAGCAGTTCCTTGGCCAGGGGCTTGGTGTCGCGGCGCAGCAGCACGTGGCCCAACAGCAGTTCCAGCACCTCATAGTCGGGCAGGGCGGCGGGGTCGTTGCGCAGCCTGGCCCGCACCCGCTCGCGGTGGCCGTGGTAGTGGGGACCAGTGGTCATAATAAGCAGTCGTGCGGGGCGTGCAAGCCCGTTGTACGGGGGGTGCCCATGGCTGTTGGGGCGTGGACCGCATGGCCGACCGCATGGCCGGGTATGTGGCGATTGGGCGCGGCATGCAGGGTATGGTGGGTCGGGTGGGCGCCACAGGTGGCAACGGCAGCCCGCACGGATTGGGGCAGGACGGTTGCCATCCCTCAGTTCCTCTGCCCGCCCGGCGCGTATGCCGGGGGACGGGGCCTGCCAGCCTGACCTGCTCCAGCATGCCCGCCGCCGGACTGGCCGGTACCGGTGGCGGCACGGCGGCTGCGAGCGAACAGGGTGAACAGCCCGGCCACCAGCACTTCCATGGCCTGCTCGGGCGAGCGTTCGCCGCTCTTGATGCCCAGTTCCGCCTCCAGCGCCAGATCCCATATCCGGGCCAGCCCGGCGTGCCCCAACTGCCGGGCCAGTTGCTGCTTGGGCGGCAATACCGAGGGGGGCAGGCGCACCGGTTCGCCCGCCAGCAACTGCCACAGGATACGCGTTTCGCGCAGCAGCATGCCCAGAAAGGGAAACAGCATGGAATCGCCGCCCAGGCGGTCGCGCAGCACCTGACGCCATACGGTCATGGGGGCGTTGCCCGCTTGCAGCGCGCGCATGAAGGCAAAGATGTCGATGTCCGCCGCGTGGTCCACCAGCGCGGCCATGGCGGCGGTAACCTCCCCGTCGCCCGCGGCAAGCGAGAGCTTTTCCAGTTCGGTGGCGATGGCGGTGGCGTCCGGCGGCAGGGCGGCGCAGACAGCCTCCAGCGCACCGGGGGCAAAACGGATGGCGCGCGATGCGGCATGCTGGCGCACGAAGGTGGCCACGCCGCGCTCGTCCAGGCCGGGCGAGCGCCATATCCACTTCTGTTTTTCCGCAAAGTCCAGACAGCGCAGCCTGGCAATGTGGGCGGGCACCTTGGGCTGGCCCTTGTCGAAGGGGACCTCCAGGCACAGGAACGGCCACGCCAGCGGATTGGGCTTGGCCAGCGCGGCAGAGATGCGTTTCCACGTTTCCGCAGGCAGGTTCTGGGCGTTGCGCACCACCAGGGCGTGCGGCGTGGCGAACAGCCCCTGAAGCGTCAGGTGCTCCCAGAAGGCGGGGGGCAGTGGCTCGTCGCCCCAGAAGGCCTGGCGGTCCCAGGTCGCGGACGCGGAGGGAACCAGCCCCCCCAATCCGGCGGACGTCGCGGAATCGTTACCAGCCGCAGGCGGATGCGCGGCCAGCAGCGCGTCGATGCGGTCGCGGGTCAGGCGGGCGTCGGGGCAGATGCAGATGGTGAAGCCGGGTCGGGTCATGCAGTCACCGTAAGGTTGCGGGGCGGCAACAAGAAGGCCCGAAGGGAACGCCTCCCCTCGGGCCGTTATATCCGGGCCTTGGCCTGTGGTCTAGAAGCGCTGGCGCATCCTGTCCACCAGCCGCCGCACCAGTTCGATGCCCACCTTTTCGGCGGCGTCGCGCTCGTTGTAGGTGTCGTACGAGTCGTAATAACCGACGAGTCCCGAACTCCAGACCACGGCGTTGGTGGCGCCGTCGTACACCGTGGCCTCGGCGGCCATGGAGGCGGTGTACAACTGCGTCCTGTCGTCGGAGTCGCGCACGTCGCCGCGCAGGCGGAAGTAGTGCACCCGCAGCTTGATCTCGTAGTCGGCGCGGCCGTCGTCCTTCCATACCGCTAGGCTGCGCGCGGCCACCTCGTCGCGCAGGGCGGAACGCAGCAGGTACGGCAGCCACGAGTACATGGTGGGGTTGTCCACGCTCTTGATCTTGAGCGTCTTGTGCCCGTCGCCGAAAATGCCGGTTTCCTCGCTGGTCAGGTTGTACCCCGCGCAGCCGGACAGTGCAGACAGGGCTGTCAGGGCGGCCAGCAGGGCCACGACCGGGAGCACGCACAGCATGCGCCGCGTCATGCGGGACAGGAATCCGCCGTTGCGGCCCACATTGGGGCCAAGGTTCCTGAGGGACGCGGCGGCCATGGCTAGCTGACCACCACGTTGACGAGCTTGCCGGGAATGACGACGACCTTGCGCACGGTGACATCCTCCAGATGGCGGGCCACGTTGGGTTCCGACAGGGCGGCGGTCTCTATGGCCTTGGCGTCCGCCCCTGCGGGCACGCTGACGCGGCCGCGCAGCTTGCCGTTGATCTGGACCACGATGGTTTCCTCGTCACGAGCCAGGGCTTCCTCGCTCCATTGCGGCCACGGCTCGTCGGTGACGCGCCCGGTGTTGCCGATGCTGGCCCACAGTTCCTCGGCGATGTGCGGGGTGATGGGCGAGAGCAGCGTGAGCACGGTGGCCACGGCGCTGGACAGCATCCGCCGCCCGGCCTCGTCGCCGGACAGTTCGTCCTTGGCCAGGTACAGCGCGTTGACCAGTTCCATCACCGCCGCGATGGCCGTGTTGAACTGGAACCTGTCGCTGATGTCCGCCCCGGCCTTGCGCACCGTGGCGTGTTCCTTGTTGCGCAGATCCTTGGCCTGGGGCGTTGCGGCGTCCGCCGCAGTGGCCGAGCAGGCCTTCACCGGCAGGAGCACGCCGGAAAGTTCCTCGGCCAGGCGCCAGATGCGCCCGATGAAGCGGTAGGAACCTTCGATGCCCGAATCGCTCCAGTCGAAGTCGCGTTCCGGCGGCGCGGCAAACAGGCAGAACAGGCGCACCGTGTCCGCCCCGTAGCGGGCGATCATTTCGGTGGGGTCCACCACGTTGCCCTTGGACTTGGACATCTTGGCCCCTTCCTTCAGCACCATGCCCTGGGTGAGCAGGTTGGCGAAGGGTTCGTCCAGGTCCATGTAGCCGCAGTCGCGCAGGGCCTTCACGAAGAAGCGCGAATACAGCAGGTGCAGGATGGCGTGCTCCACGCCGCCGATGTACTGGTCCACGGGCATCCAGTACTTCAGCGCGGCGGGGTCGAACGCGCCGTCGTTCTTGCTGGCGCTGGTGTAGCGCGCGAAATACCACGAGGACTCCACGAAGGTGTCCATGGTGTCGGTCTCGCGGCGGGCCTTGCCGCCGCACTTGGGGCAGGCGCAGTCCGCGAATTCGGGGGTGTCGGGCAGGGGCGAGCGGCCGTCCTCGTGGGTGCGCACTTCCAGCGGCAGCAGCACGGGCAGGTTCTCGTCCTTTTCGGCCACCACGCCGCAGGCATCGCAGTACACCACGGGAATGGGCGCGCCCCAGTACCGCTGGCGCGAGATGTTCCAGTCGCGCAGGCGGTAGTTGACGGTGCGGCGGCCCTTGCCGGAGGCTTCCAGCGAATCGGCGATCTTCTGCTTGGCGGCATCGTTGGGCAGGCCGTCGAAGTCGCCGGAATTGACCAGCAGGCCCGCTTCGGTCCAGGCGGACTGCATGGCGGCGGTGTCCAGCGCGTCGCCTTCCGGCTGGATGACCACCTGCATGGGCAGATCGTACTTGCGGGCGAATTCGAAGTCGCGCTGGTCGTGCGCGGGCACGGCCATGACCGCGCCGGTGCCGTATTCGGCCAGCACGAAGTTGGCCACCCAGATGGGCATGCGGCGCCCGGTGAAGGGGTTCACACAATATGCGCCAGTAAACACGCCTTCCTTCTCCAGGTCGTCCGACTGGCGCACGATGCGGTCCATGTTGCGGATGCGTTCCACGAAGGCGCGTACCGCCGGGGCTTCGGGCTTTCCGTCAATGAGCTGTTCCACCAGCGGGTGTTCCGGCGCAAGGCTCATGAAGGTGGCGCCGAACACGGTGTCCTGCCGGGTGGTGAACACGGTGATGGAGCCGTCATTGCCCGATCCGCCGGGGCCCTCCAGCGGGAACACGATTTCCGCGCCGATGGACTTGCCGATCCAGTTGCGCTGCATGCTCACCACGCGCTCGGGCCAGCCCGCTTCCAGCTTGTCGAGGTCGGCCAGCAGTTCTTCCGCGTAGTCGGTGATGCGCAGGAACCACTGGGTCAGGTTCTTCTGCTCCACGGCGGAATCGCAGCGCCAGCACAGCCCTTCGATGACCTGCTCGTTGGCGAGCACGGTGTGGCAGTTGGGGCACCAGTTCTGCGGGGCCTGCTTGCGGTACACCAGGCCCTTCTCGAAGAAGCGCAGGAAGAATTGCTGTTCCCAGCGGTAGTATTCTGGCGTGCAGGTGGCCAGCTCGCGCCGCCAGTCGTACGAATAGCCAAGGCGGCGCAACTGGGTGCGCATGTTGTCGATGTTGGAAAAGGTCCACTTGGCGGGATGCGTGCCGTGCTTGATGGCGGCGTTTTCCGCCGGCAGCCCGAAGGCGTCCCAGCCCATGGGGTGCAGCACGTTGAAGCCCTGCATGCGCTTGAAGCGCGCCACCACGTCGCCGATGGAGTAGTTGCGCACGTGCCCCATGTGGATGTTGCCCGAAGGGTAGGGGAACATCTCGAGCACGTAGTACTTGGGCTTGTCGGAATGATGGTCGCAGTGGAAGGCGCCGCTTTCTTCCCAGGTGCGCTGCCATTTGATTTCGATGGACTGGTGGTCGTATTTCGTGCCGCGTTCGGGTTTCATGCCGCGATGGTCCTTGTGGGATGCCCCGCGCCTGTCCTGCCGTTGGTGACCGGGCCTGTTCCGGTGCCGGAGGGGGCGGGTGTCGGGTCTGGTATCTGGTCGGGAAGGCGTGCCCCCCGGCGAAGACCGAGGGCGCGAGCCCGTCAGACCGTAGCCTTTCGGACGCGCGCCTTCAAGTGCCAATTGCGCATTCGCGGGGTGATTCCGGGCGGTTAAGCGCCGCCGAACTCCCCCGCCAGCACTGGGGCTTACTGCCCCTTGGGCGATAGTCGGCCCGACTCCACCGCGCGGGCCACCGCGTCGAGAATGCCGTTGATGAAACCGCGCGAGTTGTCGTCGCCGAACTGCTTGGAAAGCTCGATGGCCTCGTTCATGGCCACCTTGGCGGGCACGTCGTCGCGGAACAGCATTTCGTACACGGCGATGCGCAGCAGCGTCAGTTCCACGCGGCCCATGCGCTCCACGCGCCAGTTCTGCGAAAAGCCGGATACCGCCTCGTCCAGTTCGGCCTGGGTCTTCCACACGCCGTGGATGACTTCCCATGCGTAGCCCTGCGGGGCGGTGGCGGGGTTGTGCCGTTCGGCCTTTTCGTCCTCGGCGGTGCGGTCTGCCACATCGGGCGAGGCGGCATACGCCGCGCGCAACGCACCTTCGCTGGTGGCCGGGGTAAAACTGAGCCCGTACAGCACTTGGAAGGCCAGCGCGCGCTCGCTGCGCCGGGTGGGTTTTTTGCCCTGGTTGGCCATGGGGTTACAGCTGCTCCATCACGCGCACGGTTTCCAGCACGGCGGCGGCGGCTTCAACGCCCTTGTTGCCTGCCTTGGTGCCCGCGCGTTCGATGGCCTGCTCGATGGAGTCGGTGGTCAGCAGGCCAAAGCCCACGGGCACGCCGGAATCGAGCGAAATGTGGGCCAGGCCCTTGGTGGCTTCACCGGCCACGAAGTCGAAATGGGGGGTGGCCCCGCGAATGACCGCGCCCAGGGCGATGATGCCGTGGTAGCGCCCGCTCTTGGCCAGCTTCTGGGCCACGACGGGCATTTCGAACGCGCCGGGAATGCGGACGATGGTCATGTCCTCGCGCTCGCAACCGTGGCGGGCCAGGTAGTCCACCGCGCCGCCCACCAGGCGGTCCACGATGAAGTCGTTGAAACGGGTGGCGATGATGGCGAATTTCAGGCCCTTGGCGTCGAACTGGCCCTCGATGGTCTTGACGTGCAGCATTGGGGGTCTCCTTTTCCGGCGGCGCGCCGGGGCGTGATATGGGACCGGCCTCCGCCCGCGCCGGGCAAGCCGGGCGCGGGCGGGGCGGTTGCGTGTCGCTTAGATTTCGCTGGGTGCGTCGGTGTGCTTCAGTTCCAGCAGATGGCCCATTTTTTCCTTCTTGGTGCGCAGGTACGCCTCGTTGAAGGAGCAGGATTCCAGTTCCACGGGCACCCGTTCCACCACATCGATGCCGTAGCCTTCAAGGCCGATGATCTTCTTGGGGTTGTTGGTCATCATGCGCATCTTGCGCACCCCAAGGTCCACCAGAATCTGCGCGCCGATGCCGTAGTCGCGCAGGTCTGCCTTGAAGCCCAGCTTGTGGTTGGCTTCCACGGTGTCGTAGCCCTGGTCCTGCAGCGCGTAGGCGCGGATCTTGTTGGCAAGGCCGATGCCGCGCCCTTCCTGACGCATGTACAGCAGCACACCCTTGCCTTCGCCCGCGATCTGGCACATGGCCGCCGCCAACTGGCCGCCGCAGTCACAGCGCATGGAACCCAGCACGTCGCCGGTCAGGCATTCGCTGTGCACGCGCACCAGCACCGGCTCGCCGGGGGTGATGTCGCCCTTGACGAGGGCCAGGTGGGTTTCGTCGTGCAGTTCGTTCTCGTAGGCGATGACGCGGAATTCACCGTACTTGGTGGGCATCTGCGCTTCGGCCACGCGCTTCACGGACAGCAGGCCCGACTGCATGCGGTAGCGGATGAGATCGCGGATGGTGGCGATCTTCATGTCGTGCTTTTTCGCAAACTCGATCAGGTCGGGCATGCGGGCCATTTCGCCGTCGTCGCGCATGATCTCGCAGATCACCGCCGCGCCCTTCAACCCGGCCAGCTTCGAAAGATCGACGCTGCCTTCGGTCTGCCCGGCGCGCACCATGACGCCGCCCTTCTGGGCCCGCAACGGAAAGATGTGGCCGGGGGTCACCAGATCTTCAGGCTGGGCCTCGTCGGCCACGGCGGCCAGGATGGTCGTTGCGCGGTCGGCGGCGGAGATGCCCGTGGTCACGCCCTTGCGCGCCTCGATGGACACCGTGAAGTTGGTGCCGAACTTCGAGCCGTTGCGGCGGGTCATCATGGGCAGTTGCAGCTTGTCCACCTGCGCCGGTTCAAGGGCCAGGCAGATCAGGCCGCGCCCGTGCGTGGCCATGAAGTTGATGATTTCGGGGGTGACATGCTGGGCGGCGATGGTCAGGTCGCCTTCGTTCTCGCGGTCTTCGTCGTCCACGAGGATGATCATCTTACCCTTGCGGATTTCCTCGATGGCTTCCTCGGTCTTGCAAATGGGCATGGCTACCTCTGGATATGCGGCGCCGCCCCGTGCGGGTGCGGCGTTCTGGACATGCGTGAAGACCCGGCCCCGGCGTTCTGCGAAAACGCCTAGAAGCCGTGTTCCTTCAGGAATTCAACGGTCAGCGCGCCGCCCCCGCCGGAGCCGGAGGCGACTTGGCCGGAGCCGACAGGGCCGGTGGCGGATGCGCCGCCCTGCCATGCCGAAAGCATGCGCTGCACGTACTTGCCGATGAGGTCCGTCTCCATGTTTACGCGGACTCCGGGCTTCCACCCTGCGATGGTGGTGACCCGCTGCGTTTCGGGGATGACGTTGACCTCCAGAAAATCCGGGCCGCAATGATTAACCGTCAGGCTCACCCCGTCAAGAGCCACGGAGCCCTTGGGTATGACCTGGGGGCCGAATTCCTGCGGAAACTTCAGTCGGTAGCGGCGAGATTCGCCTTCTTCGCGCACCTCGGCCACGGTGGCCACGCAGTCCACGTGGCCCGCCACCATGTGCCCGCCCAGGCGGTCGCCCATGGCCAGGGCGCGTTCCAGGTTCACCCTGTCGCCGGTCTTGAGGTCGCCCAGGGTGGTCAGACGCATGGTTTCAGCTGATGCGTAGCAGGTGTACCATGCCGCGTCACGGCTGCCGCCGTGGGTTTCCACGGTCAGGCACACGCCGTTGGCCGCGATGGATTCGCCCACAACTATGTCGGGCAGCACGAACAGGGGCCGGATGCGCAGGCGGGTTTCCTTGCCCGCGCCCTCCACGGCCACGATGCCGCCCTGTCCCTGAATGATGCCGGTGAACATGAACACTCTCCGAGGCGGCGTGCCGCCGTTGTCTGGAACGTCTCGCTACGCTTTGGGGCGCAGCGTGATGATAAGGTCATCCCCGCTTGACGCGGTGGCGGCCACGCGCAGGCCCAGCGCGTCGTCCATGCGCAGGGGCGCGCGACCATCGAACAGGGGCCGCGCCGCGTTGTCGCCCAGCACCTTGGGGGCCAGGTGCAACTCGAATTCATGCATCAGTCCGGTTTCCAGCAGGGCCAGGCCCAACTGCCCGCCGCCCTCGCACAGCACGTACAGGCAACCGGCCTCGGCACGCAACCGGGCCAGACCCGCGCGCAGGTCCAACCCCGCAGCGCCTGCGCCGCCTCCGTCATTGACGGCATTGGCAGCAGGCAGGCCCCAGACCCGAGCGCCCGTGGCGCGCACCGTGTCGGCAGCCGGGGATGCCGCCGCAGCCTCGGTGGTCCAGAAAACGGTGTCCGCCGCCCGCTGTTGCAGCAGGACAAGGTCGCCAACACGCGCGGCCACTTCGTCCATGCGCGAGGTGACGGCCACGGCCAGCGGCTGGCGGCGCGGGGCGTCGGCGGAACAATTCCCCCCGGCGGTGGCGGAGGAGGGGGAATCCGAAAAATCACCGCAGCGGGCGGTCAGCAACGGGTTGTCGGCGAACAGGGTGCCGCCGCCCACCAGCACCGCGCCGCCGGCATGGCCCACACCAGCGCGGATGGCGTGCACCCTGCGGCGCGAGGCCGCGCAACTTATCCACTGCGAATGGCCCGCGCGGGTGGCAATGCGCCCGTCCAGCGTGCTGGCCAGCTTCAGGATGACGTAAGGCAGGTCCGTCTTTTTCCAGGTGACGAAGTCGGCCACCAGGTCGCGGCAGTCCTGCACGCACACGCCCATTCCGCACTCGCCCATATCCACCTGTACGCCATGCTGGCGCAGAAATTCCGCGCCGCCCCGGGCAACCGGGTTGGGGTCGGCCATGCCAACCACCACATGGCGGATGCCCGCATCCAGCACCGCCTGCGAACAGGGGGGCGTCTTGCCGTGGTGGTTGCAGGGCTCCAGCGTGACCACCAGGGTGCAGCCTGCCGGGTCCACGCCATTGGCTGCCGCGTCGCGCAGGCATTCCACCTCGGCGTGGGGCATGCCGCACGCCGTGTGATAACCGCGCGCCACCACCTGCCCGTCGCGCACCAGCACAGCACCCACTGTGGGGTTGGGCGCGGCGCGCCAGCGGCCTTGCCGGGCAAGGGCGATGGCCTCGTGCATGAAAAATTCGAAGGGATGCGGCGCGGTCATGGAGGCTACCTGCCCCCGCAGGCGCAGCCGCCCCCGCACCCACCGCCCTGACCGGGAGCCGGAGCATCCGGCGGCAGGCACGCGCCGCCCGTGCGCGGGGTAAAGGGCAGTACCTCGTAGTGCACGCCCGATTCGCGCAGCATGTCCTCGGCCAGTTGGTCGGGGTATGATTCCGCGTAACGGATGGCCGTGACGCCGCAGTTGATGAGCATCTTGGTGCAGATGAGGCAGGGCTGGGTGGTGCAGTATATTTCCGAACCGGCCAGCGAAATGCCGTGGATGGCGGCCTGCACGATGACGTTCTGTTCCGCGTGCAGCCCCCGGCAGATTTCGTGGCGCTGGCCGGAGGGCACGCCAAGTTGGGCACGCAGGCAACCCACGTCCAGGCAATGGGCCACGCCCGAAGGCGCACCGTTGTAGCCCGTGGCCAGGATGCGCTTGTCCTTCACCGCAATGGCCCCCACCTTGCGCCGGGTGCAGGTGGAACGCTCGGCCACGAGGTAAGTGATCTCCATGAAGTACTGGGGCCAGGGGAGGCGGGACAGCGTGGACATGGGTACCTCTGCGGCTAAGGTATACACGGTGTCGCCACAAGGTGCCTTTTGGCCCCTGCCAGCGTCAGCCCGCCTTTTCCATGCCGTCACGTACGGCAAGAGGGCGCGATGCGGTCGTCATCCGTAATGCTCGTTGACTCGCATAACGGCTGACGCACTCCGTCATGCAAAGGCGTGCTTCCTCGGCAGGGATCAAAAATCTCTCTTGTGCCGACACCTCGCACTGCGGTCCCGCCGTTTGGAAGAGCGATGGGAGCGCAGTGCCCGGATAAAAACGGGAAGAGAGCCGTGGCAAACACCGGGGCGGTTGTCCGCCCCGGTGTCGTCAGGCCATCAACAGCGTCGGAGTGGCTGGCCTACCAGGCGAACAGCGGGAACTGCCGCGCGAAGACTTCCACTTCGCGGCTGATGGCCGCAAGGCGGGTCTCGTTGTTCACGTTGGCCAAGGCGTCCACGATCCACGCGGCCACCTTTTCCATTTCCGCTTCCTTCATGCCGCGCGTGGTCAGGGCGGGGGTGCCCAGGCGCACGCCGGAGGTCACGAAGGGCGAGCGGGTCTCGAAGGGCACGGTGTTCTTGTTGGCGGTCATGCCCGCCTTGTCCAGCGCGTGCTCGGCGTCCTTGCCGGTGATGTCCTTGGACGTCAGGTCCATGAGCATCAGGTGGTTGTCGGTGCCGCCGGAAACCAGGTCGTACCCGGCGGCGGTCAGGCAACCGGCCAGCTTGGCGGCGTTCTTCACCACCTGCTGCTGGTAGTCGGCAAAGGTGGGGCGCAGCGCCTCGCCGAAGGCCACCGCCTTGGCCGCGATGACGTGCATCAGCGGGCCGCCCTGAATGCCGGGGAATATCTGGCTGTTCAGGGTCTTGGCGTTGTCCTCGTCGGACAGGATCATGCCGCCGCGCGGACCGCGCAGGGTCTTGTGGGTGGTGGTGGTGGTGTAGTGGGCCTGCCCGATGGGGGTGGGATGCAGGCCGGTGGCCACCAGACCCGCTATGTGGGCCATGTCCACCATCAGCTTGGCGCCCACCTCGTCGGCAATGGCGCGGAAGCGGGCGAAGTCGATGGTGCGCGGATAGGCGCTGGCGCCGGCCACGATCAGGGCGGGCTTGTGCTCGCGGGCAAGGGTGGCCACTTCGTCGTAGTCGATGTAGCCGGTTTCCTTCTTCACGCCGTAGAACACCACGTTGTACAGGCGGCCGGAAAAGTTCACCGGGCTGCCGTGGGTCAGGTGCCCGCCGTGCGAAAGGTTCATGCCCAGGATGGTGTCGCCCGGCTTCAGACAGGCGAAGTACACGCCCATGTTGGCCTGGCTGCCGGAGTGGGGCTGCACGTTGGCATAGCCGCAGCCGAAGATGGCCTTGGCCCGGTCGATGGCCAGGTTTTCCGCGATGTCCACGAATTCGCAGCCGCCGTAGTAGCGCTTGCCGGGGTAGCCTTCGGCGTACTTGTGGGTCAGCACGCTGCCCTGGGCCTGGCGGACGGCAGCGGAGACGAAGTTCTCGGACGCGATGAGTTCGAGCTTGCCGGTCTGACGTTCGATTTCAAGAGTGACCGCGCGACCCACTTCCGGGTCTTGAATCAGCAGTTCGTCCATGGTTCGCCTCCGTGGAATGGTTGCGGCCGCGCGGCGTCAGTATGCCGCGCGACCTCTGGAAATATCGCTCTCCCGTGCCCGGTTGGGGGTGGGGAGATGTTCTGCAAGCCTCCTGCGGGCAGGGACGGCAGCCGTTATGTGAGCGCACAGCGCGAACATTACGGCTGCCGATAGCAGCGATGGCCAAGCCCCCTGCACCCCCGTTCAGGCAAGCGGGGTCGGACAAAGTCCGATATCGAGCGGGACTGCAAACGTGCGGAGCGCGAGGCGGGGACGAGGAAAAAAGCCTTTTTGCGGAAGAAGTATACTCTTCGGTATTCGACTGGAGCAAAAAGGTTTTTTGACGACGTAACCGACCGCGATACGTACGTTTGCGCGGCTAGCCCGCCCAGCGCTTGTACAGCATGCAGCAGTTCGTCCCGCCAAAGCCGAACGAATTGCACAGCACGTATTCGGGCTGGTAGTTTTCCGAGCCGCCCGCCATGTAGTTCAGGTCGCATTCCGGGTCGGGCGTGTCGCGGTTGATGGTGCCGGGAATGATGCCGGTGTGCAGCGCAAGGACGCTGAACACGCCTTCCATCCCGCCCGCTGCGCCCAGCAGATGCCCGGTCATGGACTTGTTGGCCGTGATGCGGATGTTCTTGGCGTGGTCGCCGAACACCAGCTTGATGGCCTTGGTTTCGCACAGGTCGTTGAGGTGCGTCGAGGTGGCGTGGGCGTTGATGTGATCCACGTCCTCGGGGCGGATGCCCGCCTCGTCGATGGCGGCGCGCATGGCCTGCGCCATGCCCAGGCCGTCCTCGTGCGGGGCGGTCATGTGATACGCGTCGCCGGAGGCGCCGTAGCCCACCACTTCGGCGTAGATGGTGGCGCCGCGCGCCTGCGCCGATTCCAGCGATTCCAGCATCAGGAAGCCCGAGCCTTCACCGATGACGAAGCCGTCGCGGTCCTTGTCGAACGGGCGCGAGGCCTTGGCGGGGTCGTCGTTGTTGCCGGTGGACAGCGCCTTCAGCGCGGTGAAGCCGGAAACGCCCATGGGCGTGATGGTGGCTTCAACGCCGCCGGTGATCACCGCGTCGCAGCGGCCCATGGCGATGTCGGTGTAGGCATAGCCGATGGCATGCTGGCCCGAGGCGCAGGCGCTGGTGGTGACCAGGTTGGGACCCTTGGCCCCGGTGAAGATGGAAACCTGGCCCGGCGCCATGTTGGAGATCAGCATGGGGATCATGAACGGCGAGACGCGGTTGGGGCCGGACTCGACGAGCTTGGAATGGAAGACCTCTATGGTTTCCAGCCCGCCAAGCCCCACGCCCAGCAGCACGCCCACGCGGTGGGCGTTGGCGTCGTCGATGACAAGGCCGGAATGCTCGACGACCATCTTGCCGGTGGCCACCGCGAACTGGACAAAGCGGTCCATGCGCTTGGCCTGCTTGGCCGGGATGAATTGCTCTGGATCGAAGCCCTTGACCTCGCCCGCGATGCGCGAGGTGTACTCCGAAGCGTCGAAGTGGGTGATGGGCCCGATGCCGGACTTTCCGGCCACCAGGTTCTCCCAGCTTGTCGCAAGGTCGTTACCAAGGGGGGTGATGGCCGCAAGGCCGGTCACGACGACACGCTTTCCGGTCATTAAATGTACCTCTTGGCGGTAGTGGGCCGAACCCGCGCAAACGGGATGGATGTGGAACGATGGCGAGTGGTTGCGCGCCGTCAGCGTGGTTCCGGCCGTGCGGAAGAAAAGCGCGAGAGCGTCTTATGACCTCGTCATAAGACGCCCGCATGCGATCTTCGTTGCGTGAAGAACAGGCCCTACTGCTTGTTCTTGATGTAGGCGATGGCGTCCTGGACCTTGAGGATCTTCTGGGCATCGTCGTCGTCGATTTCGATGCCGAATTCCTCTTCCATGGCCATTATCAGTTCGGTCAGGTCGAGCGAGTCGGCGCCAAGGTCTTCCACGAAGGAGGCTTCGGGCTTCACTTCCTCGGCGGACACGCCAAGCTGATCCATGATGATCTTGCCGATCTTTTCTTCAACGGACATGGTCCCTCCAATGCTGTTTTTCTCGTTTCGGTGCCGGTCGGTGCTGCGTACGCGGCGTTCTACACAAGCCGTTTCGTCCGGGATGCCTTTTGTACGGCTGGCAACGCCTGCCTGCAAGCATTCCGTGGCAGGGATTTGCTGGCAAATTCCTGCGGGCTGTCCCTTCGTTCCCTTCGTGGGCCGCCCTAGCAGTACATGCCGCCGTTGACGGCGATGACCTGCCCGGTGATGTAGCCCGCCTTATCGGAAGCCAGAAAGGCCACGGCATCGGCGATGTCCTGGGGCTGGCCCAGTCGCCGGAGCGGGATGGCTTCGATATATGCCGCGCGAACCTCGTCGGTGAGCTTCGCGGTCATGTCTGTTTCGATGAAGCCGGGAGCCACGGCGTTGACCGTGACGTTGCGCCCGGCAAGTTCCTTGGCGGCGGACTTGGTCATGCCGATCAGGCCCGCCTTGGCGGCGGAATAGTTGATCTGCCCGGCGTTGCCCATCTGCCCCACCACCGAGGTGATGTTGACGATGCGGCCCCTGCGCTGCCTGGTCATCAGCTTGGCGGCCTCGCGCAGGCAGGTGAACGCGCCGGAAAGGTTGACGTCCAGCACGCGGTCGAAGTCGTCGTCCTTCATGCGCAGGATAAGCCCGTCCTTGGTGATGCCCGCGTTGTTCACGAGCACGTCCAGGGTGACCTTTTCCCTGATTTCTTCCTGAAAGAACGCGGCTACGGCGGCGGCGTCGGAAACGTCCAGCCGGAAGGCCCGCGCCGAACCGCCCGCGGCGTTGATGCCGGCGGCCACGGCTTCGGCTTCCTCGGGCTTGCTCACGTAGGTGAGGTAGACCTGAAAGCCCTCGCGGGCCAGGGTTTCCGCCACGGCCTTGCCGATGCCCCGGGAGCCCCCGGTGACCAGCGCGGTGGAAGTGAGTTCGCTCATTCGGCCTTTCTCATGTTGCGGGTTGCAAAGGGCACCGCCTTATACCGCAAAGACAGTGCGACTTCAATTGGCCCGTTTCGGGGTATCCTGAGGGGAGGCGTTGATTCTCTTCAGGAGTCCCTCTGACCGTGCGCACGTTGATTTTTTGTTGCTGGCAAGGAAAACGAGGCTGCCATGAGGGAGTATACTCTTATCGTATTTGACCGAGATGGCAGACGAAGTCTGACGAAGCCAGCGGCAAAAAGGCAATGTGCGCCTAGAAGTGAAGAAGCGCAGAACCCCAGGTAAACCCACCACCAAAGGTGGCCAGCAGTACGCGCATGCCGGGGCGCAGCACGCCCTTGGCCCGCGCGTCGGCAATGGCCAGCGGCACGGACGCGGCGGATGTGTTGCCGAATTCGTGCAGGTTCACGAACACGCGCTCGGCGGGGATGCCCAGCCGGTCGCCCACGGCCTCGATGATGCGCAGGTTGGCCTGGTGTGGAATGAGCAGGGCCACGTCGTCGGTGGTCAGGCCGTTGCGCGCAAGTACATCCTGGCTGATGGCGGCCATGTTGCGCACGGCGTGCTTGAACACGTCGCGCCCGTTCATCTGCACGAAGAAATCGTCGCCCACCGGATCGCCCTTGGCGTAGGGGGTGTGGGTGCCGCCGCCGATGGTCAGCAGGCCGCCCAGGTTGCCGTCGGACGCGCAGAGCACGTCTTCCAGCAGGGCGCCTTCGCCGTCGGCGGTAATCACCGACGCGCCCGCACCATCGCCGAACAGCACGCAGGTGGTGCGGTCGGCCCAGTTCAGGCGGCGGGTCAGGGCTTCGGTGGCGGTCAGCAGCACGCGGGCTTCGGGCTGGGCGGCCACGATGGCGCGAGCCATGGACAGGCCGTACACGTAGCCCGAGCAGGCGGCGTTGAAATCGAAGGCCATGGCGCCCACGATGCCCAGCTTGGCCTCCACGAGGCAGGCGGTGTTGGGGCACAGGTAGTCGGGTGTGCAGGTGGCGTTGATGACGTGGGTTATCTCGCCCGGCTCCATGCCCGCGTCGGTCAGGGCCATGCGGGCGGCTTCCGCAGCCGCGTCGGAGGCGTTCTGCCCCTCGGCCAGGCGGTGGCGCTGCTTGATGCCGGTGCGGGTGGTGATCCACTCGTCGGTGGTCTCCACGAATTTTTCAAGGTCGAAGTTGGTCAGCACGTCCACGGGTGTGTACGCACCGAACCCCCTGACCCGGCAGGCAATATCGCGCGATGCTGTCATGTGGCTGGTTCCGGTCGGCGCGCGGGGCGCCGCAGGTGCAGGGTGGGGGGCGCTAGAGCATTTCACCGTCAGGGATGTCTGCCTAAAAATGCTCTGGCTGCGCGGGGAGCGCCGCCCGTACCGAAGGCGCAGGCGAAATCGCGTTTCGCCGACTGGCGCCGGTGGGAGCGTTTCAAGAATCGTCCTATTTGATGGCCTTGCCGTAGCGGGTGAGTTCCTCGTTGGCGCTGATGGCCTTGACGAGGCGTTCGTTGGTCTTTTTTTCCACAAAGGTGGCGGCCAGCTTGACGGCGCTGCGCACTGCCTTGGAATTGGACTTGCCGTGGCAGACGAAGGCGATGCCCTGCAAGCCGAGCAGGGGAGCGCCGCCGTATTCGGCATAGTCCACGAACTGGGCAAAGCGGCGGAAGGCGGATTTGGCGAGCAGGGTGCCGATCTTGGGCAACAGGCCGGAGAGCAGTTCGCGCTTCAGCACGCGGCCCAGCGACGTGCTGAGCCCTTCGCTCAGCTTCAGCGCCACGTTGCCGACAAAGCCGTCGCAGACCACCACGTCCACCTCGCCGCTGAAAATGTCGCGGCCTTCCACGTTGCCCACGAAGTTGATGCCGTTCTGGGCCAGCTTGAACAGTTCGTAGGCTTCCTTGACCTGGGTGTTGCCCTTGCCTTCTTCCTCGCCGATGCTCAGAAGGCCGATGCGCGGCGATTCGCACGACAGAAGGTCGCGCGCGAAGGCGTCGGCCATCAGGCCGAACTGGAACAGGTGGTGCGGCTTGCAGTCCACGTTGGCCCCCACGTCCAGCAGGACGATGGGGTTCTTTTCCGTGGGCATGATGGAGGCGAGCGCGGGCCGGTCCACGCCGGGAATGCGGCCCATGATGAACATGCCGCAGGCCACGGTGGCGCCGGAATGCCCGGCGCTGACGATGCCGTGGGCCTGTCCGTCGCGCACCAGGCGGCAGGCCACCTGGATGGAGGCATCCTTGCGGCGGCGCAGGATGTCGGAAGGCTTTTCGTCCATGCCGGCGACTTCGCTGGCGTGGACAACGTCATAGGCGACGCCGTCAAGGGGGATCCTGGCCAGTTCCGCCTGCACCTTCGCCTGGTCGCCGACCAGCAGAAGGGCGATCCCCTTGTCGCGCGCCGCCTCAATCGCGCCGGGGACCACCACGGAGGGGCCAAAATCCCCCCCCATGGCATCCACGGCGATGGTGGTCGCGTTACTCATTAGGCTGAGCGACCACCTGACGGCCCTTGTAGGTGCCGCAGCTCGGGCAGGCGCGGTGCGGAACGGTGGGCTCGCCGCAGGCGCAGTACACGATGGTGGGGACGGCCACGCGGTCGTGCGAACGGCGCATACCCTTCTTGGACTTGGACTTCTTGTTCTGCTGAACGGCCATGACGTTCCTCTCCTGGATGTCCCGCCGAGGGCGGCGGGGGTTGTGCTACTTCTTTTCGATGGTAAGGCCGCGCAGGGCGGCAAGCCTGGGGTCGCCTTCCTCGCTCTTGCAGGAGCAGGAAGCGGCGTTCAGGTTGCTTCCGCACGACGGGCACAGGCCCTTGCAGCCAGCGGAGCACAGCGGCTTCGTCGGCAGGGCCAGCAGAAATTCTTCCCACAGCAGGCCGGACAGGCTTACTTCAACGCCCTGCCCGGAAGGGGAGACACGGATCACGGCTGCGTCCACGTCCTCGAAGTCGCTGTCTACTTCAGGCTCCGCCGTGCCCGACTTGCCGTGCTTGCGCACATCGTCCTGCGCGGGCTGCGGGGCCGGAAACGGTTCAAAGCTGTCGAAGGACTGGTCGATGGCCACTACCGCCGGTTCGGCGCACCGGTCGCAGGGCGCGCTGATGCGCCCCGTGAGCCTGCCGCGCACAAGGCAGCCGTCGTCCTGCGGCAGCAGGAACACCGAACCGCGCAGCGGCTCGACGATGGTGAACGGCAGTGAAAACTCGGCGATGGGGCCTTGCCAGACGGACTGGTCGTCAACCTCGTATTCGCCGCCGCCCGCCGGAATGTCCTTGAGCGGAATCCAAATCTGGTGCATGGCTACCTCGCGAGCAGCGATTACTACATGCGAACCCTTCGGGCTGTCAAGAAAGGGGTTGCGTTTTTCAGGGCGGCGGTATAAGACTCCCATCTCTCGCGGCGGCAAACATCCAGAATGCGTCCGGAACGTGCCCGGCACATCGGTCGACGCCCGCCCCGCGCGGCGCCCCGGCGGTAGAACGCCACCGGCGGCACACCAGAACGACCACGCGAACTTTGCACATATACGGAGGAAAGTCATGTCCAAGCAGTGCGATGTGTGCGGCAAGAAGGCCCAGGTCGGCCACCATGTGAGCCACTCGAACATCAAGACCAAGCGTCGGTTCGAGCCGAACCTGCAGAGCGTCCGCCACCAGTACCCCAACGGCGAAGTGAAGACCATCAGCGTCTGCACCCGTTGCCTGCGCTCCGGCGCGGTGGTGAAGCCCGCCGTCCGCAAGGTCGCCTAAGGCTTTCCGATCCGAGCGTTCAAAAGCCCCGGTGGTTTCCGCCGGGGCTTTTTGGCGTTGTCGTTCCGGGCGTGACGGTGGCCCTTCGTCACGCAAACGTCGCCATGCGCCGGGCATCCCCCGCTTTTCGCCCGGTGCCGCTCGGGGTAGGATGCCCCATGTTCTGGACGCTTCCCGCCCTGCTGGCGGCCCTGCTGGCCGCGCTGGACGCCACCCTGCTGCGCCGCTTTGCCGGGGATCTGCCCCCGGCGCGCATGGTGGCCTATCCGGTATTCTGGAGCCTGCCGCCGTTTCTGGCCCTGCTGGCGGTGCGCGGCGTGCCCGACCTGCCCGCGCCGTTCTGGCTGGCCACCCTTGCCGCCGTGCCGGTGAACATGGCCGGGCATCTGTGCACGGCATGGGCGGTGCGCCTCTCTCCCGTGTCGCGCACGGTGCCCTACCTGTGCTTTTCCCCGGTTTTCGTGGTGGTGCACGAATACCTGCTGCTGGGGGTTGCGCCACGTCCGGCGGGGGTGGCCGGGGTGCTGCTGGTTGTGGCGGGCAGCTGGGTGCTGAACGCGGGCAGGGCGGAGCCGCATGCGCACGTCGCCAGCGGCCTTGCTGCCCGCATCCTGCGTCCCTTCCGAACCCTGGTTGTCGAGCGCGGCGCGCGGGTCATGCTGGGGGTGGCCCTGTTGTGGGGGCTGGGCAGCGTGCTGAACCGCCAGATGGTCCTGTACGCCCCGCCCGCCGTGGCGGGTGGGGTGTTCTTTGCCATTTACGGCCCGGCCATGCTGGCGGGGCTGATGCTGTTAGGCGGGGTGCGCCCGCGCATGCTCGTCGACCGGCCGTTGCGGGGCGCTGCCATGGGAGCGGTGCTGTTTCTGGCCGCGTACGTGCATTTCACGGCCATAAGCCTGACCACGGCCGCCAACATGATCGCGGTGAAGCGACTGGACGGGGTGTTCGCCGTGCTGTTCGACCGGTTGTCCGACTGGCGGGCCGGGTGCCTCCGAGGTCGGCGCACTGCCCGTCGGGATGACGCCGTTGATCGGCGCGGAGAGGGGCGCGCCGCCCGCGATGGCAGGTTGCCCGGCGCGGCACTGATGGCCGCCGGAGCCGCCCTGGTGGTGCTGACGTCCTGACGGCCGTACCTTTGGGGGGGGCGTCAGCCTGTGATTGCACTGCGCCGTGCAGGCGTGGCGCATTCCGGGTGAAGCCTCCATTCCCCGCATTTTTCCGGCGGGATACGTCTTGCCGCCTGACCCTTCCGTGACTATCCTCTACTGAATGGACGCACGCATGCGTGGCGCAGCCATGGGTTGCCGCCCGCAGGCATGACGCCCCGCGCCGTCTCCTCGTCACCGTAATCTCCGCGTCCGCACCCCCGGCTGCCGTCACGTAACCGGCACCACGGATGTACCCCCGCGAATCCGGCGCACCTTTCCCACCGCAACCATCCCGGAGCCGTCATGCCCCGTCTTGGTCTTGTCCTGCTGCTGGTCCCCTTTCTTGAATTCTACGTGCTGGTGGAGGTGGGCGCACGCATCGGGGCGTTCAACGCCGTGCTGCTCGTGATCCTGTTCGCCATGGTGGGCGTGTGGATTGCCCGTGCCCAGGGCATGGGCACGCTGGCCCGCATCCAGCAAAGCCTGGCCCAGGGCGTGCTGCCCGCCGACGAGATGCTGGACGGGCTGTTCCTGCTGCTGGCGGGCATCCTGATGGTGATACCCGGCTTCGTGACCGGCGCCGTGGGGGTGCTGCTGCTGCTGCCCCCGGTGCGCAGGCTGGCCGCGCACCTGCTGCGGCGGCACATGAACGCCACCCTGCAGGCTGAAGGCCGGGCGGGTGACCGCGCGGGCGGAGCGTCGGTGCATGTGCGCACCTGGTATTTCGGCCCCGGCGGGGCGCGGCACACCGAAACCTTTGGCGGCGGGCCCATGTTCGGGCAGGGACGCGACGGCGCTTCTGGTCTGGACGGCACGCCCGGCGACGGTCCCCAACCCTACGGCCCGGACCTGGGGAGCGGTGGAGGGAGTGCCCTGGACGACAGGCAGGAACCCCGCCGCACCGTGGTCATCGACTGCGAGCCGGTGGAGCCTTCCGCTCCGGCGAATGGCTCCGGCAAGGCTGGCGAGCCCGGCAAGGCTGGCGGCACATCGGGCGGTTCCACGGGTGATTCGGGCGCGCGCTAGCGCGCCGCCCCCGGCTCTCCCTTTCACGGTCGCCGCACAGCCCATGCCCCCTCCCAACGGATCAGACCGCTTCCGCCGCTCCCGCCCGGTGCGTTCCGGCGGTGCATCCGCGCTTGCCGGGCGTTCCGCCGTGGCCTCCGGGCTCGGAGCCCCGCCGGAACACCTGGCGGCGGCCCTGCGTCGCAGGCCCGTGCTGCCCCTGTGCTGGCGCGACCTGACCGTACCCGTTCCCCCGGTCCAGAACTCGGCGTTGCCTGCGCCGCTGCCGCAGCTTCCTCCGTTCACCATGCAGCGCCTGCCGCGCTGGCGGCTGGTGCTGGAGGCGCGCAGCATTCCGTTCATGGCCGTGCGTCGGGGCGAGCGGCAGCACCTGTTCGTGCCTGCGTTGTACGAGCGGCTGGCCCGGCTGGAACTGCTGGCCGCCGAGGGTGAGGACGCCGCCGCCCGTGCCCGCCCCCCCGCGCCTCCTCCCGCCCCCCTGCGCGCAAACGTCCATCTGACCCTGCTGGGCCTGCTGCTGCTGGCCCTGTGGCACGGGGTGCGCATGGGCTGGTGGTGGGATATGCACCTGCCCCTGCCCGACCTGGACCCCGACGTGTGGCGCGATGCCGGGGCCATGGACGTCTACTACACCGTCGCGCGCGGGCAATGGTACCGCGTGGTTACGGCCCTGACCCTGCATGCCGACAGTCCGCACCTGTTCGGCAACATCCTGTTCGGCAGCTTCTTTCTGATTCCCCTGTGCCGCCGTGTGGGCAGCGGCCCCGGCTGGCTGCTGACCATTATGGCGGGCGCGGGCGGCAACGTGCTGAATGCGCTGGTGCGCCCGGCATCGCACGTCAGCCTGGGTTTTTCCACGGCGTTGTTCGGCGCGGTGGGGCTGCTGTCCGGGCTGCTGGCGGTGGAGGGCGGCTGGAGCGGCTGGCGACGCATGGTGGTGCCGCTGGCCGCCGGGCTGGCCATTCTGGGCATGCTGGGCAGTGAAGGGGAGCGCACCGACCTTGGCGCGCACCTGTTCGGCCTGGTGGCGGGCATCGTGGTGGGCATGGCCGCGCAGGGGCTGCGCGAATGTTTCGGCCCGCCGCCGCGCTGGCTGGAATGGCTGGCTGGAGCGGCTTGCGCCGCGTTGCTGGTGGGCTGCTGGATGCTGGCGTTGCGGTGACCTGGCTGTCCTTAGGGAGCAAGGGGCGCAAGGGGCGCAGGCAGGGTGGAACAGGACAGGACGGAACAGGCGAGACAGGGTGAACAGGGCGAACAGGGCGAACAGGACGGGGGCGCGTTTCCTTTTCAACAACGCAAGACTGCCGTGGAGGCGACTCCACGGCAGTCTTGCGTTATTGTCTTGCGTGTATTGCCGACTACTGGGCCTGCGCCGTTGCCGGGGCGGGAGCAGCCGGGGTGTCCGTGGCGCCCACGCCGGGCGGCGGCGGGGGCGGGGTGGGCACCGGCAGGGGTTGGGGCGTGGCCGGGGCGTTGTCCTGCGGCTGCGGGCCGGGCAGAGGCACGGCCGGGGTTTCCGGCGTGGCGGGCTGCCGACCAGGCTGCAAGGGCTGCACGGGCTGGGGCGCGGCGGGCGCGGCGGGCGTGGTGTGGTCGGTGCCGTTGCCCTCACCGGGCGCGGGCTGCGGCAGGGCCGGTGCATCGGGCGCCGGGGCCTGTTCGCCGGAAACGGAGGGTGCGGCTCCATCACCATCGGGGGTGGGCGTCACCGGATTCTCGGGTGTTGCGGGCGGCACGGGGGCGGAACGCTCCGCCAGCACGTATTCGCGGTCCACGATCCACTGGCGGTGCACCTCGTGCAGGTCGGCGGGCTTGTCGGTCCATTCCGCGAAGCGGTCGGCGCGCATGGCCACCACCAGTTGCGGGAACACCGCCACGGCGGCCCGCAGCGAGTCCTCGTCGGAAAGTTCCTCGATGTTGGAGCCCGCGTAGTAGGTGTAGGTGCCGGAGTACACCTTGTAGCTCACCGGGTGGTACCCCTTGCGGATGTACTCGCCCATCAGCTCGGCCTGGGCGCGGGGGCTCATGATCGGGTCCAGCGAGGGCGCGGTGAGCAGGGCGGCGGGCACGACGAGTGCGGTGACGAAGGCGGCCAGGGTCAGCAGACCGCCTTCCGGACGGCTGCGGTCCACGGCCTTCCACAGCAGCACGGCGAACACCAGGGTGACGCCTGCGAGGATGGGCGCGCCGCGCACGATGTCGAGCATGGCGAGCGCCTGCGGCTGGAAGCGCACGCGCACCATGTCCGGCGCCCACTGCCACAGCGAGGCGGCGCCCAGACCCAGCGCCAGCACCAACAGCAGCAGCGCCGTCAGGCCGAAGTACATGCGGCTGCCGAACCCGTTCAGCCGCAGCAGGGCGCGGGCGGTGACCACGGCCAGCAGCGGGAACAGCGGCAGCAGGTAGATGACGATCTTGATGCTGACCGCCGTCAGCAGGGCGAACGAGGTGATCAGCGCCAGCCAGATGTAGGCCATGCCGTCGCCTTCGCCCTTGCGGGTGGCCAGCACCTTGCGCATGGACGCGGGGGAGAAGGCGCGCCCCCATGGCAGGAACGGCAGCACCAGCGTGAACGGCAGCCACGCGGCGGGCAGGGTGGCCAGGTAGTGCCACCACGGCTGCTCGTGATGCCAGGAGGCGGTGGCGCGATCCACGATCTGGTGGCGCAGGATGTTGCGGATGAGGTCCGCGTAGCCTTCAAACCATACCGCGCCCACCCAGGCCAGCAGGGTGGCCAGCATGATGCCGCCGCCGATGGCCACGTCCATGCGGTTCAGGCGGCGGGGCATGCCGCGCCACAGCCCGTAGGCCAGCCCGGCCAGCAGCGGAAATGCCAGGCCGAACGGCCCCTTGACCAGGGTGGCCACGGCGGCCAGGGCAAAGGCCGGGACGATCCAGCGGAAGGCCAGGGGCAGGCGCAGCCCCCGGTACATGCAGATGTGGGCCAGCGTGATCACGGCGGCGAACAGCAGGTCCATGCGGGCGTAGTGGGTCACGCCCAGGAAGTACAGGCCGCACAGCAGCACCAGCCCCGCCGCGAACGATTCGCGCTTGTCGCATCCGGCCACCAGACGGGCCAGGGCATAGGTGGTCCACAGCACCAGCAGTCCGGATACCGCGGCCCCCAACTGGAAGACCATGGGACCGTCCACGCCGGGGATGGCGTCCAGCAGGCCGAGGAACCAGAAATATACGGGCGGCTTGTCCGGGTAGGGGATGCCGTTCAGATGCGGCACCAGCCACTGGCCGGTGGCCAGCATGGTTTCGTAGACGTTACCGTGGCGGATTTCGTCCGAAAACCACAGCGATCGCGCATCCAGGGTGAAGGCCGTCTGCGCCGCGTAGATGAGGGTGAGCGGCAACAGCGGGAACAGGGCCAGCAGGTCGAACAGGCGGGTCAGGATGCCTCGGGCGCGACCATTGGGCTGCGGGGGCGGACAGGTTCCGGCAGGCTTGCCGCCTGCGGCCCCGGTGGCGTTGGCGGCGGCGCCGGGCGGGGTCTGCGGCGTTTCCGGAGAAGCGGCGGCCTTGGCCTGGGAGGCGGCGGTTTCGGTCTGCGGATCGGTCATGGAGCGGTCCTGTGGGTGAAGCGGTGTATGATGAAGGCGGCAAGGCTGCCCAGCAGAAGCCCCGCCAATACGTCGCTGGCGTGGTGCTGCCCCAGCAGCACCCGCGAATAGCCCACGGCGGCCACGTATCCGCCAAGGGCAAGGGATGCGGCCATGTGCTTCCAGCGCATGGCCAGCGGCGGGCAAGCCCCGGCGATTTCCGCCGTGTGGCCGGAGGGCAGCGAATTGTGCGGCCCGTCGAACGAAAAGGGCACCCACGGCCCCGCCACGCCGGGCCGGGTGCGCCCGGCGGTGATCTTGATCACCCGCACGAGCAGGAACGCAATCAGCAACTGCACCGCCACGTAGGCCAGGACAAAGCGCACGGTGCGCAGGTCGTGGCGGCGACGGGCGCGCCAGAACAGCGCTCCGTACACGGCATACATGGCCGGGTTGCCCCAGTCGGTCAGCACCATGACCAAACTGGCCGTATCGGGGTTGGCCTGCCGCCACGCGCGCCAGTAGGCCGTCACTTCGTCTCCGGCGCCAAGGCACACGGTGGACAGCGCAAGCAGCGCCAGCAGCGGCAGGATGCACAGCAGATGGTGCGAAAGGGGGTACGGCTGACGCATTGCCGCCTTATAGGGTGAAACCGCAGTGAAGGGAAGGGCGCGAGCGGGCCGCGCCGCATGCCGTCGCCGGGGCGGGCGCCCGGACCGGTCCGGCTTTGAACCGCGCGGCAGGCGGGGCGGGTGGACCTTTCTTCCTGCCGGGGCGCGACGTACCGTGTCGCGCGGCCAGGGTGCCTTGACGCCTCTTTTTCGCTAGGGTACTTGGTACGGCTTTTCCGCAACACGGACTGTACGCCACGGAGGATGGAATGTTGTCGAAAATGGTGGCAGGCCTTACCGGGCGCTGGAATGCGCCGGGCGGGTACCGCGAGGTGCTCGGCATCAGCCTGCCGCTGGTGGCCAGCATGGCCTCCACCACGGTCATGGAGTTCACCGACCGGCTGTTCCTGAGTCATTATTCGGTCGAGGCCATCGCGGCGGCCACACCGGCTGCGGTGGTGCATCTGCTGTTTCTGCTCACCTGCATGGGCATCACCGGCTATTCCGGGGTGTTCATTGCCCAGTACATCGGTTCCGGCGCGCCGCGGCGGGTGGGGGCGGCACTGTGGCAGGGCGTGTACATGGCGCTGTTCTTCGGCGCGGGCATGGGCCTGCTGTGGTACGCCGCGCCTGCCATCTTTGCCTTTGCCGGACATTCTCCGGGGGTGCAGACGGGCGAGGTGGCCTATTTCCGCATGCTCACGGCAGGGTCGGTGCTGCCGCTGGTCAACAGTTGTCTGGCCGGGTTCTTTACCGGGCAGGGCCGCACCCGCCCGGTGATGGTCGCCAACATGGTCGCCACGGCGGTGAACATTCCGTTGGACTACGCCCTGATATATGGTGCTTGGGGCCTGCCGGAAATGGGCATTGCCGGGGCGGGCCTGGCCACGGCCACCGGGTGGGGCGTGGGCACGCTGCTGTTCGTGTGGATGGTGTTCACCGCCCGTAATGAACGGTGCTACCGGGTGTGGAGCGGGCGCGGGTTCGAGCCGGAACTGTTCCGGCGCATGGCCCGCTACGGCCTGCCCAGCGGCATCAACGGGTTCGCCGAACTGTTCTCGGTGACGTGGTTCGTGTTCCTGGTGGGTGAACTGGGCGAAACGGCGCTGGCCGCCACCAACATCACCTTTTCCATCAACATGGTGGCCTTTCTGCCCATGATAGGCATGAACATTGCCGTGGGCAGCATGGTGGGGCAGGCCATGGGGCGCGGCAGTCCCGTCGATGCCGAGCGGGTAACGTCCAGCACCCTGCACGTGGCCACGGCCTGGATGTTCGCGCTTTCCCTGCTGTTTTTCTGCGCGCCGGGCCCGCTGTACGGACTGTTTCTGGGCGGCGCGCACGACGCGGCCATGGCCGCGCAACAGGCCGAAATCCGCGATCTCGGCGTGGTGTTGCTGCGCTTCGTGGCCGTGTACTGCCTGCTGGACGGGGTGACCATTGTCTACACCGGCGCGCTGAAGGGTGCGGGCGACACCTGGTTCGTCATGTGGAACATGCTGCTGGGCTGCCTGATCGGCCTGGTGCTGCCCACGCTGGCCCTGCGGGCCTCGGGCCTGATGACCCTGAACACGCTGTGGGCGACCTTCACCGCGTTCATTCTGTTGCTGGCCGTGATATCATGGCTGCGTTTTCGGCGCGGCGCATGGAAACGGCTGCAGTTGGTGGAGACGGCGCATCCGCTGCCCGATGCGCCCGATGCGCCCGATGGGTCCGCTGGCCCCGAAGACGAAGGAAAGGCCTGATTCGATCTGATCCGGTCTGATTCGGTATGATTCGATCTGATGCGATCCGGGGCGGCATGGGGCAACAGGCCTCGCGCCTTTATCCTTTCCCGGCGGGCATGTGGTAGCCGGAAAATACGAAGCAAAACGGCCGCGCGGCAATTACCGCGCGGCCGTTGTCGTTCACGAAGGGCGAATTTCGGGCTCTGGTCTCAGCTTTCGGCCAGCCTTGCCTCCACGGAGGCCACCTTGCCCGCCATGCGGCCCACGGGGCCTTTGCGCAGGTCCACCTTCAGGGTCATGTACACCCGGTCGCAGTCCGCTTCCAGCGCGGCCAGGCAACGGTCGGCCACCTGCATGACCTCGGCCCGCCCGCCTTCGATGGTGGTGCCCATGGGACCCAACTGGTACGGCAGGCCGCTCTCCTGAATGACCGACAGCACGCGGGCCACCCACTGGCTGACGCTGGCGCCCTTGTCCATGGGAAAGACGGCGATTTCGGCAAGAACGCTCATGGTGTCTCCGCGCGGTTGTTGATTGGCCGGACGTTACGCGGCCTGCTGGCTCGCGCTGGTCATCACTTCGTCGATGCGTCGGATCTTGTCCAGCACCCGTCGTGCGATCTGCCGGAATTCCGTCATCTGGGGCAGGCCGAACCTGTCGCGCCCGTGCACCAGCCCGGAAACATCCATGATCTCGTTGTACAGGTACGGCGTGCAGATGGGATCCTGCCGCAGGAAGAAGTGCACCCGGCCCAGCATTTCGACGATTTCCGCGCCGTGGCGTTCCGGCTTGCGGAACAGCGTTTCCAGCCGTTTCTGCGCATTGCGCAGCGAGGTGCGCCACTGCGGCAGGCGCGGGGCGAACAGGGGCTGCTCGCACGGGGTCATGGCCGCGTCCAGGCGCTGGCGGAACCCGGCCAGAATGTCGGCGTGCCCCATCACGTTGCCGCCTGCACTGTCGCCGTCCACCGGGAGCGGCAGTTCACGGTCGATATCCTCGGGCGTGATGTCCCGCGCGCCCCGGATCAGCGCCCCGCCGCCGTACAGGTTCACCACGTCCAGTTGCAGGGTGCGGATGTCCTGTTCCATGTCGCGCAGGGCCGTGGCGTAGGGCAGGGTGGAGCGCACCGGTCCGTCGCGGCCCGGCAGGTCCAGCGTGCCCACGGTGATGGCGGCGGCATGGTGCCCGGCGGCGTGCGACGTTTCACCCCGCCAGCCGAAGTCCTGCCCGGCCAGCACCATGCGTCCCGCGCCCATCCAGTGCAGCAGGCGCAGCAGGGCCACGCTGACGTTGCCCGCCGCATCCAGCACCAGATCGTCCTTGCCCGCGATGAAGGTGGCCATGCCGCCCACGGTCCACAGCGGCAGGGTGGGGCCGGGGTAACGGCGCACCACTTCGGGCTGGACCTTGGTGGAATAGATCAGCGGCACGTGGCGGGCCCATTCCGGGTCCAGCCGGTCGTAGACGCGGAAGATGCCGTCGCTGTAGTCGATGCACAGGGCGAGGTCGGGGTGGATGCCCACGGCCTGCATGGCGGGCAGGGTTTGCAGTGCCGCCGTGACCAGCGCCCGGTCGGCCAGCCGGGCCACGGCAGGGGCCGATGCGGCCAGCGAAGGCCCGGCGCCCGCGACGACGGCGGGCAGTCCGTCCAGCGCGCCGCGCAGCGACTTCATGTCGCCGTCGGCCAGGGCGCGGCGGAAGTTGGAAAGCTCGTTGCCCACCATCACGTCCTGGGCGCGGCGCAGGGTGGAAAGTTCCACCGACAGGGCGTCCAGCTGCTCGCGGCAGATGCGGACCCAGTGGGCATAGGCGGGGCCGATCTGCTGGCTGGCCAGGTCGGCCTGCAGCAGGATGCGCCCGAACAGGAATTGCTTGTCGCAGCCCCGGATGGCGGCCACCAGCGCGTCGAAGCTGGGCTCCACGAAGGTCAGCCGACCCGACTCGATGAACGGACGGTAATCCGTCAGCCCCAGGCACAGGCTGAGCATGGCCGGGTCCGGCTCCACCACCAGCAGCCGGTGGCGGGGCGGCGTCTTTTCCAGCATGTGGTTGATGCCGTAGCCCAGGTTGGCCCCCACTATGATGGTGGCCGAACGCTCCGCCTGCTCCGTCGGGGGCCATGACCGGTAGGCGAAGTGGGGCGGAAAGGCGTCAAACAACCGACGACCGTCCTCCAGTTCAACGTCCAGCATGTTCCAGCGGTTCAGGCGCAGGCGAGGGGCCAGCGCTTCGGGCGCGGGAGCGTGTGCGGCCAGCCACGCGGCCACCTGGGGCTGTGCGGCGGTCAGGGCCTTGGTGTTGTCGGCGAGGAATTGGGTGTGGTTCATGGGCCTGCCCATGCATGATGCATGCCGTGCGAGAGGTTGTGGCGGCCAATATGCACGGGGATGCCGCACGTGGGGTGCCATACGGTAGGACGGCAGGCCGGGCCGGGAAACAGTCCGCCCCCTTGGCGCGGTGCGCGAAGGGGGCGGTGATAGGGTGCAAGGGGCGTGGCGTGGAATGGTTGGAACGGCCTATGGTGCGGTGGTTCCCGATTCCGTTGCCGTCGGAACTGTGGGGGGCACCGGTTCGGCGGGTGTTGCCGGGTCCGTGGGCAGCGGCGGCACCGTGATGGGACCATCCAGCGTTTCCGGGGCCTTTCGCAGGGGGGCCTTGTAAGTGGGCGTGCTGTCCGCCGGGCTGTCCACCCCGTCGGGAAGGACAGTGGCAGCCGGGGGAACGGGAACAATGGGGCCGTCCAACGTTTCCGGTGCGGTGCGCCGTACGGGTTTATACGGCACCAGGCTCCCTTTCGCGGTGTCAGTGGGAACTGTGGTGTCCGTGGGTGCCGGAGGGGCCGGGGTGGCGGATTCCGCAGGTGTGACCGGCATGGTGGATTCCGTTGCCGGGGACGCCACTTCCGGCGTCGCGGAGGACATCGGTGACTCCACAGGCTCCGGCAGGGCCGGGATTTCCGGAGCGGCGACCGGCGCACGAACTTCACCGCCCGCGTCATGCGGTGCAGTGGGGGGCTCGGCAGGGGGCATGGCAGGGGGCACGGCAGGTGCAGACTGCACAGGCACGGGAACCGATTCCGGCGTGGGAACGGGGGCTGGCGCCGGGGCCACTGGTTCCTGCGGGGCCGGTTCAAGCTGAACCGGTTCGGTGCTCGGGGGGTGGGGAACCTGTTCCGTTGGGATCAGGTCTGCCGGAGGTGTAACGGGTTGCATTCCAGGAGACACCGTCGCGGGTGCAGTCGATTCCGGGGCCGGGACGGCAGGCATGACGGGAGGTTCGGCAGGCATTGGCGTTGCGCCATCGCCAGTGCCCAGGCTTTCTGCAGGCAGACCTTCCGTGGCGGCGTCCTGGGGCCCGGCGGGCGCGGGGCTGGTTTCGGTCCCGGCAGGTGGCGCGATGCGGATGGTCAGATCCGGCACGGGCGTCGGGGCGGGGGCCGTCACCGCAGGCTTGGCCGGTGCGGGCGGCGTGACCACGGGCATGGGCGTGGTATCACGTGCGGGCACGAATGGCCCCTTGGGCTGTTCCGCCGCCGTTGCCGCGCCGATGGATTTGGCATCGCGGCCCACCAGGATGGCGCGGGTTTCCCACGGGTTCAGGTGCAGTACCATGCGGCCCCCCTCCAGCGGCAGGGGGGTGCCTTCCTCCAGGTCCACGGCGGGGTTGCCCGCGCCGAACAGTTCCAGAAGTCTGGGCGTGGCGGCCATGTCCAGGCGTTCGGTCACGGCCTCGCGTCCGAAGTTGGTGACGGCCACCACCATGCCGCGCCCGCCGGGCAGTTCCACGGCCAGGGCGATGCTGCCACGCCCTTGCGTGCGCAGGCGTGCTGCCACGCGCCCGGCGGCGATGCCGGTGCGTTCGCGCATGGCGGTGATGGCGTGCACCCCGTTGAGGAAGGAGTGCGGGTCGAGCAACTGTTCGTCGGGCGTAGGGTAGGCCACCGGGGCGCGGGGCATGCCCTGCCTGGTCAGCACGGTGGTACGGGCGGTGCGGTACAGGGCGTACGCGCCGCGCGGGGCCAGCGCCGGGTCCCAGCGGTCCTCGGAATCGGCCATGACGTGCCAGTCCAGCGGCAGGGCGCCCGCCAGGTCCTGCCCGTGCAGCACCAACAGGCCCGGCTGCATGGCCTTGAAGAAGACCAGGGCCAGATGCCCCCGGCGGATCGTTTCGCGTGCGTCGGCCCTGGCCGCGTCGGCATGGCTGAAACCCGCGCCCAGTGCGGCAAGGCCCGCACCGGTGACGGGCAGCATGTCGCCCGCCCCGCCCAAAGGCATGGTGGACGCCCACAGGGATGCGCGCGTGCGCATGGTCGTGCGCATGTCGTCCGCCAGGGCGGCATCACCCGCCACCGAGCCGGGCGGCAGCATGCCGGGGGCCAGTTGCGGCAGGGCGTAGTCCACGCCGTCCGGGCCGGGAGTGGCGTGCACCAGACGGCGCATGTCGATGCCAAGGCGCAGGGCGTCGTCCAGCAGGGCACGCAGGGGGCGCGCATCGCCGGTAAGCAGGGCATGCTCTGCGGCGGGACTGGTGACGGTGTCTTCGGCCACGTCGGCGGATTCGTGCAGGGTGCGGGCCAGCAGCGGCAGGGGCAGCCGGTCGCGCTGCCATGCCCACCCGCCGTAGCGGCGGGTTTCGCGGCCCAGGGACAGGGCGGCGGTGGGCGCGGGTTCCAGCCCAGGGGCATGGCCGGGGTCGCCCTGATTGCCCTGATTGCCGAAGACGGCGCGGGGCAGCGGGTCCAGCCCGGTCAGGGGTTCCACCCGGAAGCCTGCCAGGGCCATGCCGCGCAAGCCGATCTGCTGGATGATGCTGGAAGACAGGATGCGCCGCGCGGCGGCGGAAGGGTCGTCCCAGTGCAGCACGGGCATGTCGTAACGCTCTGCATGGCGGTAGGCCCAGCGGCGCAGGGTGCCGTCGGCCCCGCGCACTTCGCCGGTGATGGCCCAGCCGCCGGGGCGCGCCCAAGCCAGCAGGTCGCGCGAGAGGGATGCGGGCAGCAGTCCCTTTTCCGCCAGCAGGTCGTGCTGGGCGCGGGTGAGCGGGCGGGCCTGCCATTCCGTTGCGCTGGCGGGTAGGTACGGCCACAGGTCGCGCGGAATTTCCACCATGCAGTAAGCGCCGGGGTATTCACGCACGTTGCGCGCGGCCAGAAAGAAGTCCGGCCCCATGCCGGTGGCGGCGGGGATGATGTCGGTGCCCAGCAGCATGCGGCTGTTGTCGGTCAGACGGCGCAGGCGCAGGAATTCGTCGTCGTTGCCCGCCGCCTCGGAAAAGCCGTGCTGGATGGTGTCGTCACCGGTCAGGGTGGCGCTGCGGTCGTATGCCCAGATGGCCCCGGCGCCGCCGGATGGGGCAACGTACAGGCCGCGCGCGCCCGTGCGGCGCAGCAGTTCCTGCGCTCTCGGCTGGGCCAGGATGGCGAAGGCCGAGGGCGTGCCGTCGGCGATGAGCGCCATGGGATGCACCAGCAGCCAGGTATCTGCGGCACGCAGCAGGTTTTCCGGGTCGGGCGGCAGTGAGGGAGAACGCCAGCCCAACTGGCTGCCGGACACCACGCGCGCAAGTTCCGAACCGGAACCCAGCAGCGACTGCTTTTCCAGCCACTGCATGTAGCCGGGGTCCGCCCGGGTGACCGAGGGGCCCTGCGGCAGCAGCAGTGACTTCTGTTTGGCCGGGGGGGAGCCGCACCCGGTCAGGAGCAGGCTGAGGGTCAGGCACAGGACGAGGTTCAGGGCTCGGGACATGGCCGGGCGGGGGGGCAATATGGCTGCATGCCGGTGCGCGGCGGCGGCGCGCGGCAGGCCGGATGGCAGGTGGAATGCGGGCAGACTGCGGAGCATGAGGGCAATGGTGCGGAGCACGGCGCGGTTCGGCATGCGAGTCTCCTTTATCATGCCGACATTACAGGGGACAGGGGGGACTGTCAAAGGCGGTATTGCGGCCATGCCACGCCATTTTTGCTTTACACGCGGCGTGAAGCGGGGCAAACCGGCACCTGTGGCCATTCGGGCCACGGAGTACAGGGAGGACCTTCATGCCGTTTTTCGAAGTGGACGCGCAGAAATGCAAGCGCGACAACATCTGTATTGACGAATGCCCCATCCGCATCCTGATCGCCGACAAGGAAACGGGCGTGGCCAAGATGCGCCAGGGGGCCGAGGATGCCTGCATCCGCTGCGGCCATTGCGTGGCCGTCTGTCCGAGCGGGGCGGTGCGCCTTGAGGGCATGCCCTTTGACGAATTTGCCCCGGTACGCCGCGAACTGGCCATAGAGGCCGACGCGGGGGAACAGTTCCTGCGCGGGCGCCGCTCCATCCGCACCTTCAAGGAACAGCCGGTGGAGCACGACGTGCTGGTCCGGATCATGGACACCGTGCGCTGGGCTCCCACCGCCAGCCACCGCCAGCCGGTGCGCTGGGTGATGGTGGAAGACCCGGCCCGCACCCGTGAAATCGCCAGCCTGATCATCGACTGGATGATGTACCTGCGCGAGCACGATCCGGAAACCGCCAAGCGCCACAACGTGGCCGGGCTGATCGCCGGGTCGCGCAAGGGCGTGGACCTGGTGCTGCGCGGCGCGCCGCACATCGCCGTGGCCTGCTGCGACGGCGCGGCCACCTGGCCCGCCGTTGATTCGGCCATCGCCCTCACCTATCTGGAACTGGCCGCCCATGCCCACGGCGTGGCTGCCTGCTGGGGCGGTTATTTCACCTACGCGGCCAATGCCTACGCGCCCCTGCGCGAACTGCTGGGCCTTGGCGAGGACGACCGGGTACAGGGCGCGCAGATGCTGGGGTATGCGAAGTACCGATACAAGCGTATTCCGTGGCGGAAGCCGCTCCCCGTCACCTGGAAGTAGCCCCCGCGGTCTGGCCGCGCGGATCGTGGGCGATGGCGGCGTCAAACGCCATTTCCGCTCCGGGTCATGTACGGTAAGAGTACACTCCCCATCGCGGAAATGGCGTTTTCCTTGCCCTCGCCGCACGCTGCGCACGGCCAGGAAGCCTTGAAGTGATGAGCTGTTAGAAAGAATGAAGAAATGAAACCGCCCCGACCGGAATCCTGGTCGGGGCGGTTGTTTTTTGGGAGGAGGAAGGGAGAGCATACTCTTTTCATTTGCCTTCAGGCATGGTCGGCAGGCGGAGCGATGTTGTCCGAGGACAAGGAAAACGGCGATGCAGCGAGGGGAGTGTACTCTTTGGTACATGACCCGAGCGGCATCGCCGTTTGACGCAGGCATCGGGCAAGAGCGCCCGCATGACGGCCATGCCTAACGCATGCGTGCCATGACCTGGCGCAGCGCCTCCGCCTGCTCCGCCAATGCCGCCACGGCCCGGGCGGCCTCGCGCATGGCGTCCACGGTTTCGCCGGAGATGCGGTCCACCTCGCCGGTGGCGCGGCTGATTTCCTCGCTGGCGGCCGATTGCTGGGACGCGGCAGTGGCGATGGCCCGCACCCTGTCGGCGGTGGTTACGGCAATGGTGACGATGTGCTGCAGGGTCTGGCCGGAGGCATCGGTAAGTTCGGCGGACCGGCCCACGTTGCGGGCGGCGTTTTCCGTGGCCTCCAGGTTACGGGCGGCCCCGGCGCGGATGCGCGTGACGGCCTCGCCCACTTCGCGGGTGGCCCCCATGGTCTTTTCGGCCAGTTTGCGCACCTCGTCGGCCACCACGGCAAAGCCGCGTCCGGCGTCTCCGGCACGGGCCGCCTCGATGGCGGCGTTAAGGGCCAGCAGGTTGGTCTGGTCGGCGATGTCGGAAATCACGTCCATGATCCGGCCAATGCCCTCGACCTGGGTGCCCAGTTCGCGCATGTCGGTGCGCAGGGCCTCGGCGTCGGCGGCCACGGCGGTGCTGGCGGATACGGCTTCGCGGGTGATGGAGGCGCCGTCCTCGGCCTTGGCGCGGGCCTCGTCGGCGCTGGCGGCGGCCTCGTCGGCGGCGCGGGCCACCTCGACCACCGATGCGTTCATCTGGTCCATGGCGCTGGCGGCCTCACCGGCGCGGGCCTTCTGCACGTCGGCCCCGCGTTCGGCCAGCTCCACCTGGCGGGCCAGCCCTGCGGCGGCCTCGGCCACCACCTGCGAGATGCGGTCCGCCTCGGCGGCCACTTCGCCGATGAGGGTGTTCTTGTCTTCCATTTCCTGCTGGTGGGCCTTGATGTCCGTCAGGTCGGCGAAGATGGAGAACGCGCCGATGAGGTTGCCGTCCAGGTCCAGCAGGGGGGCGGTGTCCAGGCGGGCGTGCACGGTGCCGCCGGTACGACGGGACAGGGTCAGTTCCGTGTTCAGGATGGCCCGGCGTTCGCGCATGCAGCGGCCCACCACGGTGTCGCGCCCCGCCTCGCCGTAGAAGAACAGGGCAACGTCGGCGCCCAGGTGCTCGTCAGGTGTGCCGGAAACCCCCAGCAGGTCCAGCATGGCCTGGTTCACGTAGCTGATGCGGTTGTCGGTATCCACCACGTAGCTCGGCATGGTCATGCCGTGCAGAATGCCGTTGGAAAAGCCCAGGCGGTGCTTGATTTCGGCCACCATGGCCCGCACGCCGCCGATGGTGCGGCCGATGTCGTCATCGGCCAGGTAGTCGATGGCCGCGTCGTAGTTGCCTTTGGCCACTTCCGCCGTGAAGCGGCGCAGGGTGCCCAGCGGGCGCGACACGGTGCGCAGCAGCCCGAACACGAAGACCAGGGCCACGCCCAGCGCCACCACGGCAATGACGGCGGCGTTCTGCAAGAGGTGCGTATCCAGCCCGTGCACCATCTCCGAGCGGGTCATGCGCACGGCCACGCGCCAGTCCCACGGTTCGAAATGGCGTACGTAGGCGCGCAGGGGCACACCGCCCATGGTATATTCCACGGGGCCGTCCTTCACGTCTTTGAAGAAGGGGGCGATGCCCGCCTCTTGCAACGTCTTGCCGCGCAACGTGGGATGGTGGAGAATCATGCCCGAGGCATCGTAGACAAAGGCGTAGCCCGCACCCGCCACGCGCACCTTGTCCATCATTTCGGCGAGTTGCGGTGTGCGGATGGGGCGACCCACGAAGACCACGGCGATGATGGCGCCGTCCTCGTCGCGCACGGGCTTGTAGGCGGTGATGTACCAGTCGTTCACCACGAAGGCGCGCCCGGTGTAGGTCTGGCCTGCCATGACCGCCTTGTAGACGGGGCTGTCTTCCGGAATGTAGGTGCCCACGGCACGCTGGCCGTCCGTGGTGCGCACGTTGGTGGCGATGCGCACCAGTTTGCCGGGCAGCACCTGGAACAGCGTGGCGGCGCCGCCCGCCATCTTTTGCACGTGGTCCACCACGTCGTTGTTGTCGCGCATGGGCTTGCGGCCAAGCAGCGAATACTGGAACAGGCCGGGCATTTCGACCGTTTCCTTCTGCTTGGTGACCTGGTTGATCACGTCGACCTTCTGCATGTCGGCCTTGCGCACCATCAGCGGGCCATCGGCCAGCAGTTGCGATTCGAACAGGGCCAGGTCGGAGGTGACCTTTTCCTGCGTGATGGCGTGCTGCATCTCGATGGTGGAGACAAGGTTGTCCGTGGCGGACTTCAGGTTGAGCTGCCCGAGGTCCACCAGGTCGCCCCGCACGACGATGGTGAGCACGATGGCCATGAACGCCACCGTGCTTGCCACGATGGCGGCGCTGCCCAGGTAGAATTTGGTGCTGAAACGCATCCGCTGGAACATGGACCCCCCAAAGGCTGATGGTGACCGCAAGGCGATGCCACGCAAGGAAGCTGTGTGGACGGAATGCGGCCCTGATGTGAAACGAGTGTGTCCGGCACTGTGAGTGTTGAGTAGTGTTAATCAAAGAAGCGTCAAAATCAACATGATACATGATGATAGGAGTGCGGAATGAGCGGAAGCGAAGGAAAGGACAGGTTCGATACCTCCGGGTTCGTCATGCGCAGGCAGGACGTGGGCGATGCCGACGCCACCATGACCGTGTCGCGCGCGGGGCGCAGGCCCCCCTTCACCCCGGCGGCAGAGCGCATCGTGATCCTGGGGCTGCCGGGCAGCGGCAGGCGGCAACTGGCGGAACTGGTGGCGCAACGCTTCGGCATGCAGGCGGCCGCGCCGGAGGACGATGCCGCACCCGAAGTGGTGACGGAGCTGTGTTGCCGTACCGGGCTGGTGCTGGCGGCACCGGTATCCGCCGTGCGCGACGAACACCTGCGGGCCTGTCTGCGCGACGGGGCGCGGGTGTTCTACATGATGACCAACCCGGTGCGGCTGGCCGCGGAGCTGGGATTGTCCGGCGAGCCCGGCGAAAGGTTCTGCCGCGAGGCGCTGGAACTGGAAACCCTGTGCATGGGCGTGCTGCATTTTCTGTTGCCGGACGGAAGAACGCCGGAACAACTGGTGGTCAACGTGTGCGAGAGCCTGGGCGTGGCCTGAGCATCACCACGCGGCCACGCAGCCGTCGCCGCGCGGGTCTGCCGCGCCTTCCAGCGTGCCGTCCGCATGGCGCACGATGGCCCCGGCATGTCCCATGACCGGGTCGTAGTCGTCCACCATGCGCACGGGGTGCCCGGCGGCGCGCAGCGCGTCGGCAACGTCCGGGGCGATGCGGCCCTCCAGCCGCAGATGTACGGCGTCGTCTCCCCACGTCCGCCCCAGCAACCAGCGCGGGGCGCTGACGGCCCGTTGCAGCGACTGGCCGAAAACCACATGGCGTGTGAACACGGCGGCCTGGGTCTGGGGCTGGCCCTCGCCGCCCATGGTGCCGTACGGCATGACCCTGCCGTCGGCCAGCAGGGCCATGGCAGGGTTCAGGGTGTGGAACGGCTTGCGGCGCGGGGCCAGCGAGGCAGGGCTGCCCGCCTGGAGGGAAAAGCCGCAGCCCCGGTTCTGCCAGGTGATGCCGGTGCGCGGCAGGACCACGCCGGACCCGAATTCGAAGTAGATGCTCTGGATGCAGCTGACGGCGCGCCCCTGCGCGTCCACCGCGCCCAGCCACACCGTGTCGCCGCCGGAGGGCGGCGCGGGCCACGGCAGGGCGCGGGCCATGTCCACGTCGCGGGCAAGGGCGTCCAGCCGGTCGGGGTGCAGGGGGTTCACGGGCGGGTAGGGGGCATGGTCGGGGTCGCCCACAAGGCCGTCGCGCATCCGGAAGGCGCGCTTGGTGGCTTCCACTATGGCGTGGAGGTGGGCGAAGGTTTCCGGCTCGATGGAGGCGCCAGCACTGCGCAACCGTTCGAAGATGCCGAGGATGCACAGCGAGGCCACCCCCTGCGACGGTGGTGGCAGATTGAATACCTGCCCTTGCTCCAGGCGCAGGGACAGCGGAGCCACCAGCGACGCATGGTGGTCCGCAAGGTCCACCGCCGTGAGGGGCGAGCCCGCTTCGGCAAGGTCTGCGGCCATGGCGGCGGCCACCCGCCCTCGGTAGAAGTCGTCCAGCCCGCGCGTGCCCAGCGTGTGCAGGGTATCGGCCAGGGCGGGCAGGCGCAGGGTGCTTCCTTCCGGCGGGCACGCGCCGTCTGACAGGAACTGTGCGGCAAAGCCGGGTTGCGCGGTCAGCGATTCCACGTTGGCACGTACCAGTTCATGGTGCCCTGTGGTGACGGTAAAGCCGTGTCGGGCGTGCCATTCTGCTTCTTCCAGCAGGCGGGGCAGGGGCAGGGCCGGACCCCAGGCGCAGGCGTGGTCCAGCGCCGCCGCCCAGCCGGATACGGCTCCTGCCACGGTGATGGCGGCCAGCGGGCCGCGTCGGGGTATCTGGTGCGTATGCCCCGCCGCGCGCAGCAGGTCCGGGGTCACCGCAGCGCCGGAGCGTCCGCTGGCGTCGATGCCCACAGGGGCGGGCGCGCCGGGTTCGTGAATCAGCCAGAAACCGTCGCCGCCAAGGCCGGTCATGTGCGGGTAGACGGCGCACAGCGTGGCGGCTGCCGCCACCACGGCCTCCACGGCATTGCCGCCTTCGCGCAGGATGGCAAGGCCCGCCTGCGAGGCAAGGTGGTGGGGGGTGACGACCATGCCCCTGCGGGCGCGCGGCGTGTGCAGCATGACCGGGCTCCTTGGCGATGAAATTTCAACGGGCATCCGCTGTCGGCCATGCCATCAGCCTGCCCGTGATGTGTCGGCACTGGGCCGTCTGCATCCACCCCTACCAGAAAGTTTGAGGGAGGGGATGGGGTCCGGGGAAGGGGAGGGTACTTTTCAAAGTACCCTCCCCTTCCCCGGTTAACTCTTTATTTTCTTCTCCCCGTGTTATCCCCGCAACCTCAGGTAATTGCGGAACAACCGGCGGCTCATGCGCGACCACGTGTCGAAGTCGGCGGTGGATTCCAGTCCGGGCACCAGCGCCTTGACCACGGGGAATTCCAGGTCGGCGTGGGTAAGTTCCACGTACACGGGCGCCATGCGGTTGACGGCGAACAGGGTTTCCAGCAGCGCCAGATTGCGCTGGGGCGATTCCAGGGCCAGGTCGGGCAGGTCTTCCAGCTTGCGTTCGGGCAGGCCGCGCACGCCGGGGCCGGAGGGGCCGCCGTTGGGGTAGGCGAAGGGCGTTTCGGTCATGGCGGAAAGCACGGCCCGGCGACCGGAAAGGCCCGCGCCGGTGCCGCGCGCCACCTGACCGCGCGGCCCTACCACGAAGCACTTGTAGCAGGGCACGCCGAACTCGGTGGTCAGGTCCTGGAACTGGATGTGGATGCCGCGCGCGGCGTAGTCGTCCAGCAGGGATTGCAGGCGCGCGTCGTCCGTGACCAGACGGAAGCACTGCGAACGGTCATAGGGCATGGTGGCTTCGGCGTCGCGCTCAAGGATTTCTGTGAGCGCGGCCACCTTGGCCTCGGCCATGATGTTGCCGGTGGCGAGGCCGGTGGAGCCGGACGCCGAGAACAGGGCGATTTCGTCCAGATTGCAGAACAGATAGGCCATCTGTGCGGGCACCAGCACGGGCCGCGTGCCGCCCGCGTCGTCGGGGGTGTGCCCGGTGAGCCAGTACAGGGGCTGGTCCTGATAGGGCGCTTCCAGCGGGATGGCGTGGGGAGGCAGCACCTCGCGGCCATCGGCCAGCAGTTCGGACAGGCGGGCGCGCAGCAGCGGCTGCGGGGTGGCCCGGTCGAGCACGTGCGGTTGCCCGTCCACCTCGCCCACGGAGACGTAGGACGAGGCGCGTTCCACCATCTCCATGGCGTAGGAGGCGCGCGCGTCGGCCAGGGACAGGCCCCGGCCGTAGGTGGTGCCCTCGCCCTTCAGGGTGTAGTCGAGCGCGCCGCAGCGCACGGTCATGTCCACATTCCAGCGGCGCAGCAGGGCAATGGGCGAAAGGGACGCCTCGTGGCGCATTTCGACCCCGGCAATGATGCCGTTTTCCACCAGTCGCTCCAGCGCGATGGATGCCGTCTCGTGCGACGGCGGGCGCTGCCAGGGGGCGGGGTCTGCGGGCTCCATGGCCAGCAGGGCGCGGATGTCGGCGGCGGTGGCCACCGGGCGCTCCGCGCCGTCGAGAATTTCCGCCGGGTCGAACAGCGGGGGGATGTCCATATCCTCTAGCTGCGGCAGCATGCGGTGGTTGTGCATGTTGTCGCGGAACACCTCGCACCATGCGCGGTGCAGGTCGTGGTCGGGCTGGGCGTGCCAGCGCAGGGCGATGTGCGGGGTGGCGGCTTCGATGGCGGCAAGGGCTTCCGGCGTGGGGGCCGGAGCGGCCTGAAGCAGGCCGGAAAGGTCGGGGTTCAGCAGGCACGCCTCGCGCAGCAGGGCGGTGGTGGCGGGGCGTGCGATGGGATCAAGGCCGTCCAGAAGGGCAGCCATGCGTTCCGGGGGGAACACGGCGGCAATGCGCAGCAGATGGCTGTGCAGGAATTCGTCACGGGGCGTGGCCTCCAGCCGGTCGAGGCCCTGTTCGAAGGTCATGTCCGCCGGAGGCTCGCAGGCGAAATAGCCGGTGGTGGCCTCTGTAGAAGTGTGCGCGTAGCGGTAATGCAGGGTGGGGAGGGCGGCGGGGCTGGCCGCAGGCTTGGTCTGGTCGGGCATTGGTCCTCCGTGAGTGTGCGTGGGGAAGGCATAGCGTATGGGGGGCAGGGGGGGAAGGGGGGGGGAGGTGGTGCACGGTTGCACCCGGCTTCTACGGAGACCGTCGTGCCCCGTTGACCACGCTCGATTTTGTTATGCCTCCGGCGGGCAAGGGGCCATGGAACGATGGCCCCTTGCATCCCCGCGTTCCAAGGGGCTGCGCCCCCTGGACCCCCGAGTCGTCCTGCACCGCATTCCTTCGTCGCCAGCTTCCCTTCGGCGCAAGGCGCCTTCGGGTGATCTGGTGCCGGGAATGCGATGTGCACATGGCTCTCGGTGGCATAGCACAACGAGGGTGCTTTTACCTTCCCCCTCGTCGCGGCGCGCATCCGTTACCGCCGGAGCTTCCGCCGTCGCAAAGCCTCCGGCGGCGATCTCCGGCTGCGGATGCGTATCGCCGCGCGAAGGTTTTTGCGCTCAAGCGAAGGGCGTGCATTTTCATGGAAGTAAGCAGGTGACCACAATACAACAACGCGTTTGTCCATCGCTCGTGTTTCGTGCGTAGAAGCGTGTGACGCCGGGCTTTGACGGCGGCACATGCGTCGCGACGAGGGCGTTGGTAGAGGTGCTTCGTTGTGCCATGCCAGCGGGAGCCTTGTGCGCATACGCATTCAGCCGAGCAGATCGCCCGAGGCGCGCCAGCGCCGCAGGGAAGCTGCCCGGCGCAAGAATGCGGCGCAGGGTGAGTATTGCTGAGGCAACTGGGTGTGGTTGTGGCTACGAGAGTGATGTGCGCATTGGCGTCACCGGCGGCAGATCACCCGAAGGCGCCCTGCGCCGAAGGGAAGCTGCCGCCGAAGGGACGCCGCGCAAGATACGCCGGGGGCCCAGGGGGCAGCGCCCCCGGAGCGCGGGGTTGCAAGGGGCCGCCGCTCAGCGGCCCCTTGCCCGCCGGAGGCATAACGAAATCGGGCGTGATCAACAGGGCACGACTGTCTTCGTAGATGCCGTGCCCACTAACGCGCCAGCCCTCCACCCGCCGGAGGCATAACGAGATCGAGCGTGGTCAACGGGGCACGGCTGTCTTCGTAGAGGCCGGGCACAACCGCGTACACCCCTTCCCCCTGCCCGCCGGAGGCATAACGAAATCGGGCGTGATCAACAGGGCACGACTGTCTTCGTAGAGGCCGGTCGCAACCGCGCACCACCTAATTCCCATGCTCTGGAGGCACAATGAAAAAGGGGCCGCGCTACCGCAGCCCCCTCGCTCAACTCTCCTGTCCAAATCTCTCACGCGCCCGCGCCCCACACTTATTGCGCCGCAATCCACTCCATGGCCGCGTGTAGGTCGAGGGTGCCGGTGTAAATGGCCCGGCCAGTGATGGCGCCTTCCACGCTTGACGTCTGCGTCAGCGGGTATAGCGCCCGCACGTCCTCCAGCGTGGCCACGCCACCCGCCGCGATGACCGGCACCGGGCACATGCCCGCCAGCCGTTCCAGCGCGGCCAGGTTTACCCCGGTCTGCATGCCGTCGCGGTCGATGTCGGTGTAGATGACAAAGGCGGTGCCCGCGTCCAGCAGGCGGGGCAGCACGTCGTCCACGGTCAGGCCGGAATCGGCCACCCAGCCCTTGGTCTTCAGCCTGCCGCCTTCGGCGTCCAGCGAAACCCCGATGCGCCCCGGAAAGGCGGCGCACAGGCGGGCGTACAGGTCCGGTTCCTCCAGGGCCACGGTGCCGATGATCAGCCGCTGCACCCCGGCGTCAAGGTAGGCCTTGGCCGTGGCCTCGTCGCGGATGCCGCCGCCAAGCTGTACCGGCACAGAAAGGTCGGCGCAGATGCGGCGGATCAGCTCGAAGTTGGCGGGCATGCCGCTGAAGGCGCCATCCAGATCGATGACATGCAGCCATTTGGCGCCCTGGTCCTGCCAGTGGCGGGCCATGGCGGCCGGGTCGTCGGAAAACACGGTTTCGGCGTCGGCGCGGCCCTGCCGCAGCCGCACGCAGCGACCGTCCTTGATGTCCACGGCGGGGAAAAGGATCACAGACCGAACTCCTTGATGGCCTTGCGCATCCCTTCCTTGGCCAGGTCAAGGGCCGACAGCCACTTTCCCTTGCGCCCCATGAACTTGCCCACTTCCAGCAGGTTGTCCGCAAGGCCCATCTGCTTTTCGTCGTAGTTGGAACGCTTGACCAGGGTGCCGCCCTTCACGTCGATGAGGAAGACATCCATCATGATGCTGGCCGATTCGGTGACGCCCATGTCGCTGCCCTTGCGCTCGCGCATGTCGACGACCTGGGGCACCAGCAGAAAGTCCACGTCGGCCTTGCGGCCCACTTCCACCCAGTAGGCCAGCGCCTGCGGCCGACCGCCGGTGCGCCCGCCTACCTGGGCGGAAAGCGAGGGCTTGGTGGCGGCAAAGCTGTAAATCCGCTTGGTTTCGCCACGCAGGATGTCGCCGAAGGTGCGGTCGAGATCGGCAAAGGTTTCTTCAGACACCCGCTGCTGGTCCTCGGGAATGTACCCGGCCAGCAGATCGGCCATGGCCGTGGGCTGGGTGAAGGCGGCCACGCCGATGGTGGCCTCTGGCAGCGGGGCCGGGCCGCGCTGGCGTTGCGAGCAGCCGGGCAGGGCGACGAGCAGGGTGAGGACGAGCAGCGCGAGCAGCGCGCCCGACACCGGGAAGGCGATGAAACCGCGATGGGTACGCATCAGTCTAGGCTCCCTTTGGTGCTGAGCAGCGTCTCGCGGTCACGGCGCACCGCCTGGCGCAGGGCAAGTCCCAGCCCCTTGGCGGCGGATTCCAGCAAGTGGTGACCGTTCCTGCCGTACAGGAACGAGACGTGCAGGTTCATGCGGGCGGCCGAGGCGAACGCCTTCAGGAACTCGCGCCACAGGTCGCGTTCCTGCCCGGCGATGACGGGCGGCAGAAGGTCGTCCCCGCGCCATTCAAGCCACGGACGACCGGAAATGTCGATGCAAACGTCGGCCAGCGCTTCATCCATGGGCACGCGGGCAAAACCCACGCGGGCGATGCCCGACCGTTCTCCCAGGGCTTCGGCCAGGGCCTGGCCCAGGCACAGGCCCACGTCCTCCACGGTGTGATGGGCGTCGATTTCCAGGTCGCCGGTACAGGACAGGGTAAGGTCGAACCCGGCCCAGAACGCGGCCAGGGTGATGACATGGTCCGCCATGCCGAACCCGGTATGCACGTTGACCAAGCCCTGCCCGTCCACCACGAGGTCGAGGCGGATGGAGGTCTCCTTGGTTTCGCGGAACACGGCGGCGCTGCGTTGGCTCATCTCGGGCTCCTTACGGGGTGCAGGGTTCATGTGTGTGGACCGTTGCGGACTGCAGCGCGGGTTAGTCGCCCTGCATGGCCGTGTCGGGATCGGGCTTGTCACCCTCGCCGGACTCTGCTTCTTCCGCCGCATCGTCATCTTCCGCGCTGCGCTTCTTCTTTCCGAATGTGGCGGCCACGAGGATGCTTATTTCATACAGCACAAGCATGGGCGCCGCCATCATCATCTGCGAGAAAACATCCGGCGGGGTAAGGATGGCCGCCACGACGAAGATGCCGAGGATGGCGTACTTGCGGGTCTTGCGCATCCCCTGCGCGGTGACGATGCCAAGCCGCGACAGGAAGAACGCGAACAACGGCATCTCGAAGATCAGCCCGAAGGCCAGCAGCATCTTGAGCGTGAAGCCCAGATACTCGTCCAGTTTGGGCATGGGCGCGATGGTGTCGGTGGCGAAGCCCACGAAGAACTCGAAGGCATACGGGAACACCTGGAAATAGCAGAACGCCGCACCCGCCACGAAGAACAGCGCAGAGGCCCCGGCAATGGGGATGACGTGGCGCTTTTCCTCGTCGTACAGGCCGGGCGCGATGAACGACCATATCTGGTAGAACAGGTACGGGCTGGCCAGGAAGGCCCCGGCCACCAGCGCCACCTGCATGTAGACGAAGAACGCCTCGGGCAGGGCGGTGTAGATCAGCTTGGCCCCGGCCGGCAGCGCCCGGGTCAGCGGGATCATCAGGTAGTTGAACAGCTGTTCGGCAAAGCCGTAGCAGGCGAAAAAACCCACGGCCAGCGCGATGAGGCTGCGCACCAGGCGCACGCGCAGTTCGGAAAGATGGTCCAGCAGGGTCATGGAGCGACCACCCTCGGTGGCGGCTTCGTCTTCCTTGCTGGCGCGGTCCACGGCTTCGCTGAGGTCGCGCGGGGGGGCGGACACCACGGCGGTCTCCGGGGTGGAGGCTTCGACCGGGGCGTCCGTGTCGTCAGGGGGCGGAGAGTCGGAGCCGTTCCGACCCGCCGAAGCAGCGGCATCGGAGCTGTCCGAGCCGGAACCGTCCGTGCCGTCCGGCTCGTAGTCGGGCAGCACGGCGGCAGCGATCACGTTTTCGACGGACCGCGCCTCGGCGGGTTCGGAGCCGGTCGAAACGGACCCAGCCTGCCCCGCGTCGGGGGCAGCGCCGTCAGGGGCGGTACTGTCAGGGGCGGTACTGTCGGGGGCGACACCGTTGGAGCCTTCGCCCTCGGGCGCATCAGTGGGCGCCGGTGCATCCCCCGCGGCATCCTCTGCGGCAGTCTGGGCGGCTTCTCCGGCTGCGCCTTGCGGGGCATTCGCCTGCTCGGCGGCCTTGCGCTCGCAGGCCTCTATGGCGTCCAGTTCGCAGGCGTTGCGTTCCGCCGCGTCCGGATCGTACGCGTCCGGTTCGGTGGCGTCCGGTTTGTCCGTCGCCGGAAGCTTCTCGCGGTCGCCTTCGGACACGGGCCCCGCCTTGGCGGCGTCCTTGTCGTCCCGGCTCATGCGTTCTTACCGGTGGATTCGGTGGCGGTTTCCACGGTGGTGGCAGCCGCTTCGGCCTTTTGCGGTTCTGCCTTGGGGGCTTCGGCCTTGGCCTTGTCGTCGAAGAATTCCTTTTCGGCTTCCTTCTTGCGGCGCTCGTGATCGTCGAGTTCGATCTCGGTGTTCAGCGTGCGCTGAAAGTCGGTGGAAACCCTGCGGAATTCACCCAGTGCCTTGCCCAGTGTACGCGCGATGTTGGGCAGGTTCTTGGGACCGAGGACGATGAGGGCCACGACCATGATGACGAGAAGTTCCGTGCTGCCGATGCCGAACATGGAAGACAGACCGCCTTGGTTGCAGTGCTGCGGGTCGGGGCCGGGATGACCGGCCATGCCCCGTGGGCGCCGCGCGTGGGCGCGGCCCTTCGGCCGAAGGTGGCGGGGGCGTCACGGGGGCCTTGCGACCCCCGCGCGTCCGCCGGGCATTCACTGGTGCGAACGCCGTCCGCCTATTCCCATTCGATGGTGCTCGGCGGCTTCGAGGAGATGTCGTAGACCACGCGGTTCACGCCCTTAACCTCGTTGATTATCCGGCTCGAAATACGCTCAAGCAGTTCGGAAGGCAAGCGTGCCCAGTCCGCCGTCATGGCGTCCACACTGTCCACGATGCGCAGGGCGATGACGTGCTCGTAGGTGCGGCCGTCACCCATGACGCCCACGGTCTTCAGCGGCAGCAGCACGGCAAAACCCTGCCACACCTTGCGGTACCAGCCGGAGGACATCAGCTCGGCCTGCACGATCTTGTCGGCCTTGCGCAGGATGTCCAGGCGTTCCTCGGTGATTTCGCCGATGACGCGAATGGCAAGGCCGGGGCCGGGGAAGGGGTGGCGCCAGATGATGAAGTCCGGCAGGCCCAGTTCGCCCGCCACCTTGCGCACTTCGTCCTTGAACAGTTCGCGCAGCGGCTCGATGAGCTTCAGGTTCATCTTTTCCGGCAGGCCGCCCACGTTGTGGTGGCTCTTGATGACGGCGGAAGGACCCTTGTGCGACACCGACTCGATCACGTCGGGGTACAGGGTGCCCTGCGCCAGGAAGTCCACGTGCCCAAGGGCTTTGGCTTCCTCGTCGAACACCTCGATGAAGGTGTAGCCGATGATCTTGCGCTTCTGCTCGGGGTCGTCCACGCCTTCCAGCTTGTCGAGGAAGCGGCGCTGGGCCTGCACGTACTTCAGGTTCAGGTCGAAGTGCTCGCGCAGGTAGTCCACCACTTCCTGGCCTTCGTTCAGGCGCAGCACGCCGTTGTCCACGAAGATGCAGTGCAGGCGCTTGCCGATGGCCTTGTGCAGCAGCACGGCCACCACGGTGGAGTCGATGCCGCCCGAAAGCGCGCACACCACGTGGCGGTCGCCCACGGTTTCGGCCATTTCCTTGATGGCGCGCTCGACAAACGAGGACATGGTCCAGTCGGCCTTCAGCCTGGCCACATGGAACAGGAAGTTGCTGATGATGCGGGCGCCTTCCTCGGTGTGGTGCACTTCGGGGTGGAACTGCACGGCGTAGATGCGGCGGGCATTATCGGCCATGGCCGCCACGTCCAGGGTGGCGGTGCGGCCCACCACGGCAAAGCCGGGCGGGGGCGTCTTGACCTTGTCGCCGTGGCTCATCCACACGCGGGTGGGGGCAGACTTGTCGATGCCGTCCCACAGCGGGCAGTCGCCCAGCAGGGTAAGGTCGGAGGGGCCGTATTCGCGGGTTTCCGAGGTGGCCAGCTGGCCGCCCAGGTTGTGCCCCAGAAGCTGCATGCCGTAGCAGATGGCCAGAACCGGCACGCCGAGTTCCAGCAGGCCCTTGTCCAGGGTGGGGGCGTCTGCCTCGCCCACGCTGGCCGGGCCGCCGGACAGGATGACGGCGGCGGGCTTCATGGCGCGCACCTGGTCCGCCGTGACGATGCAGGGGTGGATTTCGGAGTAGACGCCAGCCTCGCGCACGCGGCGGGCGATGAGCTGCGTCACCTGCGAACCGTAGTCGATGATGATGACCTTGGTCTGTGCTTCCATGTGCTGTCCTCTGTCGCCCGCGCGGGGTGCTTCGGGCAATCGTGATATGCGTTGTGAGGCTGTGGTGTCTGGCTTGGCGCTTGCGGGGAGGGCATTTCTGCCTTTCTGCTGCAATGCGTGATCTCAGCCGCGAAGGGAGTTTCGGTTCCGGCAAGGAAGGCGAGGGGCGGCAAGGGGAGCGTGCGGCAGCCGTTATGCGAGCTTGCGAGCATTACGGATGGCGACCGCAGCGCGCTCTGCCGGTACGTGACCCGAGCCGCCTCCGATGCCTGACGATGCCGGAACCGGAAATACCGAGCGGCTAGTTGTTGTCGATGCGGTAGTTGGGCGATTCCTTGGTAATGATCACATCATGCACGTGGCTTTCACGAAGCCCCGCCGCAGAGATTTCCACGAACTGCGCCTTGTCCTGCAATTCCCTGATGTCCGCCGCGCCCACGTACCCCATGCCGGAACGCAGGCCGCCCACCAGCTGGTACAGGCTTTCGGCCACCGGACCCTTCACGGGCACGCGGCCCACGATGCCTTCGGGCACCAGCTTCTTGCTCTTTTCCTGGAAGTAGCGGTCGGAGCTGCCTTCCTTCATGGCGTCGATGGAGCCCATGCCGCGATAGATCTTGTACGAGCGGCCCTGATAGAGAATGGTTTCGCCCGGGCTTTCGTCGGTACCGGCGAACAGGCTGCCGATCATCACGGTGTCCGCGCCCATGGCGATGGCCTTCACCACGTCGCCCGAGAACTTCACGCCGCCGTCGGCGATGATGCAGCGGTCAAGCTCGCGTGCGGCGCGCACGGATTCGAGGATGGCGGTCACCTGGGGCACGCCCACGCCCGCCACGATGCGGGTGGTGCAGATGGAGCCGGGGCCGATGCCCACCTTCACGGTGTTGGCCCCCGCCTTCAGGATGGCTTTCGCCCCTTCGTAGGTGGCCACGTTGCCCGCCACCAGCTGGCACTTGGGGAAGGCGCCCTTGACCATTTCGATGGCGCGCAGCACGTTGCGCGAGTGGCCATGGGCGGAATCCAGCACCAGAAAGTCCACGCCCGCGGCCAGCAGGGCGCCCGCGCGTTCCTCGCAGTCCTTGCCGATGCCGATGGCGGCGCCCACGCGCAGGCGACCGTTGTCGTCCTTGCACGAATTCGGGTACTTCTGGACCTTGTCGATGTCCTTCATGGTGATGAGGCCCTTCAGGCGATTGCCCTCGTCCACCACCAGCAGCTTTTCGATGCGGTGCGCGTGCAGCAGGTCCTTGGCCTCGTCCAGGGTGGTGCCCACGGGCACGGTGACCAGGTTCTTGCTGGTCATCACCTCGCGCACCTGGGTGCCTTCCAGGTCCTTGACGAAGCGCACGTCGCGGTTGGTCAGAATGCCCACCAGTTCCACCCCGCGCACCACCGGCAGGCCGGACACGCGGTATTCGGCCATCAGCTCCAGGGCCTGGCGCACGGAATAGTCGGGGTCGATGGTCACGGGGTCGATGATCATGCCGCTTTCGGACTTCTTGACCTTTTCGACTTCGATGCGCTGGCGGTCCACGGGCATGTTCTTGTGGATGACGCCCACGCCGCCGTTGCGGGCCATGGAAATGGCCATGCCGGAATCGGTCACGGTGTCCATGGCGGCGCTGAGCAGGGGAATGTTGAGGCGGATTTCGGGGGTGAGCCAGGTGGAGACGTCCACGAGGTCGGGGGTGACTTCGGAATAGCCGGGCTGCAGCAGGACGTCGTCGAACGTCAGTGCCTTGCACACGATCTTGCTCATGATCTCTCTCCGGGCGGGTTGGTTGGAGCGTCCGGGCCGCGCGGCTCCGGACCGTTTTCCCCGTCTGCCTCCGAACGAAGGGCGGGTCGTTGGGCTTGGCAGGTTTGACAAATATGTCAAAATTTAATCAACCATCATACTGGTCGGGCCGGGTATTTGTCAAGAATCGGGTTGGTTCCCCAATCAGTTGCGGACAGGAGGCGGAGCACCGGGCGCAGGGCCGTTTCCAACTGCATCCCGGCGCTGCCTGGCGGCGTCAGAAGCGGAGGCCGCGACGGTGTTTCGCATGCACGAAAGGGGCGGTGGTCCGCCCCTTCCGGTGTGTGTCGTCATGTTGCGGGGTTGCGCCCGCTACTGCTTTTTGTCCTGCTTTTTTTCCTCGGGCACCTTGCCGGTGTCGCCGTGGGTGGGCGACTCCAGTTCCTGCCGGGCCTGGGCCTTGAGGTCTTCCGGGGCCTTGGCGTCTTCCAGTATGGCTTTCAGATGGGCGTTACCCTTGGCTTCGGCCTTCAGGTAGTGGCGGTACAGGATGCCAAGGTTGAAGCGCGCGGCGGGCTGGGGATCGATTTCGATGAGCCGCTCGAAGGTTTCCGCAGCCTTGTCGAAGGATTGCTGCTGATACTGGGCGATGCCCAGCATGTACAGCGGCTGCGGGTCCGCCGGGGCGGCCACCACGGCGCGGGCCAGAAAGCTTTCGGCGCGGGCCCAATCGGAGTGATCCAGAAAGTGCTGGCCAAGGGCGAACAGCGCGCCCGCGTCGGTGGGGTTCTGCTGCACCTTCTGCATCAGCGCGGACACCACTTCCATCTCGCCATCGTGTTCCCCTGCCTGTTCCTGCGCGGCGGGGCCGCGCCCCTGCTGCACCAGCGAAGGGTTGGACAGACGGTACAGGAACGACGCGCCCAGCATGCAGGCAAGGCCAACGCACACGGCCAGCAGCACCAGCTTGCGGCTGCCGTCCAGCGGAGTCATGGTCAGGGTGCTATTTGTCATTGGCCAGCATCTCCATGTGGCGAATGCGCCGGTCCAGGGTCTGCTGCGCGCGGGCCATCAGGAACAGGTAGCCGCCGATGCCGAGCCATACGGCCACGTTGGCGATCAGGAGCCATTGGGTACTTTCCATATTTTTCGAACCTCCTGCCTTTCACAAGGCTAGATGGTGGTTTCCGTCGCAAGCACGTCGATGCGTGCCGCCATGCGCCGCTGCGTCGCGCGCAGCCAGGTCAGCGCCACCCACAGAAAGCCGAAGGCGACGATGCAGACGATGACGGTGGTCTTCATTTCCGGTTCCAGTCCCCCGCCTTTCGATGCGAACACGGCGGGGTGGATGGAGCGCCACAGCCGGGCGGACAGGAACACCAGCGGCACGTCGAGGAAGGCCACTATGCCCACCACGGCGGAAACGGTGCCCAGCCGCTCGCGCGGCAGATCGAGGGTGCGCAGCACAAGGTAGCCCGCGTACACGAACCACATGACCAGAGTGGTGGTCAGTCGCGGGTCCCACGTCCACCAGACGCCCCAGGAGTGGCGGCCCCAGATGGAGCCGGTGATGAGGGCAAGGCCGCTGAACAGCACGCCCACCTCGGCGGCGGCGCCGGACAGCGCGTCCCACTTCCAGTTGCGGGTGCGCAGAAAGGCGATGCTGGCCGCAAACACGGTAAGGAAGCTGATCAGCGACCACCACGCCAGCGGCATGTGAAAGTAGAAGATCTTCTGCACGATGCCCATGGCCTGTTCCACGGGGGCGTACACGAAGATCAGGTATTGGCAGAGCGCGAGGGCCAGGCCCGCGATAATCCCGACAAGGGGCATCACGGGGGAAAGCCGGTTCGTTTGCATGGGTGCCTCGCTGCCGCCTGGGCGGCATTGTATTTCTTTTCCGGGGGAAGGGACCCTTTGAAAAGGGTCTCCTTCCCCCGGACCCCCATCCCCCCAAACTTTTTATAAGGGGATGTTCAAAGTTCACTACTTGTCCGGAATCGGACCGCGAAGCGGGCCGGTTCCGAAAATGGGGTCAAGGGGGCGCGGCCCCCCTGCGGGGGCCAGGGGGCAGAGCCCCCTGATCAGTTGCTTTCAGCTATTCTTCCCCGCCGTACACGAAGGGAAAGAGCACGATGCCTGCGCCAAGGAACAGCGCGTCAAAGGCGGCCACCAGCCCCAGCCATGATTCCACCCCTTCGGGGATGTCGTCGGCGAAGGCGGCGGCGCCCACCCGGATGCCCGCAAGCAGCACCGGGACCAGCAGCGGAAACAGCACGATGCTGAGCAACGATTCGCGGGCGGCCTGCCCTTGCGACAGCGCACCCAGCAGCGCGCCCAGGGCCACGATGCCCACATCCGCCAGCAGCACGGTGGCCAGGCCCACATGCCACAGGGGTGATACGGACTGGCCCAGGAAGACGATGGCGGCGGGCAGGAACACGGCCTGGGCGCAGAGCAGCAGGGTAAACCCGGCAATGCCCTTGCCCAGCCACACGGCCTGCACCGGCACAGGGGCCAGCAGCAGGCCGAAGCGCGCGCCGTTGGCTTCCTCGATGGCGAACAGGGTATTGAAGATGAGCACCTGACAGAAGGCGGACGCCAGCCAGAAGATGGCGGCGGCACCCTGCGGGCCCATCACCTCGCCCACTCGCTGCGACAGACTGAACACGAAGATCAGCAACAGTCCCAGCAGCAGGGCCTGAACCAGGCCGGTGCCGCGTGACAGCAGCAGGCGCAGGTCTTTCGATGCGATGGCAAGGGCGGCGCTCAGCATGCCACGGCCTCCGGAACGTAGTCGGCGGCAGGGCCGCTGTAGACCACGCGCTTTTCGGCAATGGCCAGCACCCGGTCGGCCCGGGCAAGGTCTTCGGTCACGGAATGGCTGATCCAGACGATGCCCGCGCCCCGGTCGCGCGCGGCGGCGATTTCGCGATGCAGGATGGCCATGGACCGGGTGTCGAGCCCGGTGCCCGGTTCATCCAGCAGCAGCAGCGACGGCGACAGCAGCAGCACCCGTGCAAGGTTCAGCCGCTGGGCCATCCCGCGCGAAAAGCCGCCCGCCCGTTCGAAGGCGAAGCGCTTCAGTTCCATGCGCTCAAGGGCGGCCAGCAAGGCGTCTTCAGAGCAACGCTCCGGAGCAAGGCCGTGCAGGCGCGCCCAGAAGGCCAGGTTCTCGAAGGCGGTGAGCTCGGGATAGATGAAGGTCTGGTGACCGAGGTAGCCAAGGGCTTCGTCCGCGATGCCGCGTTCCACGTTGCCCGAGCTGGGGCGGGAAAGTCCGGCCATCAGCTTGAGCAGCGTGGATTTGCCCGCCCCGTTGGGACCGGCCAGCAGCGTGACCGTGCCGGGGGACACCTCGAACGAGACGTCCTTGATTACCAGCCGGTTGCCGTAGAACTTGGCGACCTTGGTCAGCCGGAGCAGCATCATGCCTCCTGCCCGTCTCCGGTGTCGTCGTCCTCTTCGCGCGACGAGGACGGACGGCGCAGCCCCAGAAAGGGCGCGATGCACATCAGCGTGCCGCCAATCCACACCCAGTTCACCAGCGGGTTGACGCTGACCTTCAGGGTGGCCGCGCCGGAGGAATCGACCCCCAGCAGGGTGGCGTACAGTTCGTCGCCAAGGCCGAAGATGGTGGCCGCCTCGGCATAGGCCTGACGGTCGAACTTGGCGTACAGGCGGCGCTGGGGCGACAGCACGCCCACGGGCGCGCCCTCGCGGGTGACGTTCAGTTCGGCCTCGATGAAGATGAAGCCCGCGCCTTCGCCCTCGTACAGGTTCACGTAGCGCAGGTCGTACTTGCCCAGCTTTACCGTGGCGTCGCGGGGAATCTCCACTTCCTGCTCCAGCTTGTACGGGCCGGAAAAGGCCACGCCCAGCACCATCAGGGCCAGGCCCAGATGCACGCCGTGGGCGGCCAGCGAAGCGTTGTTGCGCCGCACGTGGCTTTCCGTGGTCAGCAGGATGATGATGCCCGCCACGCAGGCCGCGCCAGCGCCCGCGCCAAGGGCGGCCATGGGCATGCGGTAGGTGTACCAGGTCATGGCGGTGACGGCGGCCATCACCCCCAGCACGGCCAGCAGCTTCGGCATGCTGCGCACGCCGCCCTTCCAGCCCAGCCAGGGGCATATGGACAGCAGCACGGCAATGCCCGCGAACAGCGGCAGGCACACCCGGTTGTAGAAGGCGGGCTCCAGCCCCATGGGCTTTTCGACCCAGAACTTGCTGAACACAGGCCACATGGTGGCAACGAGAATGATGGCGGAAAGGGCCAGCAGCACCCAGGCCACCAGCACCAGGAATCCTTCGCGGCTGTCGATGCCGGAAAGGGGCTTGGCGTCGTCCTTGCGCCAGATCAGCGTCACCGCCACGGTAAGTGCGATGGAGGCCAGGATGAAGATCAGCAGCGGGCGGCCCACGCCGCCGTCGCCGAAGGCGTGCAGCGAATCAACAACCCCGCTGCGCACCAGATAGGTGGCGAAGAAGGCGGAGATGGTGGTCAGCGCCATGAGCAGGATGTTCACGCGGTGCAGCTTGCCGCGCCGCGACTCGATGACCGAGGTGTGCAGGAACGCGGTGGAGACCAGCCACGGGATGAGCGAGGCGTTTTCCACCGGGTCCCATGCCCAGTAGCCGCCCCAGCCCAGTTCCATGTACGACCACCAGCCGCCCAGCACGATGCCTGCGGTCAGGAACAGCCACGCCGTCAGGGTGAAGGGCCGGGAAATGCCCGCCCACGCGCCCTCGCGGCCATAGCCGTTGCTCATGGCCTGGGCCAGGGCGAGACAGCCGGGGATGGCGAAGCCGCCGTAGCCCAGGAAGAGCAACGGCGGATGGAAGATCATGCCGGGGTTCTGGAGCAGCGGGTTCAGACCGTTGCCGTCGGCAGGGGCCGGGGCGGCGGTGATGAACGGATTGCTCCACGCGGTGAGGATGAGCAGGAAGAAGGCCATGACGGCCAGAAAGAACAGCCAGTACCACAGCTTGGTCTGGGGGCTGAGGTCGCGGTAGCCGCGGGTAAGGGCAAAGATGACCCCGAACAGGGCCACGGACCAGCCCCAGAACAGCATGGACCCGGCCTGTCCGGCCCAGAAGGCCGTCAGGCGGTAGAACAGCGGCAGAGCGCGGTCGGTGTAGCTGGCGACGTAGATGAGCGAGAAGTCGAAGTTGACAAGGGCGTGCAGCAGCACCACGGATGACAGGGTCATGAACCCGGTCAGCATCAGGTGCGCCTTTTCGATCCACGGCAGTGCCGTGGAGCGCCCCTGCCACAGTTGCGCGGCTGCCGCCCCGGCAAAGAAGAGGGCGAATAGCAGCGACGCGACAAGCAGCAAGTAGGCGGAAAGGTGCATGAAGTCTCCTGCCGATATGTGAGGGATGCGTAGACGCGGTGAGCCTGCCGCCGGACCGGAGTGCCGGAGGGCGTGGAGCGAGGCGGAATCCGCCGCGCGGTGTGCCTCTGGCGCATGATCCGGATGGAGGCGCGGACATGGATGTGCGGCGCGTGCCGACACGGCCACCCGTCAGCCGCGGGGCCGGAACGGAGGGCGGGCCAGTCCGCGCTGCGTCAACCGCCGGACGTCATCCCTTACGGTTTTCTTTTTCGTATTTCGAGGGACACTTGGTCATCAGCGTCTTGGCGCGGAATTCACCGGCGGTTCCGCCCTGGGGCATGCCGCCTTCCACGATGACCTCGACGCCTTCCTTGAAGGTGTCGGGCACGGCCCCGCGGTACATCACCCGCACGGTCTGCCCGGGATTGTCCTTGTCTTCGAGCAGAAAGCGCACCCCCGGACCGTCGTCCAGCCTGGCGATGCCCTGGGTGGCCACCGTGCCGAACATGCGGATGGACTGCAATTTCTCCGAGGGCATGGCGAGGGCTTCCGAAACGTTCAGGAAGTACACGCTGTTCTGGGAAAAGCCCGAAAACACCAGATAGCCCACCCCGCCCAGAAACAGGGCGAGGGCCACGAGGTACAGGCTTTTGCCGTTCTTCTTCGACATGTGTGGTCCTTATGGCTTCCCTTCTCGCTCCGGTGGTGTCGAGCCTGTGGCCGACCATTCCCGGAAAGGAGGGAAGTGCGCCGCCGCATCACGCGAAGGCCGGGGGATTGCGTCCCTCCATGCCGTTGCCGGAAGGGTTCCTTTGGCTGCGCGGGCGCGTTCGTGGTGCAGGCGCCGATGGCGCCGTGCGGGCGGCTGGCGTGGCCGTCCGCATGATCCGCCGGTCGTTTACCGGCCGCGAACTGTGTATCGACTCGCGGCACCGTGTGGCGGCACCGGATTGCATCGGGGCGTAGCCGTGTGACCATCCGGAGAAGAGGTGCCCGAAATGGCCCCGGTCCCTACGGAAATGTCGCATGCGGCTGCATCTGGCATACGGCGTTTCCGCCGCCGTGGCAAGGGGGTAGCCTGCGTGCAAAGGCTTTCACAACATGCGTTCTCGCAGGGTAACATGCCGGAATCAGCGTGGATATGCTTACAGTTTTGATTGCTAACAGTAATTATTACTTGTCACGTGCCAGTTCCGCACGGCGGCGTCGGGCCAGTTCCTGCAAATCGTCCACCCGGTCCGTTTCGTCCACGATTTCGCGGCCCAGTATCTCTTCCAGCACGTCTTCCAGCGAAATGACCCCCGCAAGGCCGCCGTACTCGTCCAGCACCACGAACAGGTGGGTGCGCGCATCCAGGAATTGCAACAGGGTGCGGTCCAGGGTCTGGGTGTCCGGCACGAAGTGCACGGGCTGCATCACTTCGGAAAGGCGCAGGGCGTCGTTGTCATCGGCCACTTCCTTGAGCACGCGGCGGCGGGTGACTATGCCCACCACGTCTTCGTTGTGCTCTCCCCACACCGGCACGCGGCTGTAATGCCAGAAGTCCGGCTGCTCATGGGCGTCGGCCACGGTCATGGCGGCAGGCAGCGAAAAGACCACCGTGCGCGGGGTCATGATTTCGTGCACCCGCTTCTGGTCCAGGGACAGGATGTTGCGGATGGACAGTTCTTCATACGGCTGGATGCGACCGGCCCGGCGCGACAGGCTGACGATGGCCCGGATGTCGTCTTCCGTGGCATGTGGCGCGCCGCCGCCGGGCGGGGTGAACAGCCGGGTGATACGTCCCCCCAGCCAGATGACCGGCATCAGCACCACCACCAGCACGCGTATCGGGCGGGCCACGTATTCCGACAGCGTGCGCGCATGGGCAACCCCGATGGTCTTGGGGATGATTTCGCCCAGAATCAGCACCAGCACGGTGAACCCGGCGGCAAAGGCGGCCATGTTCGCGTCGCCCAGCACTTCCGCCGCATAGGCCCCGGCAATGGCTGCCCCTGCCGTGTTGGCCACGGTGTTCAGGGTGAGTACGGCGGTGATGGGTTGTTCGATGCGCGAGCGCAGTTCGAACAACACCTGCCCCGCCTTGCGTCCCGATTTGCGCAACTGCTCCACGTGGCTCCACGGCACGGAATACAGGATGGCCTCAGTGACGGAACAGCAGGCCGAGATGATGAGCGAAAGCCCAACGGCCACGGTGAGCGCAAGCATGCAATGTCCTGTGCGCCGATACGCGGCGTACGTGTTGGAAGTGTGCCGTCCGGTGCGGATGTTCCGACGGCGGAATCGGCAGGTGGTGCGGCGGGTGGCGGACACATCATGCCGCCGGGCCACCGCATCGCTACAACCTAAGCGGCCCGGAGGCGAATGGCAACGCATGACCGGGGCGCGGGCAGCAATGCGGGGTATGCCGGGTTGCATCAGGGCGGCAAACGCACAATGCGGGTGCCGCGCCGCCGCCTTGAAAAAAGCGGCCCGCCGTGCCACAAGTTGCCCCACCATGAACCGGGCATCAACCACCAGTACATTTCCCGGCGCCGTGCTGCTCGACCGCGACGGCACCGTCATCGAGGACCGGCACTACCTGTCCGACCCTTCCGGCGTCGCGCTGCTGCCGGGCGCGGCCCGGGGCCTTGCCGCCCTGGCCGTCGCCGGGGCGCGGCTGTTTCTGGTTACCAACCAGTCGGGCATCGGCAGGGGCTACTTTACCGAAGCGGACCTGCACGCCTGCAACGACCGTCTGGGTGAATTGCTGGGCGAGCACGGCGTGGCGCTGGCCGACACGGCCTTCTGCCCGCACGGCCCGGACGACGGCTGCGCCTGCCGCAAGCCCGCGCCGGGCATGTGGCTGACCCTGCGCGACCGGCACGGCCTGTGCGCCGCCACCACCGCCATGGTGGGAGACAAGCCCGAGGATGTGGCTTTTGGCCGCGATGCGGGGCTGGGCCGCGTGGTGCTGGTGCTGACCGGCAAGGGGCAGGCCGCCGCGCGCACCCTGGGCGTGCCCGTGCCCGAAGGCGATGCCGCCGTGCGCGAACCCGACCCCGCCGATCTTGCCGCGCGTCCGGACTGGCCGCACGCCGTGGCGCGCGACCTTGCTGCCGCCGCCGCGTGGCTACTGGGCGCGGCAGCGGCGGGGCAGGGGGGCGACGACGTTGCCGCTCCGGACGCAACGGGCGCATCTCCTTCCGATTCTTCTTCCCCGGATAGTACGCGGAGCGAACCGTCATGAGCCGTATCGGTGTCTGGAATACCGCCTTTCTGGGCGACGCGGTGCTGACCCTGCCACTGTTGCGCACCTTGCGCGCCAACTACCCCGATGCCGAACTGCACTTCTGGGTGCGGCGCGGCGTGGGCAGCCTGTTCGCCGCCCAGCCGGAGCTTTCCGGCGTGCACGAATTCGACAAGCGCGGCGGCGAAAGCGGCCTCATGGCCGCTGCCCGCGTGGGGCGGCAACTGGCGCGCGAGCATCATTCGCTGTGGCTTTCCGCCCACACCAGCCTGCGCAGCGCCTGCATCGCCCGCTGGACCAGCGCCAAGGTGCGCATCGGCTACGACGCGCCGTGGTTCAATTCGTGGTTCTACACCCACACCGTGCCGCGCCGCTTTGATGAACTGGACGAGATCGAACGGCTGCTGCAACTGGTGCGGCCCCTGAACCTTCCCCAGGTTCTGGACTGGCCGGAACTGGTGCTGCCCGAACCCGCCCGTGAACAGGCCGCCGCCTTCCGCGCCGCGCATGCCGCCCCCGGCGTGCCCCTGCTGGGTGTCCACCCCGGCTCCGTGTGGGCCACCAAGCGCTGGCCCGCCGAGTACTTTGCCGAGGTGGTCCGCCGCGCCGCCGCCGCAGGCGCGCGCGTCGTGCTGTTTGCCGGTCCCGGCGAAGAAGCCGTGGCCCGCGAGGTGGCCGAGCGTTCCGGCACCCTCGGCACGCCCGCGCTCATCGACCTGTCCGGCGCGCTCAGTCTCGTGGACCTTGCCGCGCACCTCGCCATCCTCGACTGTTATCTGTCCAACGACTCCGGCCCCATGCACATCGCCTGGGCCCAGCGTACCCCCGTCACCGCCATCTTCGGCCCCACTGTGCGCCGCCACGGCTTTTACCCGCGCGGCCCCAAAGCCACCGTGCTCGAAACCAGCCTGGACTGTCGCCCCTGCGGTCTGCATGGCCCCCAGCAGTGCCCCCTGGGCCACCACCGCTGCATGCGCGACATCACCCCCGATACCGTGTGGCAGGACGTGTCCGCGAAACTGTTCGGGTAGATACGATTGATGAAAGAATTGCGGGGGTGAGGTACGAATTGGATTTCTATGCCGAGCGCCCTACACTGAAAATCAAGTCAAAGAGTAGGCCACAACCCAACTCTGACCGGCTTTCTGCAAAGCCCATCTTCGTCTGGGGAAAGCCACATAAGTTATAGCGATCAAGTGCTGAAAGTTCAT
>NZ_KI632512.1:4170774-4257954 GCF_000504305.1 Nitratidesulfovibrio termitidis HI1
AGTCGCGCATAAAAGCCGTTCCTGTCGGTTGGCAGCCGTTGTCGCTCATCAGGCTCAGGCCGTGCCCCCGGACGCCTCCGGGAAAGTGCGTCTGGATAGCCGTATCCAGAGCTTGCAGCCACTCATGGCTCCGGCTCCGGTAGTCGGCATGGTGGCCCACGATCTTCTTGGAAAACCAGTCCACCACCAGCACGATATACACCCAGCCGCCTTCCGTCATGACCTTGGTCATGTCGATGCCCCACCACTGACACGGGCGGACGGGGCGCGGCTTGCTTCCGGAAGGGGTGCGCTTTGCCCGCAAGGCTGCGCGCTTCACCCCAAGGCCATGCAGACGCATCAGGCGTGCCACTCGTTTGACGTTGATGATCAGGCCGTTTTTATACCGAAGGGTGGCCCATACGCGGCGATAGCCCCAAAAGGGATGTTCCATTTTCAGGGACTCGATCAACGGCAAGAGTTCGGCATCGCGCTGAAGCTGGGCCTGGCCGGATCGGCGCTTGCCGCTTACCAGTCGTTTTTTTTTAACTCCAGCGTCAGTTCGCCAACGGCTTGCTTGAGTTTTTGGTTCTCTGTCGCAAGGCGTTCTTCTCGTCGGTTAGTGGCGCCCACCTCAAAAGCCAGGGCGGCATTGGCCAACAACGTGTCGCGCCAGCGGTAATACATACCCTGAGTGATTTGATACTCACTGCAAATGCTTGCCACAGAGCGACCCTGCAATCCCTCAAGCACAATGCGGGCCTTGCTTTTGCTGTCCCAGACTCGGCGTTTCATGCTTCCTCCAAGGATGGAAGAAAACTACCTTAACAGGGCCACCTTGTTAATGGGGGGCAGTATAGGAGGAAAATTTTCAAATTTTCCTCCCTTCCCCCTGATTGTTTTCAAAACACCATATTACCCGTGATGGTGGTGCACGTCGCCCCCGGTGTGGGTGTGCACGTGGGTATGCGGGGTATGGGTGGCGATGCGGACGATGCCGTCCCGCACGCTGAGAAAGCTGTCGCAGGTCTGGGCCAGAAAGTCCCAGTCGTGCGAGATGATCAGGTGGGTGGGGCTGTGCGCGGCCAGAGTGGCGATGAGCCGGTCGCGGGTGCGCGGGTCGAGGTCGTTGGTGGGTTCGTCCAGCAGCAGGGCCTGCGGCTGCATGGCCAGCACGGCGGCCAGGGCGATCATCTTCTTTTCGCCCCCGGACAGGCGGTGGGTGACCCGGCTGCCGAACCCGGCAAAGCCCAGGCGTTCAAGGGTGGACTCGGCCACATCGCGGGCCTCTGCGGGTGACGCGCCGTGGTTCAGCGGGCCGAAGGCCACGTCTTCGAGCACGGTGGGGCAGAACAGCTGGTCGTCGGAGTTCTGGAACAGGAACCCCACCTCGCGGCGCAGCGGGGCGAAGTCTGCCTCGCGCGTCAGGGGCACGCCACGATGCAACACCCGGCCCGTCTGGGGCCGCAGCAACCCCATGAGCAGGTGCAGCAGGGTGGACTTGCCGCTGCCGTTGTGCCCCAGAAGCCCGATGCGCCGTCCGGGGCGCAATGCCAGCGAAGCGTCGCGCAACACCGGTTCCGCGCTGCCGGGATAGGTGAAGCAGATGTCCTCCACGGCAGCCAGCGGCGGCGCGGCATCGGTGTCGGGATGGGGATGTGGATGGTCGTGCGGGTGGGCGTGATCGTGCTCCCCTCCGTGCGCCTGTTCATGATCGTGGTCATGTTCGTGGCTGGGCGCATGAGGGCTGGACTGTCCGTTGTCGGGCAGTCCGTTATCGGGCGGGGTGGCGGCGGTGCTCATGGCAGTGCGGTGAGGGGCTGAAGGATGTCGGCGGCCAGCAGGGCGACCGCGCACAGGATGATGGTGGCGGCCAGCAGTCGGTCACCGGGATGCCCGGCGGGCTCGGCCAGCATGTGGAAGCGCCCGGCAAAGCCGCGCAGTCGCATGGCCTGGGCCACACGTTCGGCCCGGTCGAAGCTGCGCACCAGCACCATGCCCGCCAGGTTGGCATAGGTCCGGTAGGTGTGCAGGTTGGTGCCGGGGATGAAGCCGCGCACCTTGGCCGCGGTGCGCAGGCGGTGGTATTCCTGAGCCACCACGTGCAGCTGCCGCCAGGTGAACAGCAGCAGCAGGGCCAGTTTGTCCGGCAGGCCCAACCCGGCCACGGCATGGCCCACGGCGGTGATGTCCGAGGTGCCCGCCAGGGCGATGAAGGCCAGCACGATGGCGTTGGATTTCAGGGTGACCAGCACGGCCTGGGCCACGCCCGCGTCGGTGGCGGTCAGGCTCAGCCAGTCCGGCAGGCCGGGAAAGGGGCCGATGCGCAGCAGCGGCGCGCCGGGCAGCGAAAAGGGCAGGAACAGCCACAGGAAGGCCACGAACACGTTCACGGCGGCCAGCCGCCGCAGCAGGCGGGGCAGGGGCAGGCGCGCCCAGGCGCACAGCATGGCGCCCAGCAGCAGGGCCAGTGCCGCCGGGCCGGGCGAGCGCAACAGGGCGACGCACACGGCAACGGACAGCGCGGCCACCAGCTTGCAACGCGGGTCGGCCAGATGCAGGCGCGAGGCGCCCCGGCTGAAGGGTTCGTCCAGCACGAAGCCCCGCTAGCCGTGTGCCGTGGAGGTGAAGGCCAGCATTTCGGGCCGCACCCGGGCGATGAACGACACCACCAGCGCCGTCACCACGCCTTCCGCGATCATGATCGGAATGTGCGCCAGCATCAGCGCCCGCGCGGCGGGGATGAACGCCTCGCCGGACAGCCCCAGCGACACGGCGGTGAGCAGGGCGGATGCGCCTACGGACAGAAAGCCGCAGGCAAAGGCCGCGCCCCCGCGCAGGCGGGAGGGGCCGGTCAGCATGGGCCGGAAGACGTAGAAGCACAGCACCGGCGGCAGGGCCATGTTGAAGGTGTTCACCCCCAGCACGGTCAGCCCCCCGAACTGGAACAGCAGCGCCTGCAACGCCAGGGCCACGAAGATGGCGGGAAAGGCGGCCCAGCCCAGCATGACGCCCAAAAGCCCGTTGAGCACGAGATGGGCGCTGGAAGGGCCGATGGGCACGTGGATCAGCGAGGCCACGAAAAAGGCGGAGGACAGGATGGCCACGGTCATCAGGCGATCGTAGTCCAGCCGTTTGAGACCCGTGGTGACGCCAAGGGCGGCCAGCGCCGCACCCGCGCCGAGCACCACCGGGGAAAGCACCCCTTCCGAAATGTGCATGCATGCCTCGCGCTGTCTGCGCGCCCGTCGCGGCGCGCGGAAAATCCGGCGTCACGGGCGTGCCGAAAGGGGTAGCAGATGCCACACGGAGCGTCAACGTGCCACGAATCTGCAAGGCGTGCCGGGGGGGCGCACGGGGCGGCTCATCCCATTCACCCCCTCTGGGCGCCGCAACGGAAACCGCCCCCGCATGCACGGGGCATGCGGGGGCGGCGTTGTGCGATAATGCGGTGCGCGGCGCTACATGAAGAAGACCAGCGTCACCAGGATGAACGTGGGCACCAGGATGCCGAACGACCAGGCCATGTAGCCGAAGAAGCTGGGCATCTTCACGCCCTGTTCTTCGGCGATGGAGCGCACCATGAAATTGGGCGCGTTGCCGATGTAGGTGTTGGCGCCCATGAACACGGCACCGGCGGAAATGGCCAGCAGCGTCTGGGTCATGTCGTGCATCAGGTGCATGGCGTCGCCGCCTGCGGTGTTGAAGAACACCAGGTAGGTGGGCGCGTTGTCCAGGAAGCTGGACAACAGGCCGGTCAGCCAGAAGTACATGACGTTCACCGGCTGGCCGTCGTGCGACACCATCTGGATCACCGAGCGCAACGCGCCGCTTTCGCCAGCCTTCAGGATGGCGATGGCCGGAATCATGCTGACGAAGATGCCCGCGAACAGCTTGGCCACTTCGGCGATGGGGCCCCAGCTGAAATCGTTCTTGATGCGCGATTCGGGGTCGGTCAGCTTCAGCGACAGCCCGGCTATGATCAGCAGGATGATGTCGCGCACGATGTTCTGCAGTTCCACCGGCACGTGGTACACGTTGAATTCCACGCCCGGCTTCCAGAAGCCGCTCAAGAGCACCGCGGCAACCACGCCGCCCAGCAGCAGCAGGTTCACGCTGCCTTCCAGGCCCAGCTTTTCACCGCCATCCTGCTGCGGCGGGACGGGGCGGCCTTCCTTGCCGAACAGCACGGTGTCCAGCGCGAAGAACACGGCCAGCAGCAGCACGGAAACCAGCAGCATGGGCGGCAGCATGTGGATGGTGGTCCAGAAGAACGAAACGCCCTTGAGGAAGCCGAGGAACAGCGGCGGGTCGCCCAGCGGGGTCAGCGAACCGCCGATGTTGGCCACCAGAAAGATGAAGAACACCACCGAATGCACCTTGAACTTGCGGTGGGCGTTGGCGCGCAGCAGCGGGCGGATCAGCAGCATGGCCGCGCCGGTGGTGCCCATCCAGCTTGCCAGCACCGTGCCGATGGCCAGCAGCAGCGTGTTGACCATGGGGGTGCCCACCAGCGAACCGGTCAGGCGCACGCCGCCCGCCACGGTGAACAGGGCGAACAGCAGGATGATGAAGGGAATGTATTCCAGCAGCAGGGTGTGCAGCACTTCGTACAGGGCCAGCGAGGCGCCGAACTTGAGGGCGAAGGGTACAAGGAAGGCCAGCCCCCAGAACGCGGAAACCTTGCCGAAGTGATGGTGCCAGAAGTGCGGCGCCACCAGGGGAAAAACGGCGATGGACAGCAGCATGCAGGCAAACGGCACCGCCCACAGGCCACCGAGCAGCGCGCCGTCGAGATGCGGCGCACCTGCGCCGGCGGCGAACGCCATGCCCGGAAGCATGGTGGCTACGGCGGTCACGATGGCCATGGCCGTCTTCTGGATCTGGGTCTTCACTGGGGAGCCTCCTTGGCGTCTCTGTGTATGGCGTCGTCCGGCCGGGGCACGGCGACAGGGGTGTCGCGGGCCGGTATGATTCGTCAGGCTGGCATGTCTCTTTTCATGGCGATGGGCGCATTCAGGCGGTCCATGATGCGGTCCATGGTGCGTTCCGTGGTGCGTTCCGTGGTGCAGTTGGCCACGTGGCACGGCCAACTGCGGTCCCGCACCAGCGCCTGTAGTAGCGGGAGAGTGCCATCTTATCAACAGCCGCCTTTCGCGTGGCCGTTGCAGTCGGGCAACCGAGAAAGAACACGGCCCGCCTGTGCGGACCGGTGTGGCGGCGGCACCGCCGATGCGAGCAGCGCTTCGCTTCAGTTATGGAGCAACACGGTTTGATTGGTCAAGCTGGAAGGTGACTTTTTGGACGAAGGAGGATACACAGGTGCCCCGCGCTTCGGCGCCCCCGGCAACCTCCAGAAAACCCACCGGCATACGCATGGCACCACAGATAACCCCCCGGCGCATGGAACGCATTCGCCGCGTTCTCGGCTGGCGGCAGAAGGACCTGACCCTTGTGCTGGCCAATATTCACGACCCGCACAACGTCTCGGCCATCTACCGCAGTTGCGACGCCTTCGGCGTGGCCCAGGTGCACCTGTACTACACCGATACCGCCTTTCCCGTGCTGGGCCGCAAGTCGTCGGCATCGGCCCGCAAGTGGGTGGACACGGTGCGCCACTCCGACGCGCAAAGCCTGATGCGCACCCTGAAGGAAGGCGGGCACCGCGTGCTGGCCACCAGTTGCACCCCGGCGGCCAAACCGCTGGGCGATTACGACATGACCCAGCCCACCGCCATCATCATGGGCAACGAGCATTCCGGCGTGGCCCCGGAACTGGTGGAGCTTGTGGACGGCGAAGTGTACATCCCCATGTACGGCATGATCCAGAGCTTCAACGTGTCGGTGGCGGCGGCGGTGCTGCTGGCCGAAGCCTCGCGCCAGCGCGTGCTGGCGGGCATGTACGACCGGCCCTCCTGGCCCGAAGAGGAACTGGAGGCCCGCATCGCAGACTGGGCGGAGAAATAGCGGGCGGGAACATTGCCCGAAAAAGCGCGAGGGCGGCGTATCCGGAATCTTCCGGGTACGCCGCCCTCGCGTTTGGGGGCGCGGCACGAGCCGTCGCAGGGATTCTCGCCCGCCTGGCCCGCCTGGCCCGCCTGGCCCGCCTGGCCCGCCTGGCCCGTCTGGCGCGTCAGTCGCCTGCGCCTGCCAGACCGCTTGCGTCATCCGACCGCGTCATCCGGCCGCGCCATCCGTTCGGGCCATCCGCCTGCGCCACCGGGCATCATGCGTCTGCGGCATCGGGGGCATCGGGCCCGTCGCCTTCCAGCGGCAGGCCAAGGTCGGTCAGCCAGTCTTCGTACAGCGCGCCCACCTCTCGCTCGCCCGCGCGCCGTGCCCAGCGGGCCAGCCCACGCGCCTTGCGCACCAGCGGTTCCGGGTCTTCCAGCAGGCCGGTGACGTGTTCGATCTTGCGGGCCGCCTGTTCGGCCAGGTCCGGGTTGCCCGCCTGCGCCGCCACAAGGGCAAGGCGGCGGTACCCCGGCAGGCTGGGAAAGAAGTAGCAGTGCAGCAGCCGCACGCCGGAAGCTTCCAGATACCTGTCGTGCCCCTCCAGAAACGCGGCAAGCAGTTCGTAGCCGGGCTGCCACAGCGGGTCGGCCTGCAAGGCCTGCCAGCACCTGCCAGGCTCGAAGTCGGCATGGGCCGCCAGCAATTCCGCATCGCGCACGGGCGGCAGGGTCAGGTAGGTTTCCAGCCACGGGGTCAGGGCCAGTTCGAAGCCGTCGCGCCGGGCCAGCTTGTGCAGGTCCGGCCCGAAACAGCCGGAGCAGCGCCGGTTGAGCCGGGCGGCGTTGGCCGCGTCATGGTCGCGGCGGCCAGGGGTGCGGCTTTCCAGATGATACACCCGGCTTTCCGCCACGCAGGCCAGCTTCAGCCCCCGCTCGCGGATGCGCCAGCACAGCTCCAGGTCCTCGCTGCCGTTCAGGTAGCCTTCATGAAAGCCGCCGCAGTCCGCGAACAGCGTACGCGCCATGAGCAGGGCCGCGCCCGTGATGGCCTGCAACGGACGCCGCGCGGCAACCGCCGGGTGCGTGGCCGGAAAGTTGGCGTACAGGTGCTCCGTGGACAGCGACGGCGTGAAGGCGATGCCGCAGTGCTGCACCCTGTCCGTATCCGGATACAGCAGCAGTGGCCCCACGGCCCCCAGCCGGACGTCGTCGTCCAGCGCGCGCAGCAGGGGCGGCAGCCAGCCGGGCGTGACCAGGGTGTCGTTGTTCAAAAACAGCAGCCTGCCCGCGCGGGCCTGCGCCGCGCCAAGGTTGCTGGCCACGGCAAATCCCTTGTTTTCCGGCAGACGGATGGCCCGGAAACGATCGCCGAACAGGGCGCGCCCCAGCGGTTCAAGATCGCTGGCGGTGGCGTCGGTGGAGCCGTTGTCCACCACGATGACCTCCAGCACGCCGCCGGGGGTATGCGCGTGCAGGCTTTCCAGGCAGCCGCGCGTGAGGTCCCAGAGGTTCCAGGCGGGAATGACGACGGAGACGAGGGGAGCTTTGGCGGTCATGGGGTATGGCTCGTGCGCGTGCGGGCGCGATGCGGGTGAGGGAAAGGGGCGAGGTGCGCCCCGTCAGGCGGTCAGGTGGCCGGGCGACCAGATGGTCAGCCGATCAGACAATCAGGCGGTCAGGTAGTCAGGGCGCGTCGTGCGCAGCCAGTGCGGCGGTCTTGCGCAGCAGGTCCTGCCGGGCCAACGCGGCGGATGCCTCGCGCGCCTGTCTGGCCTTGTTTGCCGGGTGCAGATGCTCCAGCTTGATGCGGTTGCCGAAGATGTGCGCGCTGCGTGCCCGGCTGGTGGCCTGACGCAGGCTGGAATGCTGCATGTGGCGCACCCGCACCGTGCCCGCGTACCACACCGGCAACCCGGCCAGCGTGCAGCGGATGTCGCGCTCCAGGTCGTCGAACTGGCTGGGGGTGAAGCGCACGTCGAACGCGCCCACCTGCTGCACCGACGCCATGGAGACCATGTGGCAACAGCCGGAAACGGACAGGCAGGGCCGGGTATAGGCGGTGAGCAGGGTGTCCGCGCTGCCCGCCGCATTGCCGTGAATGTGCCAGTGCTCGTCAAGGTCGGCGAAGCTGCGGGTGCCCATATCCGGCGGCAGAGTGAAAAAGTCGGCGCACTGCAGCGCGTGCGGGGGCGTGTGGTCGGTGACCGCGCAGCCGATGGCGCCCCAGCCGGGCCGGGTGTGGGCTACGGCCAGCAGGCCGTCCAGCCAGCCGGGGTTCAGCAGCACGTCGTCGTCCAGAAACACGGCGTGGTCGCGCTGGCGCACTTCCGGCAAGGACAGCAGCCAATTGCGGGCGGCGGGGGCACCCACGTTCACCGGCAGGCGCACCACGCTGAACGGCGAACCCCAGTCCGCCGCCATGGTGCGGAACATGTCTTCCGTGCCGTCCTGCGAACCGTTGTCCAGCGCGAATACGGGCGCACCGCGGAAGCCCGCCGTGCGCAACGAGCGCAGGGTCTGCGCCGCAAGGTCACGCTTGTTCCAGGTATACAGCAGGATGGCGGGCGGGGCTGCGTCCGCCGGGGGGGCGGGCAGTGGGTACAGCAGATCGTGCAGCGCCAGCGTGAGGTTGGGATGGTACGGGGTCTCGCGCCACAGGGGCAGCAGCAAGGCGGCGGCGTCCGCCGCGTGGCCCTGCCTGTTCGACGAATCCAGCTGAATCAGCAGTTCGGCGCGGCGCAACGCGTACCACGGGGCAAAGGGGGATGCGCCTTCGGGGGCGGCGTCCTGTTCCGCCAGTTGCTCCAGCCGCCGCAGGGCCTCGGCGGCGTCCAGCCGACGCACGGCCCATTCGGCGCGCAGCCTGCGGGCCACGGTTTCCGGCAGGGGCAGCGGCGTGGACAGGGCAGCACGCAGCAGGGTTTCCAGCGTGGCGTCGTCCGCAACCGGAAGCGCCGGAGAGGTAAGCTGGGCGGTTCCGTCCGTGGTCGGGACAACGGAATTTTCGTGGCGCACGCACCATTCCACGCCGCGCGCCAGCCAGAACAGGCCGTGCGCCGGGTCGGCCAGCCGGGGCAGCACCACGTCCAGCATGGCCTGCGCCGGGGCGGCTGCCGGGCCACCGTGCTGATTCAGGGTCGCATCCAGCGCGCCGAAGTCGTCGGGCACGCGCACCCGGTCATGCACACCGGTCACCAGTTCGCGCAGGGCCGGGGCGAACGCCTGCGGGGCGTCTTCCATGATGGCGCGCAGCAGTGCGGCAAGGCGGGTGTCCAGCGGGTTGTCGCGCCAGCCCCACAAGGCCATGCCCACTCCGGCGGCCACCACGCCGGGGTCGCCCCCCGCGTTTTCGATGGCCCCGCGCGCCAGCCGGAACTGGTTGTCCGCGCCCATGGCCCCGCACTCCCACAGGGGCACGCGGTCCATGAGGGTTGCCAGCAGCGCTGCGGCCTGGGCCGGATGGGGTGCGGGAATGCCGTGCGGATGCGCCATGCGTGTTGCCGGGATGCGGGTTGGCGGGATACAACGCGCCAAAACGTGTGCCTGTTGCGGCACGCGGATCGACCGATGCGGCACTGTGGGCGGTAACGCCCGGAATGTCAATTGAACCCGCCGGAGCCCCCGTGACCTCTCCCGCCCTTGCCCGCCCCCGCTGGCGCGATTTGCCCCGCGACCTCGCCGCCGCCCTGCTCAAGGGCGGGGTGGGGCAGTTGCACCTTGTCGGCATTGCCGAATCGGCCCTTGCGGCCATGAACACGCCGGAAGGCGCCGCATACGGACCCGCCGACCTGTTCTTGCTGGGGGGCGACGCCCTGTGCGCCGCGTGGGAGGCCGACCCGCTGGACGGGCGCACGGCGGGGCAACTGGTGGCGCTGCACAAGGCCCGGCCCTTCCTGCCCACGCCCGTGTTCCGGGTGGCGGAATTGCTGACCACTCTGGACGTGTCCCCGCCGGATGCCGAAGTGCGCCAACTGGTCCAGTTGCTCCAGCAGCGCGACGCCGATGCCTCGTGCCGGTTGCTGGACCGCCAGCGCCGCGCTCGACCGGGCAACACCTTCTGGCTGCGGCAGGGCATGGTTGTGGGCATGACCGAGGCCCGCCACCAGTGGCTGGACGCGTGGCTGTCCGGGCTGCCCTCCGGATTGCGGGACGGGGGAAATATCCCCGCTCCCATTGTCGCCGCCCTGCGGGGCGACGTGGCCTTCGCGCGTGGGGATATGGCCGGGGCCGCCGCCCTATACGCCACTGCGTGCAAGGGGCTGCCGCTGCCCACGTGGAAGGTCCGGCACGCCGAATCCCTGTACCGCGCGGGTGACCGTGACGGCGCTGTGGCCCTGTGGCGCACTGCTGCCGCCATCCGCCCCTGGCAGATCAATCTTCTGCTGCGCTGCGACGACGTGGCGAAAGGGCGCGACCTGCCGGGCGACCTGCCCGCCGGGCGCGGCGCGGTGCTGTTCTACACCTGGAACAAGGCCGAGTGCATCGACGAAGCCTTGGCCTCCGTGGCTGCGTCCGACCTTGGCGATGCCCGCGTGGTGGTGCTGGACAACGGCTGCACCGACGCCACCCCCGCCGTGCTGGCCCGCTGGGCGGAACGCGTTCCCGCTCGTTTGGGCGAGCGGCTGCACACCGTCACCCTGCCGCTGAACATCGGCGCGCCCCCCGCCCGCAACTGGCTGTTGACCCTGCCGGAAGTGCGCGCCTGCGACTGGGTGGCCTTTCTGGACGACGACGCCACCGTGCCGTCTGACTGGCTGCGTCTGTTTGGTGCCGCCATGACCGCCCACCCCGCCGCCAATGTCTACGGCTGCCGCGTGGTGGATTATTCGGTCCCCATGCTGCTCCAGTCCGTGGACCTGCATCTGGACCCCGGCGGCGACATGGCCGCCGCGCCGGAAAACGCCCCCGGCTACCGCCGCCGGTTCTCCGTTTCCGACCTGCATTTGCAGGAACTGGACTTCGGCCAGTTTTCCTACCAGCGCCCGTGCGTGTCCGTGACCGGCTGCTGCCACCTGTTCCGCCGGGCCGTGTTCGACGCCGTGGGTCCCTTCGACCTGCGCTACGCCCCCAGCCAGTACGACGATCTGGAACACGACCTGCGCCGCAGCCTGCGTCGCGACCTGCCTGTCTATCAGGGGCATCTGGCCGTGCGCCACATGAAGCGCACCGGCCGCGCCGCCTGGACCGACCCCGCCCAGTTCTCCAATGCCTGGGCCAACATGTACAAGCTTCAGTACCGCTACACCCGACCCGATTTCGATACCCTGCGCCAGCACGACCATGCCGCCCTGCTGGCGGATGTGGAAGCAAGAGGTTTTTGAGACAGGAAGAGAAGAGAATCGGGGCGGGGGAGGAAACCTTTTGAAAAAGTGTAATGCCCCCCTTAAATCAAGCGGCCTTTAAGGGAGAATTCCGCCAGGTTTTGTTTGCCTGCTGATGGACGCCTTGCGGAGTCTTCCAGCCAAGCGCCGAATGCAGGTATGTGGTGTTGAAGTTTTCTATCCAGTCAGAGAGGGCGCGGTCGAGGTGTTCCAGGCTACGCCATTCGTGCAGCCAGAAGAGCTCTTCCTTGATCGTACGCATTGTCCGCTCGGTATCCGCGTTCCCTTTGGGATTGTTGTAGCTGGTAAACGCCTGCGTGATGCCGAGAGTCGCGCAGTCGCGCATAAAAGCCGTTCCTGTCGGTTGGCAGCCGTTGTCGCTCATCAGGCTCAGGCCGTGCCCCCGGACGCCTCCGGGAAAGTGCGTCTGGATAGCCGTATCCAGAGCTCGCAGCCACTCATGGCTCCGGCTCCGGTAGTCGGCATGGTGGCCCACGATCTTCTTGGAAAACCAGTCCACCACCAGCACGATATACACCCAGCCGCCTTCCGTCATGACCTTGGTCATGTCGATGCCCCACCACTGACACGGGCGGACGGGGCGCGGCTTGCTTCCGGAAGGGGTGCGCTTTGCCCGCAAGGCTGCGCGCTTCACCCCAAGGCCATGCAGACGCATCAGGCGTGCCACTCGTTTGACGTTGATGATCAGGCCGTTTTTATACCGAAGGGTGGCCCATACGCGGCGATAGCCCCAAAAGGGATGTTCCATTTTCAGGGACTCGATCAACGGCAAGAGTTCGGCATCGCGCTGAAGCTGGGCCTGGCCGGATCGGCGCTTGCCGCTTACCAGTCGTTTTTTTTTAACTCCAGCGTCAGTTCGCCAACGGCTTGCTTGAGTTTTTGGTTCTCTGTCGCAAGGCGTTCTTCTCGTCGGTTAGTGGCGCCCACCTCAAAAGCCAGGGCGGCATTGGCCAACAACGTGTCGCGCCAGCGGTAATACATACCCTGAGTGATTTGATACTCACTGCAAATGCTTGCCACAGAGCGACCCTGCAATCCCTCAAGCACAATGCGGGCCTTGCTTTTGCTGTCCCAGACTCGGCGTTTCATGCTTCCTCCAAGGATGGAAGAAAACTACCTTAACAGAGCCACCTTGTTAATGGGGGGCAGTATAAAAGGTTTTCCTCCCCCGCCCCGAACCCCACCCCCTCCATCCAAAACTTTTCAATAGGGGCAAGTTAAAAAAGTATGTTGTTGGCGTGCTTGGCCGCGCTTTGGGATAAACAGCAACACAAGCAAGGCAGATTCATCCCCCCAAATAAAAAGTTTGCGGGGGATGGGGTTCGGGGAAGGGGGAGCTTTTTAAAGCTCCCCCTTCCCCGATTCTCTTCAGATTTTATCCAGTGGGGGCACACCTTCCATCCATGCGGCAAAGCTGGCGCGGGCGCGTTCGGCGTACAGGGCCTTGCGGTCGCGTTTCTTGGCGCGTTGGGTCAGTTCGGGCATCAGGCCGAAGTTGACGTTGGAGGGCTGGAAGTTCTTGGCGGGGGTGCGCAGATGGTGGAGCAGCGCGCCGAGGGCGGTGTCCACGGGCGGGGCGGGCAGGTCGCGGCCCAGGGCGCGGGCGGCCAGCAGCATGCCCAGCCACAGGCCGCAGGCGGCGGATTCCACGTAGCCTTCCACGCCGGTGATCTGCCCGGCCAGATGCACGTGGCGGTGGGGGCGCAGGGCCAGGTCGTCGGTCAGCACGAGGGGGGCGTTGACGTAGGTGTTGCGGTGCATGGAGCCGTGGCGGACGAATTCGGCATTGGCAAGGCCGGGGATCATGCGGAACACGCGTTCCTGTTCGCCGTACTTGAGCTTGGTCTGGCAGCCCACCAGGTTGTAGGCGGTGCGGTTCAGGTTTTCGGCGCGCAGTTGCACGATGGCGTAGGGGCGCTGGCCGGTGCGCGGGTCGGTGAAGCCCACGGGCTTGAACGGCCCGAAGACCAGGGTGCGCTCGCCGCGTTCGGCCAGGGCCTCGATGGGCATGCAGCCCTCGAAGTGGACTTCCTTCTCGAACTCGTGGGTGGGGGCCTTTTCGGCGGCCAGCAGGGCGGCGTGAAAGGCCTCGTATTCCTCGCGGTTCATGGGGCAGTTCAGGTAGTCGCCTTCGCCCTCGTCGTAGCGCGACCCCTGAAAGGCGATGGAAGTATCGATGGATTCTGCGGCGATGATGGGCGCGATGGCGTCGTAAAAATACAGGTGGCGCGAACCGACAACCTCGGCCAGCGATGCGGCCAGCGGCTCGCTGGCCAGCGGTCCGGCGGCCACCACGGCCACGTCGGCGGCGGTCAGTTCCGGCGCGTGGATGGAGGAAATTTCGCGGCGCACCACGGTGATGTTCGGTTCCGCCTCCATGGCCTCGGTCATGCGCCGGGCAAACAGCTCGCGGTCCACCGCAAGGGCCTTGCCCGCAGGCACGCGGGTGGCCTCGGCCACCTGCATGACCAGGCTGTCCAGTTCGCGCATCTCCTGCTTCAGCAGCCCCACGCCGGATGCGATGTCGTCCGAGCGCAACGAGTTGGAACACACCAGTTCGGCAAGATCCGGGCTGGTGTGGGCCGGGGAATAGGCCTGGGGCTTCATTTCGTACAGGGTGACGGCAACCCCGGCGCGGGCGAGCCTGCGGGCGCATTCGCAGCCTGCAAGGCCCCCCCCGGCGATGGCGGCGGTGACGAGAGCGGTCAAGATGTCCTCCGGAAGGGCTGGGCGGATGGGATGAAGGCGGCCTGCGGCGCGGCGGGCGCGCCAAGCCTGCGGGTGAGGTAGGGCATTTCCGTCCGGCAGGCAAGCGGGGGCAGGGCCGGGCAAGGGACGGTATGGTGTGTCGCGGGGGGGCAGCAGCCGGAGACGGCTCCGGGGCCGCTGACGAGGTCAGCGGCCCCGGCCGTCGGGACAAGCGGATAGGGGGGCAGGGGGGCGGTTTAACCCCGCATGACGGCCCGTTCCGGTGGGCAACGCCGGGGCTATGCGGGCGCGGCCCAGCGGATAAGGCCCAGCGAATGCGGGTCTGCCAGCAGCGGATGCACCGGTGCGGCACGGACGGTAAAGCCGAAGCGTCCGGCCTCGGCCGGGCGGGTGCTGCCGACGAAGATCTGCCAGCCGTCGCGCCGTTCGCCCTCCGCGGTCATGACCGTCAATTGGCGCTGGGCAAAGGAGCCGTCCTGCCCCAGCGGCCCGGCGTACAACTGGACGAGCACGTGTTCCGCCGCAATGTCGTCGAGGTACAGTTCCGCCTCCACCCGCAGCGAATCGCCCACGTGCAGGGTGTCCTCCACCCGGCTGCGCACGTTGCGGATCTGCACCGCGCTCCACTTGGTCATCATTTCCATGCGCCATTCGGAAAGTTCGCGCGCCGGGACGAAGCCGTCGCGCGCGAGGCGCATGTAGTAACCGTGGGCAGCGGAATAGGCGGTGCCCAGATAGTCCAGCACCATGCGGTGCGAGTTGTAGCGGGGGGCCAGTTCCTTCAGCGCGGCCTTCATGCGGCGTATCCACGAGCGGGGCAGGCCGCCCCGACCGCGATCGTAGAATTCCGGAATGATGTCGTTTTCCAGGATGTTGTAGAGGGTCTGCATCTCCACGAAGTCCTGGTAGTCCGGGTCGTCGTATTCCTCGCCCTTGCCGATGGCCCAGCCCAGGCTGTTGTCCGGCCTGTAGGCCTCGTCCCACCAGCCGTCCAGGGTGGAGAACTGCACCACGCCGTTGAGCATGGCCTTCATGCCGCTGGTGCCGCAGGCCTCCAGCGGGCGGCGGGGGTTGTTCAGCCACACGTCGCAGCCCGTGACCAGGTACGAGGCCACCTCCATGTCGTAGTCTTCCAGAAAGACCACGCTCATGTTCGCGCCCTGCGAACGGCTGAAGGCGATCAGGTCCTTGATCAACTGCTTGCCGCCCTGGTCCTGGGGGTGGGCCTTGCCCGCGATGATGAACTGCACCGGGCGCTCACGGTCGCCCAGGATGCGTTCCAGCCGTTCGCGGTCCTGCAGCAGCAGGTTGGCCCGCTTGTAGGTGGCGAAGCGCCGGGCAAAGCCGATGGTCAGGGCTTCCGGGTTCAGCACCTCTTCGGCGGCCTGGATGTCCTGCCGCCGCGCGCCCTGCGCGGCCAATTGGCGGCGCAGCCGCTCGCGGACGAAGTCCACCAGCCGGGCGCGCAGCCGTTCGTGGGTGCGCCAGAATTCTGCGTCGGAAATGGTGTCCACCTGGCTCCACGCGCGGGCGCAGTCCGGGTCTTCTCGCCAGTTGGAGCCCAGGTAGCGGTCGTACAGCATGCCGATGTCCTGGGCCACCCAGGTGGGCGCGTGCACCCCGTTGGTCAGCGCGCCGATGGGCACGTCCTCCACGGGGAACTGGTGCCACACCTGCTTCCACATGTTGCGCGAAACGCGGCCATGCAGGGTGGACACGCCGTTGTTGGAGCGCGACAGGCGCAGGGCCAGCACGGTCATGCAGAAGGGTTCGGCGTCGTCGTGGGGGGCCTCGCGCCCCAAGGCCATGAACACCTTGAAGGCCAGCCCCATGTCGCGGGCGTAGGATTCGAAGTAGCGGTACATCAGGTCCGGGGCGAAGCGGTCGTTGCCCGCGGGCACCGGGGTGTGCGTGGTGAAGATGGAGCCGGAGGCGGCCACCTCCGTTGCGGCCTCGAAGGGCAGCCCGTGCTCCTTCATGTACAGCCGCACCCGCTCAAGCCCCGCAAAGGCGGAATGCCCCTCGTTCATGTGGATGACCTTGGGGTCGATGCCCAGCACCTTCAGCGCCTTGATGCCGCCGATGCCCAGCAGGATTTCCTGCCACAGGCGCATTTCGATGTTGCCGCCGTAAAGCCGTTCGGTGATCTGGCGGAAATCGGGCGGGTTTTCCGGCAGGTTGGTGTCCAGCAGGTACAGGGTCACCCGGCCCACGGCCACCTGCCAGATGCGCGCCGTAAGGGGCCGGTCGCCCACGTCCAGCCGCACCACGGCGGGCTGGCCTTCGGGCGTCAGGGCCGGTCGCATGGGCATCTGCTCGAAGTCGTAGACGGGGTAGCGTTCCTGCTGCCAGCCGTCGGGGGTCATGTACTGGCGGAAATATCCCTGTTGATAGGCGATGCCGATGCCCACCAGCGGCACGTTGAGGTCGCTGGCCGATTTCAGGTGGTCGCCCGCCAGGATGCCGAGGCCGCCGGAATAGATGGGCAGGCACAGGGCCAGGCCGAATTCCAGGCTGAAGTAGGCCACGGCGGGAGTGCCGGGGGCCACGCCCTCGAAGCTGTGTGGCGTGGGCTTGCCCACGTACTGGCGCAACTGCGCCACGGCGTCGGACAGCCGTTCCTTGAAGAACGCATCGCGCGACAGTTCTTCAAGGGTGCGTTGCGGCACGTGGTTCAGGAACCATACCGGGTTGCGGTAGCTTTCCTGCCACAGGCGCTGGTCCATCTGCGAAAAGATGGCCTCCATGTCGCTGTTCCACGAGAACCAGAGGTTGTAGGCCAGTTCCCACAGCCCTTCGAGTCCTTCGGGCAGCTTGGGGATGACGCTGAAGACCTTGAGCGGCTGCATGCTGCGTACCTCCCGGCGGTGCGGCGGTGTGCTTTTGACTTGCCTGCGAGAGTGGCATAGGAACAGACGGTCCGGCGGCCCCCGCATTTGTCGGCGGGCCGGATGGGTCTGTGGAGTTATGGTATTCTTTCACAGGAGCTTTTTCGTGACAAGTGCAAGCAGCGTTATCGAGGGTACACCGACGTTGCGCGTGCGGGTGCGCTACCTGCGCGACGCGCGGGTGCTGTACGCCCCCGATAAGGGTGTCGATGGCCCCGGCGGCCTCGCACCGGCCACGCCGTTTTCGGCGGGCATGGACCTGCGCGCCTGCATGGACGCGGAAGAGGCGGTCCTGCCTGCCGGGTCGCGGCTGGCCATCCCCGCGGGGGTGGCCGTGGAGCCGCTGTCGTCCGGCGCGGCAGGGTTCGTGTACTCGCGCAGCGGGCTTGGAACGCGCATGGGGCTTACCGTCAGCCAGGGGGTCGGCGTCATCGACCCCGACTATCGCGGCGAGATCGTGGTCTCGTTGCTGAACACCTCGGGCGAGGAACGACGAATTCGCCGTGGCGAGCGCATTGCGCAGCTAGTGTTCCAGCCGTATTTCCACGCCATCGTCGAAGAGGCGGATGCCCTTGGCGAGACGGCGCGCGGCGCGGGTGGGTTCGGGCACACCGGTACGCTGTAGTATCAACCGCAGACCGGTAACTGGCCTCGGATACGTGGGTATCCCCTCATCATGCCGCCGCATTCGATTCATCTTTCCCCCTATTTTCGGAGACACGCCATGAGCGAACGGTTCGAAGCGCTGAAAGCGCGCGAGGAATCCCTGTTGTGCCGCACCTACGGCCGGTACCCCATTTCCGTTGCGCGGGGGCAGGGTTCTCGCCTGTGGGACGTTGACGGGCGTGAATACGTGGACCTGCTGTCCGGCATCGCCGTGACCTCGCTGGGCCACTGCCACGAGGAACTGGCCGAGGTGGCCGCCGCCCAGGCCCGCAAGCTGGTGCACGTCAGCAACCTGTTCTATCAGGAAGAACAGCTGGACCTGGCCGAAAGGCTGCTCTCCACCAGCCATTGCGCCAAGGCGTTCTTCTGCAATTCCGGCGCGGAAGCCAACGAGGCCGCCATCAAGCTGGCCCGTCGCTACATGCAGCGCGTGCAGCAGCGCGAGGCCTACGAAATCATCACCCTGACCGGGGCCTTTCACGGGCGCACCCTGGCCACGGTGGCCGCCACCGGGCAGGCCAAGTTTCAGGACGGGTTCCACCCCATGCCGGAAGGGTTCCGGCAGGTGGCGTCGGGCGACATCGAGGCGCTGCGCGCCGCCATTGGCCCGCAGACCGCCGGTGTGCTGGTGGAAATCGTGCAGGGCGAGGGCGGCGTATGCCCTCTGGACCCCGATTACGCCCGCGCCGTGCAGGCCCTGTGCCGCGAGAAGGGCGTGCTGTTCATGACCGACGAAATCCAGGCGGGCATGTGCCGCACCGGGCGGTTCTGGGCCTTCCAGAACTACGGGCTGGAACCGGACATCGTCAGCTGCGCCAAGGCCCTGGCCAACGGCCTGCCCATGGGCGCCATGATGACCACCGACGAGGTGGCCAGGGGCTTCGTGGCAGGCAGCCATGCCACCACCTTCGGGGCGGGGGCGCTGGTTTCCGCCGTGGCCTCCAAGACCGTGGAAATCATGCTGCGTGACGACCTGGCCGGGCGTGCCGCCACGGAAGGCGAGCGCATCATGGCTCGCTTCCGGGCCATGGGCGAAAAGTTGCCCGGCACCATCGACCACGTGCGCGGCCTTGGCCTGATGATCGGCGTGGTGCTGGCCTTCCCCGGCAAGGATGTCTGGCAGGCGCTCATCGACAGGGGCTTCATCTGCAACCTGACCCAGGATTGCGTGTTGCGCCTGTTGCCCGCGCTGACCATTCCCCGCGCCGACCTGGATGCCTTTGCCGACGCGCTGGAGGATATCCTGTCCGCGCGCAAGCCTGCGTAGAGCGTTTTCGCAAAGATCACGGCTCAGGGGGCGGATGCCCCGCCGCACATGACGTACGACGCCCCGTCGGCTGGCCTTCAGGACCGCCCGGCGGGGCGTTTCGCATGGCGCGTGCAAGCCCGGCAAAATAATGGCGTGACCCGGTTGTCGGACATATTGTATGCAATGAACATGGGAAAACCGTGCGGCGGGACGTGGCCGCGCGGTACACGCATGGCGCGCCCGCCGCACGGCACGGATGCCCGGCCCGCGCGCAGGAGGTGAGGGGCATGAGCGACCTCGGGATATCGTCAGCGAGTTCTGGCAGTTCCGACATATGGGACAGCCAGACCTTTGGGGCTGCGGTGGTAGGCAAGACCCTGGACTACATGAACGCACCGGGGCTGGGGAGCACGGGCGGCACCGGCTCCACGGGCTGGTCCGGCTCCATGAGCGCCGATTACGATTTCCAGAAGTCGGTGCTGGGGGCGGCCTATTCCGGCGCGGGCGCCCTGGTGGACATCTACGCCTGATGACCGTGCCGCATGGCGCGGCCAGGCAGGCCCTGACCGGTTGATGCACGGCGTCCGCCCGTACGGGGTGGGCGCCGTTTTGCGTTTTCATGCTGCCGCAAGGCCAGGTGGCTGCCGGGGCAGGTGGGGCATGGGTGGGGCGGGCGTGCGGACGCTACGGAACGACCGGGGCCACAGGAAGCCGCGTTGTGTCCGCAATCCCCCGCAGGTACAGGCTATTTACGTTTTTGTTAATGATTTCGCTTGACAGCGATTCAAACCGTCCGCTACAACACCGCAACACGCCTGTAGAAACGTGTGGCACTTCCTGAGACCGATGCGTGGGCTTCCCCGCATCGGCAGTACGGCTTTCGCGGTGCAGCGGCCCGTTGTGGCGGGTGGGGATTTCCGGCCCGTACAGGGGCGCGCCGTGCAAGGGGGCTGCGATGTCTTTCGGGATCGCGCCCGTGCCGGTACAGTGCCCTGCAATGCAGGGCGCCTTTCTGACAATATGGTAAAAAGACGGCGGCGGCCCGCGCCCCTGCCGGTACGGGATACGGACGGCCGCGCATGGCGATGATCGAATTCCACGACGTGCACAAGTGGTATGGCGAATTCCACGTGCTCAAGGGCATCACCCAGAAGGTGGAGAAGGGCGAGGTGCTGGTCATCTGTGGCCCCTCCGGCTCCGGCAAGAGTTCCTTCATCCGGTGCCTGAACCGCCTGGAACCCATCCAGAAGGGGCATATCCTGCTCGAAGGCAAGAGCATCCACGACAAGAGCGTGGACGTGAACGAACTGCGCACCGAGGTGGGCATCGTCTTCCAGCAGTTCAACCTGTACCCGCATCTTTCCGTGCTGCACAACGTGACCCTTGCGCCCACCAAGGTGCGCAAGATGCCCAAGGCCAAGGCGGAATCCATCGCCATGGAACTGCTGGAGCGCGTGGGCATCCACGACCAGGCCCGCAAGTACCCCGTGGAGCTTTCCGGCGGCCAGCAGCAGCGCGTGGCCATTGCCCGCGCCCTGGCCATGCAGCCCAAGGTCATGCTGTTCGACGAGCCCACCAGCGCGCTCGACCCCGAAATGATCAACGAAGTGCTCAACGCCATGAAGGACCTGGCACGCGCAGGCATGACCATGCTCTGCGTGACCCACGAAATGGGCTTCGCGCGAGAAGTGGCGGACAGGGTCATCTTCATGGACGGGGGCAAGGTGATCGAAGAGGCTCCGCCGGACGTCTTCTTTTCCAACCCCCGGCACGAGCGTACTCAGGCCTTTTTGCGGGAAATTCTGTAGAATCTCCTGCCGACGCACGCAGTCGGCAGTCTCTCAGCCGGGCGGCGCACACGCGCCTCGGGCACGACACGCGACACCCCCGGCCGCCGCAAGCGGCAGGCCGGGTTCGGACGACGGACGAACGCCCATCCCGGGGGCCTGCGCCCCCCGAACCGCATCAGCAGGGAGAACTCTCATGAAGCGTCTTGTGCTACTGGCCGTGGCCCTGTGCGTGGTGCTTTCCGGCACCATCGCCCACGCGGGCAAGATCGAGGACATCAAGGCCCGCGGCGCGCTCATCTGCGGCGTCAAGGACTCCACCGTGCCCTTCGGGTTCATCGACGAACAGAGCAAGCAGATCGTCGGCTTCGACGTGGACATCTGCAAGGCCGTTGCCGACAACCTGGGCGTGAAGCTGGAACTGAAGACCGTCACCAGCGCCACCCGCATCCCCATGCTGACCCAGGGTTCCGTGGACCTGCTGGCCGCCACCATGACCCACAAGTTCGAGCGTGACGACGTCATCGACTTCTCCATCACCTACTTCATGGACGGCCAGAAGCTGCTGGTGAAGAAGGGCGGCGGCGTGAAGAGCGCGGCGGACCTCAAGGGCAAGAAGGTGGCCACCGCCAAGGGTTCCACCTCTGAAAAGAACATCCGCGTCGCCCAGCCCGCCGCCACCGTGGTCTCCTTCGACGAGTACCCGCAGGCGTTCCTGGCCCTCAAGCAGGGCAAGGCCGAAGCCGTCACCACCGACTCCACCATCCTGCTCGGCCTGCGCAACTCCGACCCCGAGCCGGAAAAGTGGGAAATCGTGGGCGACTACATCTCGCCCGAACCCTACGGCCTGGGCCTTGCCGAAAACGACTCCAAGTTCCGCGACCTGGTCAACCGCACCCTGGTGGACCTGTGGAACACCGGCGAATACGTGAAGATTTACGACAAGTGGTTCGGCAAGGACACCAAGTACTACCTGCCGCTCACCTGGAAGATGGAAACCTGGCCCTACTAGCACGCACCAACCCGACGGGGGACGCGGCGCCATCGCCGCGCCCCCCGTTTTCACGCGGATAACGCCTTGCAGTACAACTTCGACTGGAAACTCGTTCTCTCTGGCGAATACCTGCAGTGGATCATCGACGGCGTCGTGGTCACCTGCCAGATTTCCGCCCTTTCGCTGGTGCTCGCCATGGCGATAGGCACGCTCATCGCGGTGATGCGCCTTTCCGCCGTGCGCCCGCTGGTGTGGTTCAGCGCGGCCTTTACCGAATTCTTCCGCAACACGCCGCTGCTGGTCCAGATATTCTTCTGGTACTTCGGCTCCGACGCGGTGTTGCCCGCCGCCGTCAACCAGTGGCTGTACAAGCAGAATTTCGAATTCGCGGCCGGGGTCATCGCCCTTGCGGTGTACACCGCCGCGTTCATCGCCGAAGAAATCCGCTCCGGCATCTTCTCCATTCCGCGCACGCAGCTCGAAGCCTCGCGCGCCTGCGGCCTTACCTTCCTGCAGGCCATGCGCTACGTGGTCCTGCCGCAGGCCTTCCGCATCATCGTGCCGCCGCTGATCTCGCAGGCGCTCAACCTGTTCAAGAACTCGTCGCTGTGCATGACCATCGGGGTCATGGAACTTACCTACATGGCCCGCCAGATAGAATCGTACACCTTCCACGGGTTCGAGGCATTCACGGTCAGCACGCTGATCTACCTCGTCATCTCGCTTGCGGTGTCGTTCAGCATCACCCAGTACAACAAGTACTTTCTGCGGACCATCAAGTACTGACGCCCCCCGCGCCGCCCCGGCGGCCCGGCCTTTTCGCGCGGCGGCGCCGCGTGACCCCGGACACCGCCGGGCCGCGCGCCGCCACGGTTTCAGAATCAGTCGCAAGGAGCAACCGGCGTGCAGTGGGACGTCGTCTGGAGAAATTTCGATTACCTGCTCGTGGGCTCGTGGCCGCAGGGGCCGCTGGGCGGTCTTGCCATGAGCGTGGTGCTGGCCATCGGCGGCATCTTCGGGGCGTTCTGGCTGGGCCTGGGCTTCGGCCTGCTGCGTCTGTCGGACCGCTGGTGGCTGCGCCTGCCCGCCATCATCTACGTGGAAGTCATCCGCGGCATCCCGCTGCTGATGCTGATCTTCTGGTTCTACTTCCTTGCGCCCATCGCGCTCGGCCACACCCTGCCCGAGGCGGAGAGCGCCCTTGTGGCCTTCATCGTGTTCACCGGCGCCTACATCGCCGAAATCGTGCGCGCCGGGGTGCTGGCCCTGCCGCACGGGCAGATGGAGGCCGCGCGCGGCACCGGGCTTTCCAAGACCCAGGCCATGATCTACGTCATCCTGCCGCAGGCCCTGCGCAACATGATTCCCTCGTTCGTGAACCAGTTCGTCAGCTTGACCAAGGACACCTCGCTCGCCTACATCATCGGCGTTTCCGAACTTACCCGCACGGCCACCCAGATCAACAACCGCGAGCTGACCGCTCCGGCCGAACTCTTCTTCACCATCGCCGTGCTGTACTTCATCGTCTGCTGGACCCTGACCGCCGCAAGCCGGCGCATGGAACGGCAGATGGCCCGATACCAGGCAAGGTAACCACGTGTCCGACCTTATCCGCATCAGCATCGTCATTGCCGCCGATTGTCCCGAAGACCTTGAAACCGTCGACGCCGTCCTGGCCCTTGCCGTGCCTTTCGGCTGGGAAGAGGAAAGCCTGCCCGACGGTTCCGTGCGCCTGCGCGTGCACACCGACAACCCCGCCTTCTGCGAGCAGCTTCTGGCCACCCTGCGCGCCGAACTGCCGCGCGCCGAGGTGACCCGCGATTCCGTGCCCGATACCGACTGGACCCTGGCCTGGCGCGATTTCTTCACGCCCGTGCCCTGCGGCACGCACTTCATGGTCATCGCCCCGTGGATGATCGACACCGTTGACCTTGAAGGCCGCACCCCCATCGTCATCGAGCCCAAGACCGCCTTCGGCACCGGGCATCATCCCACCACCGCCCTGTGTCTCGGCGCCGTCTCCGAGCTTGCCGCGTCCGGTCGACTGCGGTCCGGTCTGCGCTTTCTCGACCTCGGCACCGGCTCCGGCATCCTTGCCATCGGCTGCGCCAAGCTGGGCATGACCGGCGTGGCCACCGACATCGACATGCTGGCCGTGGAAAACGCCGAGGAAAACCGCGTCATCAACGCCGTGGCTCCCGCCATCGACGTGCGCCTCGGCAGCACCGATGCTGCACAGGGCGAACGCTATGACGTGCTGCTCGCCAATATCCTCGCCCAGCCCCTGAAAGACCTTGCCCCGGATATCCTCGGCCTGCTGGCCCCCGGCGGGTGCCTCGTGCTCTCCGGTCTGCTCGCCGTGCAGGCCGACGGCGTGGAAGCCGTCTACACCAGCCTCGGCATGCCCCCCGCACGCCGCCGCGTGGAAGGCGAATGGGCCGCCTTGATCTGGGAGTAGGGAAGCGAAGAGAAAGCAACTCGGAGAAATGAAGTTTTTTCGGGGGAAGGGACCCTTTGGAAAGGGTCTCCTTCCCCCGAACCCCCATCCCCCCAAACTTTTTAATTGGGTGGGAGAGCCGGAGAGTTTCAACGCCGCGTTGCTCAGCGAGTGCCGTGGCGTTTTTGTTGGACAAAGTTGTGTCTTCCCTGAAAGGGGTGCAGGGGGCTATGCCCCCTGCCCGCCGGAGGCGTAAAAAAGACACGACCTACTGCCAGAGGCATACAAAAAACGTTCATATACAGCCCTCGGAACAGAGATGCGCCATCGGTTGCGGGGCATGCGCGATGAGGCTAGGGTGTCGGCCTATGCGAGGGAAACGGGAACGCCTGTTGCGCGAGATGTACGCGGCCATGCACGCCCGGCTGGGCCCCAGCGGCTGGTGGCCGGGCGAGACGCCGCTGGATATCTGCGTGGGCGCGGTGCTGACGCAGAACACCGCGTGGACCAACGTGGAAAAGGCCATCTACCGCCTGCGGGATGCGGGCGCGCTGGCCAGCGGCCAGACGCTGCTGTCCCTGCCCGAGGCGGAACTGTCGGAACTGATCCGTCCGGCGGGGTTCTTTCGGCTGAAGGCGGTGCGGCTGCGCAACCTGCTGCGCTTTCTGGACGATGCCTGCGGCTTCGACTTCGGCGTGCTGGCCGGGCAGGAACTGGACGAATTGCGTCCCCGCCTGCTCAAGGTGTCGGGCATCGGGCCGGAAACGGCGGATTCCGTCCTGCTGTACGCCGTGGGGCTGCCCACCTTCGTGGTGGACGCCTACACCCGTCGCATCCTGCACCGGCACGCCATGGTGCCGGACGACATCCCCTACCACGACCTGCGCGACGTGTTCATGGACGTGCTGGACCCGGACGTGCCCCTGTACAACGAATACCACGCCCTCATCGTGCGGGTGGCCAAGGACTGGTGCCGCGCCCGCGCGCCGCGTTGCGCCGACTGCCCCCTGTGCCCCTTCCTCGACGGCGGAGTGGCCTGAGCCATGCGCCCGTTCCGGCTTGCGTTTTCACTGCTGCGGGCGGCTGCCGCCGGTGCCGGACGGATTGCCGAAAGGGCTGACGGACAGCCTGCCGGATTGATTGCCGGATTGACTGACGGACGGGCTGCCGGACGTCTGGGCGCGGCGGCGTGCTGTCTGTTGTGCCTTGCGCTTGCCTTGGCCGGGTGGCTGGCGGTGCGGCCAGAGCCGTTGCTGGCGGCCACGTCCGGCTCCATCGGCAAGGCGGGTCCGGTCAGGCCCGCTCCAGACAGGACGGACAGGACGGACAGGGCGGATGATGCGGATGGCGGCAAGGGGGGGCGGCAGCGCCAGGAAGCGCGCGGCAAGGCCGCACCCGTGGGGCAACTGACCACGGAAGAAGACATCCGCAAGGCGTTGCAGGCCCAGCAGAGCCGCCTGCGCGCCCGGCAGGAGAGCATCACCAAGCTTTCGGTGCAGGAGCGCGCCCTGAATACCGATCTTGCCATGGCCGAAGACCGCATCACCGCGCTGGAAGCCAAGGTGGCCCGCCAGGAACAGGAACTGGTCCAACTGGAGGCCGCCGCCACCGACGTGCGTGCCGCTTACGAGCGGCTGGCCGCCGAGCGTTCCCGCACGGAAGCCTCGCTTTCCGGGCTGCTGCAACTGCTCTGGCCGTTGTACATGCGGCAGAAGGGGGTGGGCGCGCGCGACCTGACAGATTGGCGCATGGCCGAGCGTGATTACGCCTGGACGCAGGAAATCTACAAGGTCATCGGCGAGCGCCAGCAGGAACTGCACGGTCAGGAAACCGCCATGGCGGATGCCCTGACCCGGCGTGAGGCCTTGTCCGAGCAGGTGCGCAAGCAAGTGGAGGCGCTGGGGGCGGACCGTTCGAAGCTGCTGGCCGACAAGCAGCGCTTCCGTCAGTCGTTGTCGTCCGTGCGCCAGCAGCGCGAAGACGCCGAGGCGGAACTGGCCGATCTTTTCGAGATGATCCAGACCCTCAATGCCCGGCTGGAGCAGGCCCTGTCGCGCGGCGACATAGAGAAGCAGAAAGGTCGGCTGCCGTGGCCGGTCAAGGGACGTGTGGTGCGCCGCTATGCGCCCGAGGCCAAGCCCCCCGTGCGCGGGCTGGGCATTTCGGTGGGGCAGGGCGAGCCGGTGCGTGCGGTGGCCTATGGCCGCGTGGTGCACAACGACACCATGCGCGGGTTCGGCCGCGTCGTCATTCTGATGCACGGACAGGCCTATTATACGCTGTATGCCTTCCTGGCCGACAGCCCGTTGCGGCTGGGGCAGGAGGTGGGCGGCGGCCAGCAGGTGGGTACTGCCGGGTTCTATCCGGACGCCAATGGCCCCGGAGTCTATTTCGAATTGCGTTTTCACCAAAAAGCCATTAACCCTGATGCGTGGCTTCTTTCAGCAAATTAGCCTCTTTTCAGGCTTTCGGAGGTTTCATTATGCGTGTGACGCTGTGGACGGCCACGCTGCTCATTCTCGGCGTGCTCGCCATTTCCGGCGGGGCGGCGCTGGTGCCCGACACCGTCGGTGCGGCGAGCGAGGAAGGCAAATACGATTCGCTGAAGCGCTTCAGCCAGGTGCTCGACCTGGTGGAGCGCTATTACGTGCGCGACGTGCCCCGCAAGGACCTGATCAACGGTGCCGTCAAGGGCATGCTGCAAGGACTGGATCCGCATTCGACGTTCCTGTCGGTGGAGGAATTCAAGGAGATGCAGGAAAGCACCTCCGGTGAATTCTTCGGCATCGGCATCGAAATTTCCAGCGAGAACGGTCAGCTCATCGTGGTGGCCCCCATCGAGGACACTCCCGCCCACAAGGCGGGCCTGAAGAGCGGCGACATCATTCTTGCCGTGGACGGCGTGCCCACGCAGGACATGACCACCCAGGAAGCGGTCAGCCGCATCCGTGGCGCCAAGGGCACCGAGGTGGAACTGTCCATCCTGCACCGCGACGCCAAGGCGCCCGAAGTGGTGCACCTGGTGCGCGACGCCATCCCGCTCATCAGCGTCAAGTCCAAGATGCTCGAAGACGGCTACTACTGGGTGCGTCTGACCCGCTTCAGCGAACGTACCACCGGCGAACTGGTGGATGCGCTGAAGGACGCGGGCAAGAAGGGCATGAAGGGCATCATCCTCGACCTGCGCAACAACCCCGGCGGGTTGCTGGACCAGGCGGTGAGTGTGTCCGACACCTTCCTGAAGGACGGGGTCATCGTGTCCATCCGCGGCCGTATGGAAGATGCCAGCCGCGAATACCGCGCCAAGGCCCAGCCCGGCGACGTGACCGTACCCATGGTGGTGCTGGTCAACGCGGGTTCCGCCTCGGCCTCGGAAATCGTGGCCGGCGCCCTGCGCGACCACAACCGCGCGCTCATCCTGGGTGAACGCACCTTCGGCAAGGGGTCCGTGCAGAACGTCATCCCGCTGTCCGACGGCGCGGGCCTTAAGCTGACCGTGGCCCTGTACTACACGCCCAACGGTCGCTCCATCCAGGCCGAGGGCATCGAACCCGACTTCGAGGTGCCCTTCGAACTGCCGCGTGAAGAAGAAAAGGCCCACCGCCTGAACATGGTGCGCGAAAAGGATCTCAACCGGCATCTCGAGAATGGTTCGTCCGGCAAGGACGCCCGCCCCGCCGCCCGCAGCGACGACGTGAAGCAGGCCCTGGAAAAGGACAACCAACTGCGCATGGCGCTGCAGTTCGTCAAGCGCCTGCCCCGCCTCAAGGACATCCAGTAGGCGAACCGCCGCGCAGGCGGCGGGCTGCCGATGCTGTTGTAACGCTACACGATGAAAACCAGGGGCGCGGGAAACCGCGCCCCTGTCATGTCGGGACATGTCGGGACATGCCGGGAACTGCCGGTCATGTCACCCCCGTACGGTTGTATCCGTACCGCCGCCCGGACACTTGCTCCGGACCGCACGACATGTCCCAGGCATGGAGCAGGAGAGTGCATGGCAGGGGAGAAGAACCCTGGGAAGAAGACCCCCCGCAAGGATGACGCCAAGGGGGGCGCGGGACGCAAGCCCGCCCAGACGGGCAAATCCGACAAGGCTGGCAAATCGGCAAAGCCGTCGAAATCCTCCGGAACACGGCGTTCCGGCGGCAAGCGTGGCAAGCCCACCCTGACGCCGCTGGTGGCTCGGGCCGTGCTGGCCATTTGCGTGGCCGCCACGCTGCTGGTGATGCTGCTGTTCGTGTTCGGCTCGCCCGTGAAGCAGTTCATGGACAGTGGCGCGCGCAAGCCCGCCGTGGCCGAGCGGAGCGACAGGAAGCCCCCGCAGCCCCAAACGCCCCGAACGCCACAGTCCCCGCAGGCGCAACAGAAGCCGCAGAAGGGCGATGCGAAGCGCGACGAGCAGTCCGAGCTGCCCCAGCTTCCCCAGTTTCCGCAGCTGCCCCAAACTCCGGTGGGCGATGCGCCCAAGGGCGAGATTGCAACCGATGCGGCAAAAGGGGACGCGGCGGGGGGGACCGAGCCCGATGCGCCGCCGCCTGTCCAGCCCGAACGCGCGGCCAACGGCAAGCCCGCTCCCAACGGCACTCGTGAAGCGGACGGCGAAGTCCGCCAGCCGGTGACCCCCGGCAACCTGCCCTACGAGGAAACCCTGGACGCCCCCGTGGAAGCTGGCGTGAAGCAGGTGGACTACGCGCTGGTCCAGACCGTGACCCGCCTGGGCCTCGGACGCGACCGGCTGCGCCTGGCCTCCATAGAGAATCGCCAGGCCAAGGGGCAGACCTTCCATTTCCAGCGCATGGAAATGCGCCTGGACGGCGCGCCCGACCGCTTCGTGCAGACCCTGAGGGAAACGCTGGCCGCGTGGTCCGACACCGCCAGCGTCGAGCAGCGGGCCGACGACCTGCTCATCGTCACCGTGGACGGCCTGCCCACCCATGAGATTTCACTGCTGCTCTACGAGGGCGCGCCGCCCCCGTTGGCGGTGAAGCCGGGCGGGGCACGCCTTGCCATCGTCATCGACGACATCGGCGAAAGCATGTCCGCCGCGCGCGACCTGGCCGCCCTGGACTACCCGGTGACCTTCTCCGTCTGGCCGCGCAGTTCGCACGCCCGTGAGGCGGCGGCGCTTGCCCACAAGGCCGGGCGCGAGGTGATGATCCACCTGCCCATGGAGCCGGTGCGCTACCCGCAGGTAAAGCCCGGCCCCGGCGCCATCCTGTCCGGTCAGCAGCCGGAGGAAATGGCCGCGCTGGTGCGCGACGCCGTGCGCCGCGTGCCCTACGCCGTGGGGCTGAACAACCACATGGGCTCGCGGGCCACCCAGAACGCGGCGGCCATGCGCACCGTGTGCGAGACCCTTGACGGCACCGGCATGTTCGTGCTCGACAGCATGACGCATCCTGCATCGAAACTGTACTTCGAGGCGAAGCGCGCGGGACTGCCCGCCTACAAGCGGAACGTGTTCCTCGACGTCATCGCCGACAAGCGCAACATCATGTTCCAGTTGGACAAGGCGGCCCGCATCGCGCAGGCCGAGGGGCAGGCCATCGCCATCGGCCACCCCCTGCCGGAAACCGTGGCCGCGCTTAAGGAGTGGGCGCGGACGCGGGATCGCACGGTTACCATTGTGACCGTCCGGCAGCTTTCCCACTGACTTCAAGCGAGCCTTCCGCCCGTTGGCGTCGTCAAGCTTCGCCTGCCATGTCGGTCGAATACGATAAGAGTATACTCCCTCATGGCAGGCTCGCTTTCCTCGCCAACGAACGGAAATCTCGCTTGAAGGTACCGCACGCGCGGCTCGTCCTCCTTGCCGGAGAACGAAATCTCCGCTGCGTGGCGGGTGCGTACACATAGACTGAAACCGCAAGTGAGTGAGGCGGTTTCGATCCACTGTGCGCACCTGATGGCATGTCCCCTGTACGGGCGCGGGTGAACTGTTCCGTTGCCGCCCGCGCCGCAACCGCAACCCTTGCAGTATCCGGAGGAAATGAATGGCCGAGCGCACCTTTTCGATCATCAAGCCCGACGCCGTGGAACGCAACCTGTCCGGCGCCATCCTGAAGATGATTCAGGACAGCGGGCTGAAGGTCGTCGCCATGAAGATGATCCACCTCACCCGCAGCCAGGCAGAAGGCTTCTACGCCGTGCACCGCGAGCGTCCCTTCTTCGACAGCCTGGTCACCTACATGTGCTCCGGCCCGGTGGTCTGCTCCGTGCTGGAAGGCGACAACGCCATCCAGCGCTACCGCGACCTGATGGGCGCCACCAACCCGGCCAATGCGGGCGAAGGCACCATCCGCAAGACCTATGCCGTCAGCATCGAGGCCAATTCCGTGCACGGTTCCGACGCGCCCGAAACGGCTGCGTATGAAATCGCGTACTTCTTCAACGCTCTGGAGATGGTGGGGTAGCGCAATGGGCACTGGAGGCGCCGTTCTCGGCTGCATCGGCTGCGGCAACATGGGGGCCGCCATCCTGCGCGGTCTTTCGGGCCGCGTGGGGCTTTCCCTGCTGGGGTACAATCCCACGCCCGCCAAGGTGCTTGCGCTGGCGGACGCTGGCGTGCGCGCCATGCCCGACGCCGCCGCGCTGGCCGCACAGGCCGACGTGGTGCTGCTGGGGGTGAAGCCGTATCTGGTGCCCGACGTGCTGCGCGCCATCGCGCCGTCGCTCACGCCGGGCAAGGTGGTGGTGTCCATCGCCTCCGGCGTGTCCATCGCGGCCATGAAGGCCGCCATTGCGGACGCGGGCGGTCCCGAATGTGCTGTTGTACGCGTCATGCCCAACACCCCCGCCATGGTGGGCAAGGGCGTGTATGCGCTGTGCTTCGAAGACCCGGCACTGGATGCGCCCCGGCGTGATCTGGTGCGCGGACTGTTCGAATCCATAGGCACCGCCATCGTGCTGCCGGAAGCCAAGTTCACCGCCTTTACGGCGGTGGTGGGCTGCGGCCCTGCCTATGTCTTCTACTTCATGGAGGCAGTGACCGAGGCGGCCGTAACGTTGGGGTTCACCCGGCAGGACGCCACGGAACTGGTCAAGGGCCTGTTCTCCGGCTCGGTGACGCTGGCAGAGCAGTCCGGCACGCACCTTTCGGTGCTGCGCGAACAGGTCTGCTCGCCTGCGGGCAATACCATTGCCGCCATGAACCAGTTGGACCGTGAGGCCGTGCGGGGCCGCATCATGGATGCGGTACTGGCGGCCTACACGCGCGGGCTGGAAATGGAGAAGTAGCGGGGCATCCGGCCTTGCACTTGCCGAGACTCCTCGGCCTTCCCCGGCCTTGTGGCGTGGAAGGGCCATGGAACGCACAATCCCCCGTCGCGGCAACGCGGCGGGGGATTTCTGCGTTTGGAGAATGGCGTGGCGGCGGAGTGCCAGAGCGTGGGGGGCCCGCACCTTGGGGAGACAAGCGGCAAGGGCCAACCCGAACGGAGCGGACAGTACAGGCGCGGTTCATTCGTCGCCGTTGCCGTCAGGCACGCTCCAGCGGCGCAGCCAGGCGGCCAGTGCCTCTTGCGGCACATCGCCCCGGCCCAGCCGTTCGAAGACCAGAATCCTGTCGCGCGGCGGGGCGTGGCAGGCCTTGCCGTGCAGGCGCAGGAACAGCATGGCGATGACGTAGGCGGTGCGCTTGTTGCCATCCACGAAGGGGTGGTTGCGCGCGATGCCAAAGGCATAGGCAGCGGCAAGACCGAAGATGTCCGGCGCGTCATAGTTGGCCAGTTGCTTCGGGCGCGACAAGGCGCTTTCCAGAAGCCCCGTATCGCGCACACCCGTTGCGCCCCCGTGTTCATCGATCTGCCGGTCGTGGATGGCCAGCACCACGTCGGCGGGTATCCACCGGATCATCGTTTGGCCAGTTCGCGCAGGATGTTCCGGTCTTCGCGCATGATGTCGTCGGCAAGGCCGATCTGTTCGGCGAATTCTTCGTTGACCGGTGTCAGACGAAACCCGCCGTCCGGGGCCTCGGTGAGGTAGATGGTGTCCCCTTCGCGGACGTTCAAGCGGGCCACGGCTTCCTTCGGCAGGACCATGCCCAGTGAATTTCCCACCTTGCGTACCTTGACGGCTTGCATGTGTACCTCCGTTATTACGAATGTACTAACAATACGGGGCGACGCAGGCAAGCGGATGTGACCGGATGCGGCCCCGAATGTGGAAAAGGGGATGCGGGCCGCAGGAGTGGTTGCCCAGAGTACCACACGAGGAGCTGTTTCCCAATTAGGATTTTCGTTCGTTGGCAAGGAAAACGAGCCTGCCATGAGGGAGTGCGGCAGCCGTTATGCGAATCTTCGAGCATTACGGATGGCGACCGCAACGCGCCTCAGCCGTTATGCGAGTCTTCGAGCATTACGGATGAGGACCGCACCGCGTACTCTTATCGTATTTGACCGAAGTGGCAGGTGAAGTTTGACATAGCCAACGGGCGAAAGGACTATTGGGAAACAGTCCCTACAGGAACAGGTCGGCATCCGTGGGCGTGCGGTCCCACTGGATCTTGCCGCGCGACTTCTTGTACTTGCGCAGCAGCACGTACAGCGCGCCCGCACCGCCGTGACTGGGCTGGGCCGTACAGAAGGCCAGCACCACACGCTTGAACGGGTCGTGCGTCAGCCAGGACTGCACCTTCTCGCGCAGCACGCCCATGCCGTCGGGCGAGTTTCTGCCCCGGCCCGGTATGACCAGCACGGTGCGCATGCCCTTGTGGTAGGCCGCGCGCATGAAGCCGATCATGGCTTCGTAGGCTTGCAGCGCGTTCATGCCGTGCAGGTCCAGGTGCCCTTCCGGGCTGTACTGCCCGGCGCGCAGCTTGCCCACGGTCAGCGCGTCCAGCCCCACCACGTGGCCTTCCAGGTATTCGTCGGTGAATTCCAGCGCGAATTCCACCGCGCCGTCCATGAAGTCCTGCAACGGATGGCCCACGGCGGGCGCGGCGGCCTCGCGCGGGGCGGTTTCCGGCGGCACCTCGCGGCCCTTGCCCGCCAGCGTGCGTACGCCGGACATGGCCTTGCTGAACAGGTTGTCCTCGTCCGGGGGCGGGGTCTGTTCGTGGTCGGCCACGGCCTGCCGCGAACGCTGGCGGACCGCTTCCTTGCGTTCGGAAGCGGTGACGGGCACGGCATTGGGCTTGCCGGGAGTGGGTGCGCCTGCTGTGCCTGAAGAGGCAGACGGAGACGCGGCAGGGCTGTTTTCCGGCGTGGGCGTGCCCTCCGCGTGTTCCAGCAGCCGCCGGAACCCCGGCTGGTCCTGCAATGCAAAGCCGTTGCGGCCAGCGTCCGCGTCCAGCCGGGCCGCCGTGCCCGGCGCAAGCTTGTCGCGCTCGGCGGCACGCACCGTGGATGCGGGCGCGCCTGTTCTGGCGGCTTGGGCGGTCTGGGCACCCTGGGCGGCCTGTGCGGTCTGGACGGCAGCGGGGCGGGGGGACGGCGAAGCGTCGGCCACCGGGAGCGATGCGGGCATTTCCGGCGTTACGGACATCGGAACCGGCTTCGGGTTCACGTGGGCCTGCGGTTTGCCCTTGCCGGGCTTCTTCGGCGCATCCAGCCGCTGCACGGTGCCCATGGCGAACAGGAAAGCCTCGGCGTCCTCGGAGGAAAGGGAAACGTCCGGCTGCTTCTGGCCGCCGCCGTGACGTGTCCCGGCCTTGGGCGCGGAAGGGGCTGGTTTGGCGGCGGGCTTGGGCGCACGGGCATCGCGAAAAGCGCGCTTGTTCAGCGAGCGGAACGGGTTGGCGCTGTCGAAATCGTCGTCAGGGGTATCGGCCATGGGGCGTCTCCGGGATATGTGGGCGGGGCGGGCAGGGCGCGTCCGGAAGGAGGGCGCACCGCCGTCCCCGACGGTATGCGGGGTGGTTCAGGTGGGGGGATTCTCCGTGCCGGGCGGGGTGGTGTCAAGGCCCGCGGGTGTCGGCAGCGGCCCCTGCTGATTACACGCTGTTACATGTGCGCCATCGACCGCGCATTGTCCACGGCCAGCCGGATGTGGTAGGTACCAGCGCAACGGAGGTTTTCATGACCACATCGCATTCTCCGCGCCCTGTCGCGCGCTTCCTGTCCGTTTTGGTACTGTTGGTGGCATGTTCGGCCCTGCTTGCCGGGTGCGGCGCGCGTTCGTCGTTCTTCGGCGGGCCGGATCCCTTCGGCGAGGAAACCGTGTTTGGAGAAGGCCGCAGCAAGGCCGTGCTCATCAACGTCAACGGCGTCATCGACAACCGGCCCAAGTCCGGCCTGTTCCGCGAACGGCCCGGCATGGTGCAGGAGGTGGTGGCGCAGTTGCGTCTTGCCGCCGAGGACCCGGACGTGAAGGCCGTCATCGTGGCCATCGACAGCCCCGGCGGCGGCGTTACCGCCAGCGACGTGCTGTACCACGAACTGATGCGCCACCGCGAACGCACCGGCCAGAAGGTCGTCGCCCTGATGATGGATACCGCTGCCTCGGGGGGATACTACACCGCCCTCGCCGCCGACCGCATCGTGGCGCATCCTTCCACGGTCACCGGCAGTATCGGAGTCATCTTCCTGCGGCCCGAGGTGGCCGGGCTCATGGACAAGATCGGCGTGCGCGCCGTGGTCACCAAGTCCGGCGACCACAAGGACATGGGGTCGCCCTTCCGCGAGGGTACCGACGAGGAACGCGCCCTGTTCCAGTCCATGATCGCCGACATGAACGGTCGTTTTCAGGGGCTGGTACGCGAACGCAGGCCCGCCAGCCACGGGCATGAAGCCGCATTCGCCGACGCGCGCATCCTCACCGCCCGTCAGGCCCTGGCCGCCGGGCTGGTGGACCGCATCGGCTACTTCGAGGACGCCCTGGCCGAAACCGCCAGCCTGACCGGCACCAGCGACCTGCGCGTGGTCACCTATCGCCGCGATCCCCTGCCCGGCGCCACCGAATACGCCACTGCCGCCACCCCCGCCGGGTCCGGTCGCATGGCGCTCATCGATCTGGGCCTGCCCGGCATGGACGCTGCCTCGCGTGCCGGGTTCCATTATTTGTGGCTGCCCGAGGCCGGGATGTAGAGAGGGGAGGAAAGAATATCGGGGGAAGGGAGAGAACTTTTGAAAAAGTTCTCTCCCTTCCCCCGAGCCCCCATCCCTCTCTCAAAACTTTTCCCTAGGTTGTTTTCACGGGGGTCAAGTAGCCCCTGCTGTGTGATTGCAACAGGGGTACAAAGGACCAAATGAAAAGTTTGGGAGGTTGGGGGGGCGGGGGAAGGAACCTTTTTCAAAAGGTTCCTTCCCCCGGTTGCTTTTGCAATTACCCCTGCGGCGCGTCCGCTTCCACCAGCGCATCCACGATGGTGCGCAGCACGGTGGCGGCGGGGCGGTCGGGGTGCGAGGCGATGTAGATGTTGCCTTCATCCCCAGCGCGGACGATTTCCGGGTCCAGCGGCACAGCGCCCAGGAAGGGCACGTTCATTTCCTTGGCCAGGCGTTCGCCGCCGCCCTGTCCGAACAGCGATTCCACGTTGCCGCACTTGGAACAGACGATGCCGCTCATGTTTTCGATGACGCCCAGCACCGGCACGTTCAGGTCTTCGCAGAAGCCCAGCGAACGGCGCACGTCGTCCACGGCCACGGCCTGCGGCGTGGTGACGATGAGCGCACGGGCGGCGTCGCCCAGCAACTGGAGCACGGACAGCGGTTCGTCGCCGGTGCCGGGGGGGCAGTCCACCACCAGAAAGTCCAGTTCGCCCCAGGCCACGTCGGACAGCAGTTGCTTGATGAAGCCCATCTTCACGGGGCCGCGCCAGATCACCGCCTGGCGGCCATCGGGCAGAAAGAAGCCCAGCGACATGACCGAAAGCGAGACGCCCTCGCGCCACAGCACGGGCTGGATGGTGTCGCCGTCAACGTCGGCCTGAGCGGCGTCCAGCTTGAGCAGGCGGGGGATGGACGGGCCGTGCACGTCCACGTCCAACAGGCCCACGCGCTTGCCCGCAAGGGCAAGACCGGCGGCAATGTTGGCGGCGGTGGAGCTTTTGCCCACGCCCCCCTTGCCGGACATGACCACGATGGTGTTGCGGATGTGCGACAGGGTGGCTTGCAGGCGGGCCTCTTCGGCCTGCTGTTCGGGCGTGGGGCCACCGCACCCGCCGCCGCAGCCGGAGCTTGCAGCAGGAGAGGGAGAAGAGGGGCAGCCTTCGGGATTTCCGGCGGAGCCGCAACCGGCCGCGCTGGGGCAGCCCTGACAGGAAGAAGAATCGCTCATGGGGTGTTGCCTCCGGCAATGGCATACCCCCGGAACCGTCCGGGCACACACAGGGCGCCGGACGGGCCGGGGGGTGAATTCGGCGTCGGTACGAGGATGCTTGCCCGACGTATGCTACTGTAACCACGCGCCTGCCATGCCGCAAGCCCGTGGCGATGATGTTCCGCCTGCCGCTACCCGCGCTTGGCGGTCCGCGCCGTGCGCAGCCAGTCGTACCAGCCTTCCAGCCCTTCGCCGCTGCGGCAGGACATGGGGAAGATGGTCAGCCCCTTGTTCAGGTGTGTGGCAAAGCGCTTGGCCCGCTCCACGTCAAAGTCGACGTAGGGCAAAAGGTCCACCTTGTTCAGCAGCATGACGGTGGAAAGATTGAACAGCAGCGGGTATTTTTCGGGCTTGTCGTCGCCCTCGGTCACGCTGAGCAGGGCCACCTTGTGGTCTTCGCCGCAGTCGAATTCCACCGGGCAGACCAGGTTGCCCACGTTCTCGATGAACAGGATGTCGATGTCCGCGAGGTCGAAGTTGGACAGCGCTTCGAGGATCATGTTGCTGTCCAGGTGACAGCCGCCGTCGGTGTTGATCTGCACGGCCTTGGCCCCGGTGGCGGCCACGCGGCGGGCGTCGTTGTCGGTTTGCAGGTCGCCTTCGATGACCGCCATGCGGAATTCGCCGCGCAGGTCGGACAGGGTGCGTTCAAGCACCGAGGTCTTGCCCGCGCCGGGCGAACTGATCATGTTCAGGACCAGAATGCCGTGCCGGGCGAACAGGCCTTTCAGTTGCACGGCCATCTTGTCGTTGGCTTCCAGCACGTTCCTGACCACGGGTATTTCCACGCTAGCCCCCTATTCAGCTTCGATGTGTTCGACGTACAGCTCGCGCCCGGCCAGCACGTGGTGCCCGGCTTCCTCGCCGCAGGCGGGGCAGGGCGCGAACAGCAGTTCCTTGCCCTGCGGCTCGAATTCCTTGCCGCAGCCGCCGCACAGCAGCTTCACCGGGGCCATGGCCAGTTCCAGTCTGGCGCCCTCGAAGTCGGTGCCGATGGTCATGGCCTCGAAGGCGAATTCCATGGCCTCGGGAACGAGGTTGGCCAGCGCGCCGAAGCGCACGCGGACCAGCAGCAGCCGGGTGGCGGAGTGCTTGGCCAGCTCTTCCTGAACGATGGAGATGACGCTGGATGCGACGGACATTTCATGCATCCGGCATGGATAAAGGAAAAGCCACGGCGCGTCCAGTTGGGGCGACGGCGGGCAGAGTCTTGCGCTGCCGTGCCGCAGCATGCCCCGCCCGGTCTACCTTGGCCCGGCCCAGTCCGGTCTTGTCTGGTCCAGCCCAGCCCAGTCCGGTCCGGTGCGGTTCGATCCGATCCGGCCCGATCCGGCCCGATCCGGCCCGATCCGGCCCGATCCGGCCCGATCCGGCCCGATCCGGCCCGATCCGGCCCGATCCGGCCCGATCCGGCCCGATTCGGTTCGGCCCGGCCCGGTCCGGTCCGGTTTGATCCGGTTCGGTCCGGTTCAACTGGGTTAGTCCGGGATTGCGTGTTCCGGGGGATCCAGGCGGACACGGGAGAATCGTGACGGCGACCAGCGCGACCAGCGCAACGGGCGCAACGGGCGCAACGGGCGCGTTGCCGCCGCCGTCCCGCATGTCTCGGCCCGTTTGCAACGCCCGCGAAAAAGGGTACATCTGGGCCCGGCGCGCCTGCGTCACGCGGCACGCCGTGTCGTGACAGGAGCAGATATGGAGACCGGCATCTTCAAGGGCGTCTATTCCAGCGTCGAGCCTCGCCAACCCGGCAGGCCCGGCGGCGGGGCACCGGGGCGCACCGCCGCGCGCAAGCGCTACTGGTTCGTGTGGGAGCACGACGCGGGCGGGTACGTGGTGCAGCCCCTGTCGGCCAGCATGGAGCCCACGGGCGAGCGCCGTGCCGTCAGCAGGGCGGAACTGGCGCGCGGCTTTGCCTTCGAGCCGGACATCCTTGCCGTGCCGATCAGGACCGCCCCCATGGCCGCTGCCTACGGAGAGCGCGAGGGCGTTGTCCGGCCAGCGTCTTCCGGCCAGGCCGAGGCTGACGGTGCAGATTCCGCCAGCCCCGTCAATCTGATTAATTCCGCCAATCTGGCCCGGCAGGCCCGACAGGCGAGCCCGTCCAGCGGCGGCGGCCAGACATCCGGCATGGCCGCCGGGCGTGATGCGTCCCGCCGTTCCGGCGACATCGCCGGGCACGAGGTGGGCGCGCAGACCGAACGTGCGTTGCGGGCGGACTTCGCCACCGCGCTGGCCCAACTGCGGCGCGGCGACCGCGACCGCGCCGTGCGCGCGCTGGAACGGCTGGCCGAAGCCCCCGGCGAATTCGTGCCCGCCCATCGCCACATGTTCACCGATTTCGGCATCAACCTGCGCAAGAGCAAGCTGCCGCGCATCGCCATCCGGCATCATCTGCGCGCACTGGACCTTTCGCCGGACGACAGCCACGTGCATTTCAACATCGCCCGTGCCTACTACGACATGGGCGACATGGAACGGGCGGAACGGCACCTGCGTGCATCGCTGGACCTGTCGCCCGACCTCGATCCCTCGCGCCGTTTTCTCGACTTTGTGCTGGAACGGAAGACTGGCGCCGCCAACGATGATGGGACGACCCGCAAGGCCGCCCGGTAAGGAGACTTTCTAGAGATGAACAAAACCATCGCCATGCTGATCCCCACCGTCGTGCTGTTCGCCATGGCGCTCATCCTGTTCAACCATTTCGGCTCCGGCGACGAAAAGTCCGCCCCGGCGGATGGCCCCTCCGTGCAGGCCCCGATGCAGAGCCCCGCGCAGGGGCAACCCCAACCGGGCCAGTCTGGGCTACCGGGGCAACAGGGACAACAGGGACAACCGGGCATGCCTTACTTCGAGCAGGGCGGACAGGGCGCCCTGGCCCCCGGCCAGTCCGGCGGCCAGCCCGGTGGCATGATGACCGAAACCCCGGCGGGCATGGTTTCGCCCGGCGAGGGCGAATCCGCCGTCGCCCCGACCGGCCCCGCGGGTTCGGCCGCGTCTGGCGAACCGCGCACCGCGCTGGGCCGCATGGCGTCCAAGTCAGGTGCCGATCTTGCCACCCCGCTGGAAAGCAAGAAGAAGGAACCCGCCAAGGGCACGGAAAAGGCCGCACCCGCCAAGCAGGCGGTGAAGGCCGCTCCGGCTCCTGCCAAAGACAGGGCTGAAAAGGCCGCCCCTGCCGCCAAGCCCCAGGCCGTCACATCCGCCGCACCCGCCGCCGCCACGCAGACGGCCCCGGCCAAGGCCGCTGCCGCGCCGACTGTGCCGCAGACGGCCAAGGGCGACCATGCCATCACCTCGGCCACCATCAAGTTCTCGGGCAGCACGGCCATCCTGCACCTGCAAGGCGATGCGCCCATCCAGTACAAGTACATCGTGTTGCCCAACCCCGACCGGCTGGCCCTGGACCTGGTCGGCGCATGGTCGGTGTCCGCGCCTGTGGTGCCATCCAACCGGGTCATCGAGAAGGTGCGCGTGGGTCGCTACGGTGAAAACACCCGCATCGTGCTGGACCTGAAGGCCGCGCCCACCAAGCATGAAGTGGTGAAGAGCGGGGATAAGGGCATCGAGGTCCGCGTCCAATAAGCTTCGGCACACTTGCCTTGATTGCCTGATTCGGAAACAGCCCCTGACTATCGAGATACTTCGCAAACGCAAAAAGCGGGATGGCATGCGCCGTCCCGCTTTTTTCATGTCCGCCGTCCGAAAAGGGGCGCGGCGTGCGGCCCGAAGGGGCTATTCCACGTCGAATCCGGCCTTGCGGATGGCGGCCTTCACGGCATCCACGTCCACCGGGGCCGTTTCCGTCCATACGGCCTCGCCCTTTTCCAGGCTGACGTCCACGTCCTTGACGCCGGAAACCCCGGCAACGGCCTTGGTTACGGACATCTTGCAGTGATTGCACGACATTCCCTTCACGGTAACGCTGGGCATGGCTGGCTCCTTGGCTTGCGGGTCATGAATGTTGCGCGTGCCCTTGCCTTGCGGCGGGCACGGGATTACTTGAATGAGAACGCCTTTCAACAACATAGGCTCCGGGGTGCGGTTTGGCAACAGGCCGCCGTGGTCCGGGGCTGTCGTTTCGGTCGGCGCAGGGGCAGTCGCCCCGTACCGCTGACCCCAGGAGCCCGCATGACCACGCCCGACGAATTGCCCGGCGCTTCGCCGCAGCCCACCGCCTCTTCCGGTAGCCCTTCCGTTGCGAACGGGGATGCCTCTCCAGACCTGTCCCGGCCCGACTTGTCCCGGCCCGGCTTGTCCCGGCCCGGCTTGTCTCGGTTGGTCATGCCGGTGCGCGGCATGACCTGCGCGGTGTGCGCGGGACGCATAGAGCGCATGGTGGGGCAGATGGACGGGGTGTCGCGCATCAGCGTGAACCTGGCCACGGAGACCATGGATGTGGCATGGAACCCCGCCGCCCTGCATCTGGACGACATTGCCGAGCGGGTGAAGGACCTTGGCTTTGAGGCAGTGTTGCCCGACCCCGCATCTGCCGCCGGGCAGGACGACGGACTGCTGCGCTACGCCGTGCGCGGCATGCACTGCGCGGCGTGCTCCGCGCGCATCGAACGTGCCGTGGGCCAGATGGAAGGCGTGGCCGCCGTCACCGTCAGCCTGGCCACGGAAACGGCGCAGGTCACACCCACACCCGGCCTTGCCCCGGATGCGGCGGATGCCCTGGCCGCCGCCATTCCCGCACGCATCGCGGAACTGGGGTTCGAGGCGGAACGCATCCTGCCCCGGCAGGATTCGGGCGTCGCCCTGTGGGAATCCCAGCGAGAGGAAGCCGCCGCGCGCCTCGCCCGCATGCGCGGCAAACTGGTGCATGAATTCGCCTTCACCATTCCGTTGCTGGTGCTGTCCATGGGGCACATGGCGGGCCTGCCCCTGCCCGCCTGGCTCGACCCGCACCACGCGCCGCTGGCCTTCGCGCTGGCGCAACTGCTGCTGACGCTGCCGGTGATGTGGTTCGGGCGCGATTTTTACCGCATCGGCTTCGGCAATCTGGCGCGCCTCGCCCCCAACATGGATTCACTGGTGGCCGTGGGCACGGGCGCGGCCTTTGCCTACAGCCTGTGGAACACCGTGGAGATCGGCCTTGGCGTGGAAGTGGCCCGGCGGGTCATGGACCTGTACTACGAGTCGGCGGCGGTGCTCATTGCGCTGGTGTCGCTGGGCAAGTACTTCGAGTTGCGCTCGCGCACCCGCACGTCCGAGGCCATCAAGGCCCTGATGGAGCTTGCGCCCGACACCGCCCTGCGCATGGAAGGCGGCGAGGCGCGCGAGGTGCCCGTGGCGTCCGTCCGGGCCGGTGATCGGCTGCTGGTGCGGCCCGGCACGCGCATCGCCGTGGACGGCGTGGTGGAAGAAGGCGCCAGCAGCGTGGACGAAGCCATGCTGACCGGCGAAAGCCTGCCCGTGACCAAGAACCCCGGCGACCCGGTGGCGGGCGGCACCATCAACCGGCACGGTTCGTTCGTCATGCGGGCAGAGCGCGTGGGCGCGGATACCGTGCTGGCCCGGATCATCCGGCTGGTGCAGGATGCCCAGGGGTCGAAGGCCCCCATCGCCAATCTGGCCGACCGGGTGAGCCTGTGGTTCGTCCCGGTGGTGATGGCGCTGGCGGTGCTGGCGGGTGTGGCATGGTACGCCGCCGGGGCGGAATTCACCTTTGCCCTGCGCATATTCGTGGCGGTGATGGTCATTGCCTGCCCGTGCGCCATGGGCCTTGCCACGCCCACGTCCATCATGGTGGGCACCGGGCGCGGCGCGCAGCTTGGCGTGCTGATCAAGAGCGGAGAGGCGTTGGAGCAGGCCGGGCGGCTGACCGCGCTGGTGTTCGACAAGACCGGCACGCTCACCGTGGGCAGCCCGCATCTGACAGACATTGTGGCGCTGGCGGACGTGGTGGCGCTGACGGATACCGCAACGGCGAGCGCGGCAGGGGAGACAACACCGGTCTCCGGCAGCGCGCCCGGTGACGAGCTTGGTGACGAATCCATGCTGGTGCGTCTTGCCGCCTCGCTGGAAGCCCTGTCCGAGCATCCCCTGGCCGAGGCCGTGGCTGCCGGAGCCACGGAGCGCGGCCTTTCCTCGTGGCCGGTGCAGGACTTTCTGGCCGTGCCCGGCAAGGGGGTGCGCGGCAGCGTGGCGGTGGATGACGGCGCGCAGCGTGTCGTCGCCATCGGCAATGCGTCCTTCATGGCGGCGGAGAACGTGGCCGGGCATGATGCGGCCAGCGTCACCGCACGCGCCGATGCGCTGGCCGAGCAGGGCCGCACGCCGCTGTACATGGCCGTGGATGGCCGCATGGCCGCCCTGCTGGGCGTGGCCGACCCGCTGAAGCCGGAAGCCCCGGCAGTGGTGCGCCGCCTGCGTGGCATGGGCGTGCGCGTGGTGATGCTGACCGGCGACAACAAGCGTACCGCCCTGGCCGTGGCGCGGCAGGCGGGCATTGACGACGTGCGCGCCGAAGTGCTGCCCGACCAGAAGGAGCAGGCCATCAGCGCCTTGCAGGCCGAAGGGCATGTGGTGGGCATGGTGGGCGACGGCATCAACGACGCCCCGGCCCTGGCCCGCGCCCAGGTGGGCATCGCCATGGGCACCGGCATCGACGTGGCGGTGGAGGCGGGCGACATCGTGCTGCTGCGCGGCGGGCTGGACGGGGTGCTCACGGCCCTTGCCCTCAGCCGGGCCACGGTGCTCAACATCCGCCAGAACCTGTTCTGGGCCTTTGGCTACAACGTGCTGGGCATTCCCGTGGCGGCAGGGGTGCTGCATGCCTTTGGCGGGCCCACCCTGTCGCCCATGATCGCGGGCGGGGCCATGGCGCTTTCGTCGGTTTCCGTGGTCAGCAATGCGTTGCGGTTGCGTTTCTTTACGCCGGATGGCGGGGCGGAAGTTCAGTCTGCGAACAGGCCGGAAGCAGCCCCGGGCAAGGACGCATAGCCCCACGCCGCAGGGCAAACGCAAGGGGCGCCGGATCGTGATGATCCGGCGCCCCTTGCCGTTCCGTCCGGTTACCCGGTTGTCCGGTGTCCGGTTGGGATGTTTGCGCGTGCTGCTGCCGCCGTGTTCAGGCTGTTACCCTGTCCGGGCCCCCGTTTTTCGCATGCGGGCCGCAGGGCGGGCGCTGCCGGTGCAGCAAGAGCACAACGGCTCAGTATTCCTTGATGTACTCGTCCAGGCTGTCGGCGGTGCAGTTGCGGCTGACCCAGTAGGCGGCGGCCCAGACCATCAGCGCGGTGGCCTGGGTGTCGTCCAGGCGTTTCAGCTTGGCTTCCAGGCTGGCCTTGCTGGCCCCGTGCTTGGTGTGCACCATGCCCACGTCGCAGGCGTCCATGACCCGCAGCAGCAGATAGGACAGCCGCGTGTGGTCGGGCAGCAGGCGCAGGTCCTTGTGGGCCTCGATGATGGTCTTGAGTTCCGGCCCGGAAAAGATGCTCTTGATGGAGGAAATGGCGCGGAAGAAGGTATCCACGGCCCATGGCAGGATGAATTCCGCCCCGGCGCTCTTGGTGCGGAAGTAGTCCTTGAGCCAGCGTTCCTGATCCGACGATATCCTGGCGGCAACCTGAGGCATGTTCGCCCTCCCTGCTCGGGGTGCGGCTGTCGTCCTGCGGGGGCGGTGACGGCGGCGCGGCACGACGTGCTCCACCCGTGCGTCTCCGTTCCGGCGGGCCGGGCCGCATGGCCTGCATGCGCGCCACACGGGCGCAAGCAATTGCCAAGCATGCCCCCGTGCACACCGGTCTCACGGGGCACGTTAGGTCAGAGCGAAAAAAAGCTCAAGAAAAAATCTAGAAATGGCCGCGCGTGGTTACGGCGTGCGTGTGCGTGCGGTGGCGCACGTTGGCTGCGGGTACGGGGGCGCAGGGCCACGCGGCGGAGGGCAGCGGGTGGAAAAAGGACGAATGCGTTGTGCCACGGGGTGAAGACGCCCGCTGTGGTGCGCGGTTGCAGGCACGACAACGGACGCGGCTGCGCCGGGGGACACGACGGCTGCGCCGGGGGACACGACGGCTGTGCCGGGGGATGCACCCGCGGCCACGCGGCTACAGGTACACTTCGCCTTCCAGCACCGCGCCGTGGGGGATGGCCGCCTGCATGCACGAGGGATTGCGCACCACCGCCCGCCCGCGCACGGTGACATCACCGCCGAACAGCACGTCGCCGTGCACGGCCAGTGCATCGCAGTGCAGCAGCGATGGCGCCCCGTGCGGAAAGCGGGCCATCAGCCTGTCCCAGGTGCCGTAGTGCGCGCCATCCAGTTCCACCAGCACGTTGGCGGTGGTGCAGGCAGGATTGGGGCGCACGCGGCCGTCGGGGTCCAGCAGGGTTCGGTCGGACCACAATACCAGCAGGTCGCTGCACCGTTTCACCGGCAGAAAGCGCTCGCGCCGGGTGACGATGGCCCGCGCCTTGGGGAACAGCGAAATGGCCGCGCCCATGGCCGTTTCCACCTGCCAGACCTTTTCCGAATCGGGGTCGCGCGGGTTCACGGTCTTGGGGTTGCGGATCATGGGCAGGCGCAGCAGGCCGTGTTCGTCGATGTGCTGGCGCAGGGCGCGCAGGTCCAGCCAGATGTTGTTGGTGTTGAACAGCCCATACCGGGCGATGTCCTGGAAGCGGGGCAAATCCCCATCCGGGCACTGGGCCAGTTCGCGCAGCACCAGCCCGCCGTCGCGCGAGCGGGCCAGATGGCCGCCCTTGCGGTCGGACGGGGTGCGCGGCGCGCATTCCATCAGGAAGGGGATGGCCTCTTCCATGAGGTAGCCGAGAATGGCCGGGTCCAGCGTGGCCCCCAGGTTGTCGGCGTTGGAGATGAGCGCGTAGCGGCGGCCCGATTCCAGCAGCCGGACAAGGTGCCCGGACAGGGCCAGGGCGGCGTACAGGTCGCCGTGGCCGGGCGGGTTCCATTCCAGGTCCGGGTTTTCCGGGTACTCCACGGGCAGCAGGGTGGCCCGGGACACCTTGGGAAAGCGGTGCTGCAAAAAGGTGCCCGGCCTGCCGGTGTGTTGCAGGCCCAGCACGTCCAGCGCGCGCAGGGTGTCCTGATGGGTGGAGAAGCTGTTCATGAACAGCAGGGGCGAAGGCCCGCCGTGGCTGCGGCGCTGGTGCTCGGCCTGGCGCACGATGAGTTCGAGAAAGGTGGCCCCGTCCTTGGCGGGCAGCAACGACTTGGCGTGGGTCATGCCCATGCTGGTGCCAAGGCCGCCGTTCAGCTTGATGCAGGCGGCCTCGCGCAGGCGGGCGCGCCCGGTGGCGGCGTAGGGGGCAAGATCGTCCAGCAGGGGCAGGTCGTCGCGTCCCACGGGCAGGATGTCCGCTTCGGGGATCAGCCCGGTGCTGCCGCAGGCCAGTTCCTCCAGGTAGGAGGCGAACAGCGCCACCAGCGGGGACGGCAGCCCGGCGCGAGCCATCTTGGCGGCGAATGGCTGCAAGGCGACGGTGCACGTGCCGGTGTCCGCGTCCATACCGGGGATGCGGGCGGGGGCGATGGAGGGGGCGGCGGGCCGGGTCAGCAACTCGGAGCCGGAATGGGACATGGCAACCTCTGCGAACGGTGCGAAGCTATCCCGGCGGCGTGCAGGGGGCGCCACCGAAGGGATGGGCATGCAAGAATGCCTTAAATGTAGCACAAGTTCAAGAAATGGACAGCGGAAAAGGGGTGTTGCGCGCGGCGAGCGGGTGACGGGCGTGTGGCGGAATGCCGTGCGGGTGCATAAAGTGGAATATCCGCAAACCGTTACCAAAGAAGAAAACGGCACGGCGATCTGGTCGCCGCGCCGCCGTGATGTGCGGGGTCGTGAACGAGGCAGGAAAGAGGGAGAAGCTACAGATACCCGTGCAGCGGACCGCCGGGCGCTGCCAGCGCGTCCACGCGGCGTTCCACGTCGGGGTCGGTTTCCAGCGCCGGTGCATGGAACGACTTCAGCCGCGCGTCGATGACCAGCGGGCCGGTGCACCCCCAGTGCTTGCAGTGGGTGAATTCGCCCGCGCCGTACATGTCGGTGGCCGGGTCTGACCGGGTGAAGACCACCCACAGGAAGTTCTCCCAGTTGGCGGCGGTGAAGGCCGGGTCGTCCACCACCACGAACAGGGGCAGGCCATCCAGCCCGTGCGCATGGGCCAGCCGGGCGGCCAGCGCATGCATGGCGGGGTCGTGCTGGTCACGCCTTGCGGTATGCCTGGGCCCGCGCAGCACCACGATGCCCCTGCCGAACAGGCGCGGATCGCCGAAGGCGCCGCCGCCTGCCATCGTGGCCTCACCGTCTTCGGATCGGGCATCAAGCGGCAGGTCGCCGGGCAGGTTGTCGGCCAGTTGCCGCTTGCGCGGGCCCGCCGCCGCCCAGACCAGCTTGGAGCCCTGATTCAGGCTGATGCCGGTGTAATCCAGGGTGTCGATGGTGGTGCGGGTGACGAAGTGCAGGTCGCGGGTGAAGTCGGTGCGCTCCAGCATGTGCGTGAAGAAGCCGGGGAAGTCGTGCGTGGACATGGAGGGGGCGTCCTCGTGGGCCATGATCAGCACGTACTTGGAAAGCGAGGTCTGGGTGGAACCCAGCAGGGCCATGCCGCAGGTGATCAGTTCCTGCGGTTGGCGTTCACCGGCGTAAGGCACGTAGCGTTCGCTGCCGACGGCCAGCAGCAGCGGGTGCACCCCGGCGGCGTCCACGGCGTGGATTTCGCGCACGCCCGCGAACACCTGGGGCACCAGGTCGGCGGTAAGCTGGTGGATGAAGTCGCCGAACACGGTGTCTTCCTGCGGGGGGCGGCCCACCGTGGTGAACGGCCAGATGGCGTCCGGGCGGTGGTGCACCGCGTCCACCCGCAGCACGGGAAAGTCGTGCGCCAGGCTGTAGTAGCCGAGGTGGTCGCCGAAGGGGCCTTCCGGCTTCTGGTAGGGGGCGATGGTGCCGCTGATGCAGAAGTCGGCCTCCGCCAGAATGGGCAGGCCACCGGGGCGGCGCGATTGACGGGACTGGCGAATCATGGGGATGCGGAACCCCGCCAGCGCCCCGGCGAACAGGATTTCGGCAAGGCCTTCCGGCAGGGGCATGACGGCGGACAGGGTCATGGCGGGCGGCCCGCCCACGAAGACGTTCACCTTCAGCGGTTCGCCCCGGCGCAGGGCCTGGGCGTGGTGGTACCCGATGCCCCGGTGAATCTGGTAGTGCAGGCCCACCTCGCGGTCCTTCTCGTAGTCCGGTCCGTCCAGTTGCACGCGGTACATGCCGATGTTGGACTGCATGGGACCGGGGGCGTCGGGGCTTTCGGTGTACACCTGCGGCAGGGTGACGTAGCCGCCGCCGTCCATGGGCCACGAGATCAGGCGCGGCAGGTCGCTGATGGCGCAGCGGTGGCGTAGCACCGGCCCATCGGACACGGATTTCGGCAGCATGGACCACAGGGCGCGCGGCACGCCGGTGTAGCGCAGCGGGTGGCGGAAGGCGTCGAAGGGGTCCAGCTTCAGGCGGAAGATGCCTTCCACGGCGCGCAGGGTGTCGCGAAAGATGAATTTCGTGCGCTCCATGGTGCCGAACAGGTTGGCCAGCATGGGAAAGCGACAGCCCTTCACCCGCGTGAACAGCATGGCGGGTGCGCCCGCGCGGTAGGCGCGGCGCTGGATGGCGGCGATTTCGAGGTTGGCGTCCACCTCTGCGTCGATGCGCACGAGGTGCTTGTGGCGTTCAAGGTCGGCGACGCAGGCGGAAAGAGTGCGGTAGGTCACGGGGTCCTCGTGCTGGGCGTGATGGCTATGGTTCGCGCGGGCCGGGCGGTGTGCCGCAGGGAGTGCGGTGGCGGTTGGTCATGACCGGGGGGATTGGCGATGCCCGGCGGCGCGGCGATGTTCGGGAATGCGACAATGCGACAAGCTTGCCCGCGACGCAAGTCCGGAGTGGGGCAAGGGACCCACCGAGCCGGACGGGCCGGGTGGGCGGGGCGAGCCAGGCTGGTACGTCTGGCCTGTCTGGCAGCGGGGACGGATGTTCAGGCGGACGGGATGGGAAGGACACGGTGGAGGCGGCGGACGCAGAGAGAGAGGAATGGCGCGGTCCTCGTTGGCGATGTCGGCTGGGCAAGCCCGCCGCGATGCCGGATCGCGCGGGGCGTCAGTCCGCTTCCAGCCGGTAGCCCACGCCACGCACCGTGCGCAGGCGCGTGCCGCCTGTGGGGACGGAGGGGCCGTACGCATCGGGGGCTCGGGAGCCTGCCGCGCGTTCCAGCGTGCGCCGCAGGCGCGAGACGAGCACGTCAACTGCATGGGGGGCATGGGGGGCATGGGGGGCATGGGGCGCGTGAGGGGCGGGAGAGCCATTGTCGGGCGCCAGCGCGGCATAATCCAGGCACCAGTGGGCAATGTCCGCCCGTGGCACCACGCTGCCCGCCCTGCGCAGCAGCAGTTCCAGCAGCAACCGTTCCTGCGGGTGCAGGGGAAGGGGGCGAAAGTCGCGGGTGGCGCGCCCACTGACCGGGTCGAACACGATGTCGCCCAGCGCCAGCACCCCGGTGGCCAGCGGCCCTCTGCCGGGCGGAGCGGCCAGCCCTGCTGCCCGCAACGCGGTAACCAGCGCCCCGGCGGCAAACGGCGCGCGCAACAGGTGGGCGGACGCACCCAGACCTGCGGCGCGCAGGCGGCGCGATTCCTGGCGGGCCGTGGAGGTATGCAGCAGGATCAATGGGATGCCAGGGGGGATGCCAGGGGGGATGCCAGGGGGGATGCCAGAGGGAATACCGGGGAAGGCTCTGGAAGGTCGGGCGGGGGGAGACCGGTCGCCCGTGTCATCACCGCCCGTGTCATTACCGCCCGTGTCATTACCGCCCGTGTCATCACCGCCTGTTCCGGGGCCCGGGCACGGCGGGGCCAGCAAATCCAGGTCGGCCACCAGCGCATCCGGTTCAGGATGTACCATGGGGGCCGCTCCTGCCGGGGCCGACATACCCGCATCCGCAACCGAAGGCAGTTCCACCACCAGCCGCAGCCCTGCCTCGGCAAGAGGGGCGGTCATGTGCGCGGCAATGCGCGCGTCGGCAGTGCGGAGCAGGATCAGCATGGGTATCCCGGAGCGGAGAAGCGGGTGCGCATGAGCCGGGATACTGCACCCACCGCACGGTGTCGAGCGCGGCAGGCCCGAACGCGTCAGGCGAACGGGCGCGTCAGGCGAACGGGGGCGGCAGAGGGACGGGGGCGGCAGAGGGACGGGCGCGGCAGAGGGACGGGCGTGGCAGAGGGGCGGGGGCGCGCCGGGATCGAACGCGCAAATGACGGGAGGGCCCCGGTGATGCACGCCAGGACCCTCCGAAAGGGTGCGCCGTCCGCGCAGGGAGCGGAGGGTCACCTTGAAGAATACGGACTACGCGACCTTGTAGAACGCGGAGGCCGCGGCGTTGCAGATGGGGCACTTGTCGTCGTGCGGGCCTTCGTGGGTGTAGCCGCACACGGAACACACGTAGTAGTCCACGTCGGCGAGGGCAGAGGGGTTTTCCAGCGCCTTCTTGTAGAGGTTGGCGTGCACCTCTTCCACGGCGTTGGCCCAGCCGAAGTAGCGCGCGGGCACCTTTTCGCCTTCGGCTTCGGCCTCGGCGATCATCTGCGGGTACATCTTGGTGAATTCGTAGGTCTCGCCGTCGATGGCGGACTTGAGGTTGTCGAGGGTGGAACCGATCTTGCCCGCGTTGCGCAGGTGGCCGTGGGCGTGGATGGTTTCCGCCTCGGCGGCGGCGCGGAACAGCTTGGCGACCTGCGGCAGGCCTTCCTTGTCCGCCTGCTTGGCGAAGGCAAGGTACTTGCGGTTGGCCTGGGATTCACCGGCAAAGGCCGCCATCATGTTCTCGTGGGTCTTGCTCATCGATATGCTCCTTGTTGGTTTCGGTGCGGTGTTCCTTGTCAGGAACAATTCCTATTTAGACGCCATCCTCGATCTTGTAAAGCATTTTTTTGAAAAAAGACGGAAAGAAATCGTCGAGAGCATACGCCATCCATCCGGACGGGGGAAGGGCGAGCGCGTGGAAACGGGGAACGCAAAAGGGCCGCAGGCGGGAGTGCGGCACGGACAGGGCTGAGGCCCGGATGCGGAGAAGAGAAAAGGAAATGCCGCCCCCGGAATAAGGGCATGGCGGGGGGGCTAGGTGTCAGCGTTGCCGGGGGGCGTCGGTCGCGCCTGGTGGGTCTGGCGTGCCTGGTGAGTCCTGCGTGCCCGGCGTAGTGGACGTCTCTGGGGTGTCGGACGCGCCGGAGGCAGCGTTTTCGGCAAGCTGTGTGCTTTCTTCCGTCTGTTGTTGCTGGGTGGCAGGGCCATCCGCAGCCCTGCGCGGCCCGTCAGGCACGAATTCGGGGCGCAGACGGCCTCCTTTCAGCACCAGATGCGCCCGGAACGGCTTGCCCTGGCGCGAGGTGAAGTCCATGGCCTGCGCCGTGCGCCCGGTGGCCAGCAGTTCGCGCGCCGTTGGCTCGTCCAGTTCGCGCCCGAAGGAGGTGCGCCAGATGATGAACGGGCAGCGACCGCCATTGGCAGTGGCAGGGGACGTTCCGCCGTTCTCGCCTCCGTTCGGCGCGGCGTCTGGCCCGCCATTTGTCGCGTCGGCCTTTTTCGCGCCGCGCCTGGCGCGTGCGGCGTCCTGCCCCGCGCCGTCGTCCCCGTTTGCCGCCTTGCCGCGTTTTTTGGCGGGTGGTTGCCCGGAGCAGGCCCAGCCGCGCGGGGTTTCGCGCACCTCGCCGCCGCACAGGGGGCACAGGCCGTCGGGCGTGCGGGCGTACCGTTCGGACGCCGTGTCCAGCAGGCGGTCCAGGTTGCGCCCGCCCACCCGCTTGATGCGGTGCACGCCGTGCCACACGCTTTCGCGTATGCCGTGCATGAATTGCGGATAGGTGGCGGTGCCCGCCTCCATGTCCTTGAGGGCCTTTTCCCACGTGCCGGTCAGTTCTGGCGAGGCCACGTCGGGCAGCAGCGCCTCTATGACCTCGGCCACCTGCATGCCCCGGTCGCTGGCGATGAGCCGCTTGCCCTGCCTGCCCGCGTAGCCGCGCTGGAGCAGCGTTTCGATGACCTGGGCGCGGGTGGCGGGGGTGCCGAGGCCGCGTTCCTTCATGGCCTGGCGCAGTTCCTCGTCCTCCACCAGCTTTCCGGCGGTTTCCATGGCCGCCAGCAGCGAGGCATCGGTGTAGTGCGCCGGGGCCTTGGTCTGGCGGGTCACCCGGCGGATGTCGTCGGTGTGCAGTTTTGCGCCCTTGCGCAGGGGCGGCAGGGGGGTGTCCTCCGCCGCGCGCCACGGTTCCACGGCCAGCCAGCCCTTTTCCTTGAACACCTTGCCCCGCGCGATGAAGGCGTGCTCGCCCACCTTCACCGTGACGGTGGATGTGGCGAATTTGGCCTCGGCGCAGAAGGCGGCGATGAACCGGCGGCAGATCATTTCGTAGATTTGCCGTTCCGGCTGCGAGAGACGGGCCGGGTCGCCCTTGCGGGCGGTGGGGATGATGGCGTGGTGGTCGGTGACCTTGCGGTCGTCCACGCAGGCGAACTTGATCTTGCCGGACTTGATGCGCGTGACCGCCAGCATGGTCTCGTCCGGGTACAGGTGGTGAATGGCCCGGAAGTGGTTCAGGATTTCCGCAAACAGTTCCTTGGTCAGGTGGCGGGAATCGGTACGCGGGTAGGTGATCAGCTTGTGCGTTTCGTACAGCGCCTGGGCGTGGGCCAGGGTGTCCTTGGCGGACAGACCGAAACGGGTGTTGGCTTCGCGCTGGAGGGTGGTCAGGTCGAAGGGCAGGGGCGGCTGCTGGCTGCCCGCCTTGCTGGCCACAGATTCCACCACGCCTTCGCGTCCGGTGCAGGCATCGGCGATGGCCGTGGCCTCGTCCTCGCTGTCCACGCGGGTTTCGCGCAGTTCCGGCGGGCGGTGCCATACGGCGGGAAAGGGGGCCGGCGTGTCCGGCATGTTTGGCGTGCCGGGGGCGGGGGATGAGGCATCCGAAGACGCAGGGGAAGGCGTTGCTCGATCGGCGGCGGCAGCTTCATCACCCTGCGTGGCGCGACCCTTGCCGCCGGGGGTGAACACCCCCTCCACGGTCCAGAAATCCTGCGGCACGAACTGTTCGATTTCGCGGCGGCGGGCGGTGAGCAGGCACAGCACCGGGGTCTGCACGCGTCCCACGGAGACCAGGCCGCCGGTCCTTACCGTGAACAGGCGCGAATAGTTCATGCCCACCAGCCAGTCGGCCTCGGCCCGGGCAAAGGAGGCCAGTCCCAGGTTGCGCTTTTCCGCGTCGGGCAGCAGGCGGGCAAGGCTTTTGCGCAGGCCTTCTTCGGTCATGTCGCTGGCCCACAGGCGGCGCACCGGTTTGGCGCACTCGGCCATCAGGTAGATGCGCCGAAAGATCAGCTCGCCTTCGCGCCCGGCGTCGGTGGCGTTGATGACGCCGGTGACGCGCTCGTCGGTGAGCAGGCGGCGCAGCACGGCGAACTGGTCCGCCGTTTCAGGCAGCACCCGCAGCCGGAAACGCGGCGGCAGCATGGGCAACTGGTCCAGGGTCCAGCGACCCGCCCAAGCCGGGTCCTGCTCTTCCGGCTCGGCAATGCCCACAAGATGCCCCACGGCCCAACTGACCAGATGGTCCGGCCCTTCCAGAAAGCCCGCGCGGCGCTGCGTGGCGCCCACGAGGGGGGCCAGTTCACGCGCCACGGAGGGCTTTTCGGCGATGATCAGGGTCTTGGGCATGGTTATCCGGGTGTGTGCCGGGGCGTAAGGTGAAAGGTTGCATCGCGGGAATGCGGTGCGCGGGCGCGTCGTCGGGTGGCCTGCTCGGCAGCTTGACCCGCCACTGGTGGGCGGCTACAGCCGGAGACCATGACCGACCAGCGTATCTCTACCCCATCCGGAGCCGAGCCGGGAACGGAATCCGCACCTGCTGCGGCGCAGCCCGCGCCCGCTCGTTACCCGGTGCCCTTTCTGCCCGGCCAATCGGGCAGGGAGGACGCGGCAGGGCACGAGGCCCTGGCGCAGGGGGCGGAACTGCTCCGCATCACCGGGTTCGCCGGGGGCGTGTACCGGCGGGAAGACTCCATCAAGCGCAGCCGGTTCATCGTCAGCGTGGCCCATGCCCCGGACACGGCCACGGCGCGGGCCTTCATGGATGCGGTGCGCGCCGAATTCGCCGACGCCACCCACAACTGCTGGGCCTTTGCCGCCGGTCCGCCGGGCGACACAGCCCGCATCGGATGCAGTGACGACGGCGAGCCCCACGGCACCGCCGGACGCCCCATGCTGCAACAACTGTTGCACGGCGGCGTGGGCGAGGTGGCGGCGGTGGTGACACGATATTTCGGCGGGGTCAAGCTGGGCACCGGCGGGCTGGTGCGCGCCTACGCCACCATGGCCCGGCTGGGGCTGGACGGCCTGCCCCTGCGCCGGCGCATCGTGCCCGCACGGGTGTCCGTGGTGCTGGCCCACGGCAGGGCCGGGGCCCTGCGGCGGCTGCTGCCCGCGTACGAAGCGGCCATCCTGTCCGAAGTGCACGGGGCCGACGTGGAATGCATCATCGGCCTGCCCGTGGAGCACTCCCCCGCGTTCATGGCCGCCGTCATCGACATGGCCGCCGGTGAGGCGCTGGTGGACGTGCTGCCCCCGGCGGAAGAGTGACCAGATAGCCGTCAGCCGCTATCCTTTTGCCGCCCCTTCATCGACAATCCACACCAGATCCCCGTTGGCGGGCTTCACGAACTGCGCGGGCAGGGTGGGTTCCGCCAGCAGGTCCAGCGCCCGCGCCAGCACGGGGTGCTTTTCCCTGCCGGAAACAAGGAACACGCAGCAGCGGGCGTTGTTCAGTACCGGCAGGGTCAGGGTAAGCCGGTCGCTCTTGGTGGACGGCACGTATTGGTCGATGACCAGCCGCGTGCGCTCGGCAAGGCCCGTCCCGTCGGGGAACAGCGAGGCGGTGTGGCCGTCTTCGCCCATGCCCAGCAGCACCATGTCGAAACGGGGCCAGGCCCCGTTCTCCAGGTCGAAATGTTCGCGCAGCAGCGATTCGTAGGCGGCGGCCCCTTCCATCGGGTCCATCTCGCCCTTCATGCGGTAGAAGCGGGTGGCCGGGGCCAGCGACAGCAGTTCGCGCCGGGCCACGCCGTAGTTGCTCTGCGGGTTGTCCGGCTCCACGCAGCGTTCGTCCACCCAGTACACGGCGATCTTTTCCCACGGCAGGCGGTCGAGCCAGGCCGGGGTGGCCAGCAGGCGGAACAGCGGGATGGGCGTGCTGCCCCCGGACAGGGCCAGGGTGAACACGCCGCGCGCGGCCACGGCCCGTTCACAGCGTTCCAGCAGCAGGTGGGCGGTCTTTTCGGCCATGGCGGCCGGGTCCTTCATGACGTGCAGGGCAAGGTTGACGGAACGGTGAGGCATGGCGGCTCCGGGGCGGCGATTCTGGTTGGCGGTTCGTTGCGGGGGCGGGTGAAGCTGACGATGCGCCCCGCATGGAACGGCATGTCGAACATGAGGAATCTGCCACAGGACCGCCCGCGTGGGAATGGGCAAAGGGGGCGCAATGCCGCCCGGCAAGGTCAGTGTGCCTCATGAATGCGACAGTGCCGTGGCGGACCACGGCGCTGCGGGGACAGGCGAAACGGATGATGCGTCGCCAACGGGCAAAAGGGTTTTAACGCCATGAGGTGGTTATGCCAGGACAACCTCGAACGCAGGCGGCGTCATGATGTGCTTCTTCACGGTGCACAACTCCACGGCGCGCACCAATGCATCGCGGTACTCGCCGGGAAAGCCCAGTGGCGGGGTGACCACGAAGGTCATGCGGGTGACCTGAAAGCCCTTGGGCGCGAATTCGCAGCCCACGCGGATGCCGAGGCCTTCCGTGGATATCTTGCGCGCCTCGCAGAAGCGTTGGGCGTACACGCCCGCGCAGGTGGCCAGCGAAGCAAGAAACAGGTCGAACGGCGTGGGTCCCGTGCCATCGCCGCCGTCCTTCACCGGCTGGTCGGTGTGGATGATGGTGGCGGCGGCTGGGGTGCCCGGAGCAGCGTCCGGCGCATCCTGCCCGGTGGGGGCGGCGGGGTGGAGGACGGCGTCGATCTTCATGCCGCCATTGAAGGCGACGTCGATGAACTTCATGGTCATTCGAGGCTCCTGTGGATGTTCCGACGTTCAGGTGCGGTGAGCGGGCGCGGGAACGGCGCGCCGCATCCGGTGCGTAGAGGTGTGGCGGCGCAGGCTCAGCCGATGGTCTCCATGCGGGCAAAGCGCGGTTCGTGCAGCGGAAGGACGATGTCCGCCTGCTCCTTCACCTTGAGCATGATGTCGTAACCCAGCTTGGGGTTGATGCAGGTGCCGGGAGGAATGACCTCCATCTCCATGCCCCGGATGGCGGCGGGCGGGTTCATGTTTTCGTCGATGATGCAGAACCCGGTGATGGCGGCGGTGCCCTGTTCCGTATCCACGAACACGGTCAGGCCGCCCTCGGTGTGCACCGGGGTGTGCACCACGCGGATGCCGGGCAGGATTTCGCGCTCTTCTTCCGTGATCACGCGCAACTGGCCGTTGTCTTCCACGTCGGTGATGTAGTCTTCAAGGTAGCGGAAATCCAGCGGGTGCGGGTTGTGGATGGACTCCAGTTCCTTTTCGTGCACCCAGATTTCCGCGTTTTCGCACTTGTAGTCGTTTTCGCAGTGGTCGTTGTGCAGGTGGGTGTGGATGACCACGTCGATGTCCGCCGGGGTGAGGCCGAATTTGGCCAGCCCCGCCTCGAAGGTGTAGATCTTGCCGCCCAGGGCCGCCTCGCGGTCGGGCGAGACGATGGGGTTCAGCTCGCCGGTGTCCACCAGGATGCGTTTGTCGCCGCCCTCGATGTACCAGGCGTAGATGGGGATGGTGTAGGGCGTGCCGTAGTCGTGCTGGTAGGTCATCATACCCTTGTCGAACACCTTGGACCCCATGACGATGGGGTGGATGCGGTACTTCATGCGACGCCTCGCGTGCTGACGGTTGCCGGAAGGTGCCCGGACCCACGGCAAGCGTGCGGCCGGGCGGGGTGCCGGGCGCGTCCCACGTGCGTCCGGACAATGGCGGCTTTCGATGGCCTTCGGAACTTGTCGTGCATCCGTGGGCCGTTGCGGTCCATGGATGCACTGCCGGAAGGGGCGCGCCCCGCCACGGGGCAGAGAGTAAGCACTTCCGCTGCGCTTGTCACGATTCCCTCCCATTCTGGTGGGAAATAGGGCGGCGGGCAGTATCGGGCGCCTCGGCGAATCTTTCGTGCCTGCGCATCCGTCGGGCACGTGGGCTGAAACGCGAAGCGCCCCGGCATCGTTGCGGTGCCGGGGCGCGGTGTCTCATGTCAGGGGCAGGTTGCAGGCCCGTCGTTTAGCTGTCTTCCTTCAGTTCGCGGATGACGTCCTGCAATTCCGACGACAGCCTGGCCAGTTCGCCCACCTCGCGGGTGGATTGGCCCATGGCCTCGGCCATTTCCGAGGCGATGCGGTTCACCTCGTCGGTGCCCCGGTTGATCTGTTCGGACGCGGCGGACTGCTGCTCCGACGCCGTGGCGATGGAGCGCACCTGATCGGCGGTGGATTCCACGATGGACACGATGTGCGCCAGCGCCTCGCCCGCCCGTGAAGCCAGATCGGTGCTGCGCTGCACCACTTCCGCCGCGCGGCCCATGCCGGTGATGTTGTCCTGCGTGCCGCGCTGGATGGCGGTGATGGCGTCGCCCACTTCCTTGGTGGCGGTCATGGTCTTTTCGGCCAGCTTGCGCACTTCGTCGGCCACTACGGCGAATCCGCGTCCGGCGTCCCCGGCGCGGGCCGCCTCGATGGCCGCGTTAAGCGCCAGCAGGTTGGTCTGGTCGGCGATGTCGGTAATGACCGTCATGATGTTGCCGATGCCCTCGGCCCGCTTGCCCAGGTCGCCCAGGCCGCCGCTCATCTCGCGGGTGAACTCGTCCACCTTGCGGATGCTGTCCACCACGTCGCGTACGATGGCCCCGCCAGCTTCGGCCTGTGCCCGTGCGCTTTCGGCGCTTTCCGCCGCGCGCGAGGCGTTGGCGGCCACCTCCAGCACGCTGGCGTTCATCTGTTCCATGGCCGTGGCGGCCTCGGCCGTGCGGGCGCGCTGCACCTCGGCGCCGGACCGGGCCTCGTCCACCTGCCCGGCCAGTTCGTGCGAGGCGTTGCGCACGTTGGCCACAATGCCTTCAAGCCGTGCCGCCGTGTGGCGGATGCCTTCCATGCGGGCCTGCTCGCCGCGCAGGCGGGCGTTTTCGGCTTCCAGCAGGGCGGCTTCCGCCTTGCAGGTCTGTTCCTCGGCCTCGGCGGTCTTGGCCTTGCCGGTGGCCAGCAATTCACCCAGGTTGCGCACCATGGCGGTCAGGCTGCCGTGCAGGTCCAGCAGTTCGCCCGAAAAGTGGCGCGCGTCGGGCAGGGCGTCGAATTCGCCCGCCGCCACGCGGCCGGACGCGGCCACCAGCATCTGCACCGGGTTGGCCACGGAACGGGCCAGCAGCCAGGCCACCACCATCAGGGCCAGGGCAATGCCCGCGCCCACCATCAGAATATAGTTCACCACGCTGGCCGACTGGGCGTACACCTCGGCCTTGTCGATGACCGCAACCAGCTTCCAGCCCTGGTAGCCGGTGAATACGGTGACCAGCTTGTCCGTGCCGTCCATGGCGGTTTCGAAGGTGCCGCGTTGCATCTTCATGATCTGGGCAAGGGCGGGCACGCCGGTGTCTTCGGCCTTCTTGAAGCCGAACTTTTCGTGTTTCGGGTCGGACAGGATGACCGAGGTGTCCTCCAGCAGCATGACGTAGCCGGTCTTGCCGATGCGCAGGTTGGAGGTGACCTTGGTCAGGGTGGAAAGATTGATGTCCACGCCCATGACGCCCACGATCTCGCCCGATGCGGTGCGCACCTTGCTCATGACGCTGGCCACCGGATATCCGGTGGTGGACATGTAGGCCTTGCTGATCAGCGTGTTGCCGGAAGAGGCCATGGCTTCCCTGTACCACGGGCGCTTGCGCGGGTCGTAGCCCGCGGGCACGCCGGAACCGTCGATGTGGCTGAGAAAGCCGCCGTCCTGGTAGCCGATGAATATTTCATCGTACCAGTTGTTGGCCTTGCCCATCAGGGTGAACACCTTGGCCAGCGCCTGTTCCTCGGCGGTCAGCGAGGCGTGGTGCAGCTTGTTGTCCTGCCTGGTGTCGGCGTACGAGGCCACCTGCCCCTTGGCGTCCACCACGCGGGGCAGCGTGGACAGGTAGACCACGTTGCGCTGGGCCGCCTCGAAGAAGGTGGTGACGAAGTCGTTCACCCGCTCCAGTTGGGCGCCGGACGAATCCTCGAAGTCGCGCAGCGACGCACGCCGGATTTCGATGGACACCACGGCGGAAACGCTGCCGATGGCGACGACGATGGACAGAAGAAAGGCGATGATGAGCTTGCTGCGGATGGTCAGAGACATGTTGCCCCCCAAGGCGACTTGGCTGTTTACGGTTTGCCCGCCGTGAACCCTTCCGTCGCGTGGCGCGGGATTGCGTGCGAGTGTGCCCGCTGCGGCATGTGGATGGCTCCCCAGCTGCATCCGCGTACCGCGCGGCTTTCATGCCCCCATTCGTGAGGATTGGCAAGGCGCGGGGCGCATCGGATGATGCAAGATTCGGTGGCGGCACCTCACCCCGCGAGGGTGACGGTTGTGTTGTGGTATTGTGGCGGCGAATTGTCATGAGCTTTTTCGCACGGTTGGAGCCGGGGTGTCACGTCAGATACGCTCTTTTTACGCCCTGATTGCGCTCTGACCGCAACCTGCCAGCGGCCGCGCTCTGCCTGTTGCGCGCCGCACGGGGACACTATATCGTGCGCCGCCGACAAGGCGGAACCCGGCCACGAACCTGGAGGAACCAATGATAATCGGCACGTCGGACACGTGGATGCGCTACGATCTTGGCCCGGCATGGCGGGCGGCCTTTGCCTTTCTGGCCAACCTGGCGCCCGACGCGACCGCCGGGCGCCATCCCGTGCCCTGCGCGGATGCGCCGGAAGGCAGCGTGTACGTGGAAGTGGGGCGCTACGACACCCTGCCGGGCGGCAGCGGACGGCTGGAAGCCCACCGCAGGCATATTGACATCCAGTACGTTCTTTCGGGTATGGAATGGTTGGACTGGACGCCATTGCCCGGCCTGGAGGCCCAAGGGCCGTACGCCGACGACAGGGACGTGCGGTTCTTTGCCGCAACGGGGCGCCCGTGCACCCGCGTGCTGCTGCAACCGGGCACCTTCGCGGCGCTGTTTCCGGAGGACGCGCACATGCCGGGCATTGCCATGCAGGGCGGCCCGTCCGCCATGGTCAAGGCGGTGGCCAAGGTGCGCGTGGACGCGCTGACGGTGGCGGGCATTCCGGCGCAGGGGCTGGACGGGTAGCAAGGGCGGAAGCGCCAGACCAGCGGTGAGCCGGACCTGCGGTGAGCCGGATTTGCGGTGAGCCGGACCCGCGATGAACGAAGCCAGCGATGGTCCAGACCAGCGGCGAACCGGACCGACCGGAACACGCGGACGGTGGGGCCGACAGGGACTCACGGCGTATCGACGGTTGATGGAGTCAGGCCGGATGCGCGCGGGCGCCACCCGCGCCAAGGGGGGCGGACCTGGTACTGACAGGGAGCGGATCGGGACAACCAGGAGGTCTCATGGACATTTTCGATCAGGCCCAGGAACTGGAGCGGCTGGAACGCGAAGCCGCCTTGTCCCGCGCGCGGAGCGCCTCCGCGCCTGGGCGCGAGGGGCCCGAGTGGATCGACGGCGTTGCCTGCTGCCGCGAGTGCGGCGAACCCATCCCCCCCGCCCGGCTGGCCGCCGTGCCGGGCGTGGGACTGTGCAAGGCCTGCCAGGAAGAGATGGAAGGGGGCAACTAGCCCCGTACCCGGTCACCCCCGAACGGCCCGCGATCGTCATGATCGCGGGCCGTTCTGCGTTGTGGGGGTGCGGTGCTGCCGCCAGTCGGGCACTGCCCGCACTGGGTGTATCAGCCGAGTCGGACGGACAGTTCCACGTCCTCGGCGAACGGAATGGACAGGTATCCGCGTGCGGGCGACCGCACCCGCGCCAGGTAGTCCGGGCTGTACCCGGCGTCGTCGGCAATGATGAGCGCGCCGGGCCGCAGGTGCGGCTCAATCAGCCCCAGGATTTCGGGGTAGAGGGCCTTGGCCCCGTCCAGCAGCAGCATGTCCACGGAATCGGGAAGGCCGGTTGCAAGGGTATGCAGGGCATCGCCCTGGCGGATGTCCACCAGATCCGCGAGATCGGCGCTTGCCAGATTGTCCCTGGCGCGTGCCGCCTTGGAAGGTTCGAATTCGCTGGTGATCAGGCGGCCTCCTCCGTTGTCGCGCAGTGCCGCCGCCAGGTGCAGGGTGGAGACGCCGAACGACGTGCCGAATTCCACGATGCTCCGAGCCCGGCAGCCTCGTGCCAGCACGTAGAGCAGGGTGGCCGTCTCGCGCGAGACGGCCAGCGGCAGGTCTCTGAGCTGCCCGTAGAAGTCGAGGTAGCCCGTCTTGCTGCGCAGGCGGCGGTCCCGCTCCGCTTCGGAAAGGGCGGCCATGGCGGGATGCTCATGGAAGGAGGCTTCGTTGTCGCGGAACAGGCGTTCCAGCAGGGGGGCAAGGGGCGGGGTCGTCAGGGTTGCCTGAAGGGGCTGGTCCGCCGACTTGGGGGATATGGCCGATGAAGGCAATGTGGTCATGGAGTTCTCCGGGTACAGGTTGCATGTTTTCTGGCGCCGGAGTAAAAATACGAACAATCATTCGCGTTCACAATTCGCATTGCGGAAGGCCCCATGCCGGAAGGTCGGAAAAGCGGCATCTTGCCGAGAAAGCAGCCGAAACAGGCCAGGTCGTCGGAACTTGTCAGCGCCATTCTGGCGGCGGCAGCTCAGGTTCTGGCCAGGGAAGGCGCGCACCGCTTCACCACCGCCCGCGTGGCCGAGCGGGCCGGGGTGAGCGTGGGGTCGCTGTACCAGTACTTTCCCAACAAGGCGGCCATCCTGTTCCGCCTGCAACGCGACGAGTGGGGGCAGACCTCGGACGTCCTGCGCGGCATACTCGAAGATGTGCGCATGCCTCCGCTGGAGCGGCTGCGCGCCCTGGTTCATGCCTTCATCCGCTCCGAATGCGAGGAAGCGGCCATGCGCCTTGCGCTGCATGACGCTGCGCCGCTGTACCGCAACGAACCCGAGGCCCGGGCGGCGAAGGCGTCTGCCGGCGTGGTCATCCAGTCCTTCATGCGCGAGGCGTTGCCCGCTGCCTCCGACACCACCCGGGCACTGGCCGGAGAACTGATTGCCACCACGTTTGGCGCCGTGGGCAAGCGCTTTTCGGAAACGCCGCGCACGCCGGAAGAGGTGGCGGCCTTCGCCGATGCCATGGCCGACATGTTCTGCGCCTACCTGCGCGGACTGGGATCCGAACCGGGGCTCGAATTGGATCCCGAACGGGGGGCCGGATTGAGGAAATGACAGGCTTCGTCGCGGCAATGCAAGAGCGGGCACATGCCATGGCATGTGCCCGCTCTTGCATTGGAACAGGAATGTTCGACCCGGCGCGGACCTAGTTGGCGATGCCCAGCAGTTCCAGAATCAGAAAGCTGATGGAGGCCATGATGGCGGCGGCGGGAATGGTGAGTATCCAGGCCACCACCAGGTTACCCGCAATGCCCCAGCGCACGGCGGACAGGCGCTTGGTGGCCCCCACGCCGAACACGCAGGCGGTGATGGTGTGGGTGGTGGAGATGGGCGCGCCCATCAGCGAGGCCCCGGTGATGACCATGGCGGCGGAGGTTTCCGCCGCGAAGCCGTGCACCGGTTCCAGCTTGAAGATGCGGTGCCCCATGGTCTTCACGATTTTCCAGCCGCCCAGGGCGGTGCCCAGGGCCATGGCCATGGCGCACGACAGCTTGACCCACAGCGGCACGTGGATGGTGTCGATCTGGTGGAACAGAAACAGGGCCAGGGTGATGACGCCCATGGTCTTCTGCGCGTCATTGAGACCATGGCTGGTGGCCATGAATGCGGAGGAGGCGATCTGCAGCTTTTCGAACGACCTTGTCACCGTGCGCCGGTTGGTGCGCCAGAACAGCAGCATCAGCAGGGTCATGCACGCGTAGCTGACGACAAAGCCCGCCATGGGCGAGAGCACCAGCGGCAGCAGGATCTTCTTGACGATGGTCATGGCGTTCAGGGTGCTGAACCCCGCATGGGTGATGGCGGCCCCCATCAGCCCGCCGATGAGCGCGTGCGACGACGAGGACGGCAGGCCGTAGTACCAGGTGATCAGGTTCCAGGCGATGGCCCCGATGAGCGCGGCCAGCACCAGGGCCTGGCTGCCCATGACCATGTCGGTGTTCACGATGCCCTGGCCCAGGGTGTGCGCCACCTCTTCGCCCAGCAGGGCTCCGACAAGGTTCAGCACGGCGGCCATGGCCACGGCGGTGCGCGGCGAGAGCACCTTGGTGGAAACCACGGTGGCGATGGCGTTGGCGCAGTCGTGCGCCCCGTTGGTGAAGTCGAAGATCAGCGCGACGAGGACGATGACGACGAGCAGCACCGGTATCTCAAGCATTCTTCAGCACCACTTCCTCGATGGCGTCCGCGAGATCGTCCAGGCGTTCCACGGCCAGTTCGATGCGGTCGTACACCTGGGTCCACTTCATGATGTCCACCACGGCGCGCATGTCGAGATTCTCGGTGTCGTGCAGTTCGGCAAGGCCCGTGCCCAGCAGCATTTCGCATTCGCCCTTGATGGCTTTCAGCTGCTTGACCTGCGCGACCACGTCGGTCTTGTCCTTCAGGCAACAGATCATCTCGCCGGTGACGGCGGCCATCTCGCGCAGGTTGCGGACCATCTTGCGGGCAGGAAAGCGGATGTAGGTGAACCCGTACAGCCGCGCGCGGGTGGCGATGCCCTTGATGAGGTTGATGGAGTCTTCCTGCGCCAGGTTCAGGCGGTAGATGTCCTCGCGGTCGATGGGGGTGATGAAGGTCAGCGAGAGCTGGCGCGAGATTTCGCGGCACAGGTCGTCGGCCTCCACCTCGACCAGGTTCACGCGCTTGCAGGCGTCGTCAACCTTGCCGAAGTCTTCGAGGATGCGGGTGAGCAAGTCGGCCGCTTCCACCAGCATGGCATTCTGGCGGCTCAGCAGTTCGAAGAAGCGGACGGTCTTGGGGAACAGGTTCAAGGCCATGCGGTGGCTCCGGTGTTGTCGTGTTGCTCGCGGGCCTGTCGGCCCCGGGGTGGGCGGCCCGTCGTGCCGTCGTGCGGAACGGGTCCATCTGCGCGTGCGGCCCGTCATGGGCGGCGGGATGTTACGGATGTGTTGCAATCCGGCGCATGCCGGAAGGTACTGCCCCGTGCGCAAAAAAGGCCGGTCGGGACCGCGGGAATTCTACGCTTCCTCCGGTGTCCGGGCAACCGGCATCGTCGTGAATCCGTCACGAAATAACGCGGTTTTGTTACGGAATGGTGACAGACTGCGATGTTTTGAGAAGTCCAATTGTGTCAGGATGTTGAGCGATTGAACAGTCGCGGAACGCGTGTTGTGTGACGTTCTGCGCGAGGTGGTGGGGGAGAGTGAGCAGGACGGAGTGCGGTGAAAGGGGGGGCCGTGCGTGGGGTTCCGGTGGCCTTGGGCTGGCCACTACACGTGTGCCGGCGCGCCGGGCATGGCAGGTCTGCCCGGCCTGCGTGCTGCGCCGGGTACGTCGGCACGGGTGTGCGCTGGGTCAGGCGGGTACGGCGCCCTCTCCGGCCGGGTCCAGGTCGGCGGGGGCGTCGTAAAAGGCAAAGGGGTTCAGGAATTGCCGTCCGTACAGCAGACGGCGGTCGGCATCGGCCAGGGCTGCCTCGTCGCAGACGGCGTCCCAGCGGTTGCGGATGACGGCGATCTGGTGCGCCACCACGGCCTTGGCCGCATCGGGCGCCAGCAGGAAGGCGTGCGCCCCGTCCAGGCAGGTGGCAATGCGGCTCATGCGGTCGTTGCCGTGGATGAGCATGGCCTGGCTGGCTTCACCGCCGGTGCGCGGCTGGGGGCAGATGTCATAGGCGGGGGTAAGGGCAAGGCGGGCGCCATCCCAGAACGCGGCATGGTTGCGGGCGTGGTCGTCGGTATTGCCGCACAGCACGTTGAAGACGATGCGACCGAACAGTTCCCGCAACGTGGCGGCGGGGGCGACGAAGCGGTGGCGGATGACTTCGGCGAGATCCTGGTAGCTGGCGTGGGCGGCCAGCATCTCGTCCAGTTCCAGCATGGTCAGCGCCGAAACCGTGGCTTTGCGGGTCCAGCCCGCCTCGGTCCGCTCGCGGTCGAAGCGTTCCACCAGCAGCACATCCTTGCCCAGCGCAGAGGTGAGCCGCACCGGGGCCACGTCCAGCCCCACTTCCGCAGCCAGGCGCATGGCGACGTACTCCGCCTTGACCATGGCGTACAAATCGCCGGAAGAGGAAAACTTGGCGATGTACAGGCGTGCGTCCGTGTCCACCAGCACCTTTGGGCGGGCCCCGCCCAGCGACGTGCCGTGGCGCAGGGCCTGGTCCAGCGCGGGCGCCAGCGGATGGCCCCGCTCCACCGCGTGAACGCCTTCGGCCAGTTCATCGAGGGTGGCGGTTTGCCGCAGCCGGGCCTGATACAGGGTGGCGGACGGCTGGAAATCCAGTGCCCCCACCCGGTCCGAGCCCGATTCCAGAAGAAAGGTCAGTTCGTCCAGTTCGATGGCGGCAGCCTGCGCGCCCCTGAGCCCGAACAGACGGTTGACGATGACCCGTCGCCCCCAGGCGTCCGGCGAGGCGTCGCGGATGCATCCGGGCATGGACAGGCCGGGCAGGAGGGGAAGTTCCCCCTGCCGCAGGGGCAGTTCCGGGGCGTACAGGGGAATGGCGTCCGGCCGGGCAAGGTAGCTGCGGCCGTAGTTGAAGAACAGGCGCGTCCCGTGGCGGCGCAACAGTCCTGCCACCACCGGTTCGGCACGGCCGGGCAGCCAGACCCAGACATAGGCTTCTGCGGGGGGCGGGCTAGAAGTCATCCTTCACCTTTCCGCGGGCGGCATGTACGGCCTTGGGCAGCAGGGCGCGCTTTTCCACGCTGTGTTGCAGGCGCAAGGCCAGGTGTCTGGGGTCGGCTTCCATCAGGGGCACCCCGAGCAAGGTGGCAACCTCGAACACCACGCCGATGGAACAGCCGGGGTCGCCCCGTTCCACCCGCCGCAGCAGGTCGCGCGAAATGCCCGCGCGCTCGGCCAGTTCTCCGGCTGTAAGCCGTGACGTGGTGCGGGCTTCGCGGATCAGGTTGCCGAGCAGGACAAGCGCGGCGGTGGTGTGGCGCGAATAGGCGCGGGTAGTTGGCTTGGACATGGCGTTTACGTTTTTATGCGTCAAAAAACTTAAAATGACTTGTTTATGCTGCATAGATATGCGCAGGTCTTTCGACCGTCAAGTAAAAAGGCCCTCATGCGTCGGAAGCGGATTTCCGGCGCATGAGGGCCCTGGATATCGGGAGCCCGGGCGGTGCGGCGTGCAGCCCCTAGCGCTGCATGGCGCGGTATTCGTCAATGGTGACCATGTGCAGGGCCTTGACCGGGCAGGCCTCCACGCAGGCGCCCTGGTCCTTGCCTTCCTTGGCGCGCCAGTCGGCGCACACGTCGCAGCGCACGGCCACTTCGCGGCGGTGCTGGGCGGGTTGGGCGGCATCGGCGCCTTCTTCGGGCAGACCGATGAAGGACAGCTCGATGGCGCCGTACGGGCAGGCCATGACGCACAGCTGGCAGGCGGCGCAGTACTGCTGACGCATCACCACCACGCCGTCTTCCTGTACCAGCGCGTCGGTGGGGCACACGCGGGCGCAGGGGGCGTCGACGCACTGGCGGCACTGCACGGGCATCTTGACGCTGTCGGTCTTGATGACGTGCACGCGGGGCTGGAAGAGGTTGCGCTTCTTCACGGCTTCCTTGATGGTCATGTTGTTGTGCGAGGCGATGCAGGCAAGTTCGCACTTCTTGCAGGCCTTGCACTTGTCTGCTTCAGCGAAGACGACGTACCGCATGAGCGAATTGGTCATGGTTCTATCCTTCCGTGGTTTGCGCCGCTGCCGGAAGGTCTGTGGCATCCGGGCCGGGCACTTCTATGCTTGCGATGTACAGTTCCCTGCCGTCAATCCAGTGCACGGCGTCGTCGCCGCACGAAGGGCAGGAGAATTTCCGTTTCCGGGTTTCCACGTCGCCGCAGACGGGGCAGATGCCGCGCAGTGGCAGCATCTGCACGTCCAGCGGCGCGCCCTCGGCGGGCGTCCCTTCGGCCAGCAGTTCGAAACAGGCGGTCAGGGTGCGCGATTCGACGCACGCCAGAAGGCCCACGGCAAGGTTCACCCGGCTGATGCGGGGTGCGCCGTGTCGCGCCGCCTCGTCAGAGACGATGCGCAGGATGCCTTCGACGATGGACGATTCGTGCATGACCGCCTGTCTCCGTGGTTTGTGCTGCTATCTTTCCGTGCAGGAAATGCACGGGTCGATGGAGTTGACGATGAGCGGCACGTCCGAAACCTTGCAGTCGTGCATCATCACGCCCAGCGCGTCCCAGTTCATGTACGAGGGCACGCGCCACTTCAGGCGGTTGGGCACGTCGGTGCCGTCGGTGCGCAGGAAGTAGATCAGTTCGCCGCGCGGGGCCTCGCTGCGGGCCACGGCCTCGCCCGCCGGAATTTCCGGCAGCCGGGCCACCGTTTCGCCACCGGGCAGGTCGCGGGCGCACTGGCGGACGAGGCTGATGGATTCCAGGGCTTCGCGCAGGCGGATCATGGCGCGCGAATGCACGTCGCACCCGGTTTCGGTGATCACGTCGAAGGCCAGGCGGGGGTAGGCGGCGTGCGGCACGTCCTTGCGGATGTCCACGGCCAGGCCGCTGCCGCGCGCCACGGGGCCGACAACCGCGTATTCCAGCGCCTTGTCCTGCGGCAGCATGCCCACGCCCACGGTACGCCCGCGCACCATGGGGTCGTTGCGGTAGATGTTGTAGATTTCTTCCACGTGCTTCTGCACGCGGTCGAGGTTGCGGGTCAGGAAGGTGAGCAGATCGGCATCCACGTTGTACTTCACGCCGCCGATGCAGTTGGCGGCGAGGTCCATGCGGTTGCCGTACACCGTTTCCTTGATGTCCTGCATGATCTCGCGCACTTCCATCACGTGCATGAACAGCGACTTGAAGCCGATGATGTGCGCGAGAATGGCCACGTTGAACAGGTGCGAGGCGATGCGCTTGATTTCCTCGGCCATGGAGCGCAGGTAGCGGGCCCGCTCGGGCACCACGATGCCTGCCAGGTTTTCCACCGCCATGCAGTAGGTGAAGGGGTGGCTGTTGGAGCACAGCGAGCAGACCCGCTCGGTGAGCACGATGTTCTGGAACAGGTTGCGCCGCAGGGCCAGCGCCTCCATGCCCCGGTGCACGTGCCCGGCGGTGATCTCGACATGCTTCACGGTTTCGCCTTCCACGCTCACGCGGAAGTACATGGGCTCTTCCAGGGCCACGTGCAGCGGGCCAACAGGCAGGGTGAAGCCCGCGCGCGGGTCGGTGTTCACGTGGTCGTCTATCTGGGGGGTATGGGCGGAGGTGCTCATGCCTGGGTCTCCTCGTCGGTGCCAGTGGAGGCGGTGGAAGCGGTGGCGACAGATGTGCCTTCCGGCAGCTTCGCCGACATGATGCGTTCCCACAGATCCTGGGTGGAGGCACCGTTCATCATGGTGGACAGGGGAATCATCTGGCCCATGATGCCCGCGTCCAGCCGCTCGTCCAGGAACAGCCGCTTGGGATTGGGGTGACCGGTAACCGCGATGTCGTACATTTCCATGAATTCGCGCTCGTTCCAGTCGGCGTTGCGGAACCACGGAGTGATGGAAGGCACCTCGGGCTTGCCCGTGGCTTCGCCGTCCTCGTCCACGTCATTAACGGTAGGCATGACCAGCGGCGCGGTGACCGTAAGGGTCAGGCCGTCCAGGTCGAAGTGGTAGGCAATGGCGCGCTGCGGGTTGGCAGGGTCGCGCTCCGGGTCGTAGGCGGTCATGGTGCACAGGCGCAGGCGGCAGCGGGACATGGCCGGGGCCAGTTCCGCAAGGCGCGGGGCGTTGTCCAGCAGGATCCAGCCGTAGATGTTGCCGTGGGCGTCCTCGGTCCAGGATATGTCTGCGCCTGCCGCGTCGGGCAGCCGCTGGTCCAGCAGTGCCTTAGCCTGCAGTTGCGCGGGGCGTGTCAGCATCGGTGCGTCCTCCGTCCTTCACCGTATGGGGGGTGGCGGGGGTGGTTTCTTCGTTGGCGGCAGCGGCCTTGGCCGCCGGGTTGGACCCGTTGCCGTTGCCCGTGTCCGACGGGGCGGCTGCTTCGGCGTCCGCAGGGGCGTTCAGGGCGGCGGCGCGGGTGGCGGCAGCCACCTGGCGGCACTTGGGGCACATGCGCAGCAGCGCCGGAAAGTCCAGGTCCTGGGCGTGGTTGGCATACACGCGGGTGGCCAGGTCCGGCGGCAGCATGCGGATGTGCGCCTCGCACCCGGTGCAGCGCAGGTACGGGACGAAGTGGTGCTCCGCCCAGTCGTACTTGCGTTCCTGCAGGTGCGCGTTGTGCCAGTCGTTGGTCATGGTGATGGCCCCGGTGGGGCAGTAGTGGCGGCACAGCCCGCACAGGGCGCAGGTGTTGTGCCACACCGTGAAGTCGTAGCCGCTGCGGTCCTCGCGCGGCTCGATGCGGATGGCCCCGCCCGCGCACACGTGGCGGCAGATGGCACAGCCCACGCACTTGGCGGGGTCCATGGTCACCTTGCCGCGAAAGCGGCGGGGGGTATGCGTCTCGGCAAAGGGGAAGGGGTCGGTGGACGGCCCCTGGGCCACGTTGCGGGCGAGTATCTTCAGGAATCCCAGCATGGCTTACTCCTGCAATCCGAGGCGGGCCATCCACACGTCGCGGGCCTTGATCACGCCTTCGATGATGGCCTGCGGGCGCGGCGGGCAGCCGGGCACGTTGACGTCCACGGGGATGTAACGGTCGATGGGGCCCTCGATGGAGTAGCCGTCACGGAACACGCCGCCGCTTACCGGACAGATGCCCACTGCCACGGTGACCTTGGGTTCGGGAATCTCGTCCCACACGCGCAGCACCTTGTCCTTCACGCGGGCGGTCAGCGGCCCGGTGATCAGCACGATGTCCGCGTGGCGGGGGCTGCCGCAGTACTTGCAGCCCAGGCGTTCCACGTCATAGCGGGGGATGCAGGCGGTGGTGGCCAGTTCCACGTCGCAGCCGTTGCACGAGCCCGCGTTGATCCGGTACAGCCACGGCGACCGCACGGAGAGCTTCTTCAGGAAGTTCATATTGTCTCCTCTCCGCCTACATACCGCGCCACGCCAGCACCAGACTCGCCAGGGCCAGCACCGAGGGGTACTTGAGGTAGAAGGTGAAGGCCTGGTCCACGCGGAAGCGCCCGGTGGCCGACTTGACCAGCGTCAGCGAAACGGCCATCAGCGCCGCGCACTTCAGCACGAACCACGGAATGTTGGCGACGATGCCGCCGGGAACCGTGCCCGGCAGGAACAGCGCCACGCCAAGGCCCAGCACCACCACGGTCTTGAGCGCCGAGGCGATGTGGAAGAAGGCCAGGGCCGGGCCGGAGTATTCCAGCAGGGGGCCTTCGATGATTTCCGTTTCGGCCTCGGGCACGTCGAAGGGCACGGTGCCCATGGTGCCGGGCAGGAACAGCAGGTAGGCCAGCAGGGCCGGAATCATCACCGGGTCGAAGGCCAACTGCCCGTTGGCCAGCTGATAGTCCACGATGCTGGCCAGCGAGAACTCGGCTCCGCCGCCGGTGGCCATGCCCACCTTCATGGCCACGGCCAGCATCACGGCCAGCAGCGGCATTTCGTAGGCGAACATCAGCGTCATCTCGCGCGAGAAGCCCATGGCCCCGAACGGCGAGCTGGAGGCGGAACCGCCGACCATCAGCGCGATGGCGGGCAGCGGCAGCAGGTAGAAGATCACCAGCAGGTCGCCCATGGCGGGCAGGCCCCCGCTGACGCCCGGCACGGGCAGCAGCGCTGCGCACACCGCCATGCCGGTCAGGCCCAGCAGCGGGGCCAGCAGGAAGGCGGCCCGGTTGGCAGAGGCCGGCATGACCGTTTCCTTGGTGAACAGCTTGGCGATATCCAGATAGGGCTGGATCAGGGGCGGGCCGACGCGGCGCTGCAGGCGCGCCTCGATGCGCCGGTCAAGCCCCTTCAGGAACAGGCCCACGGCAAGGGCGAACAGACCGCCCGGGAACACCAGCAGGCCGAGCAGGCCAAGGCCGGTCTGGGTGAAGAGTTCGGTTGCGTAGGACATGGTCTACCTCCGCTTCAGGGCGGGCATGGCCGCCTGGGCCAGTTGCCGCAGCAGGGCCAGGGGTGCGCCGTAGATGTCCTGCGGGGCCAGGCGGGCCTCGTCGGCCTTCATGGCCACGCCGCAGGTGTGGATGTCGGTGGTGCGCACGGTGCCGATGAGCCCGCGCAGGGCGGTACGCCCGCCGAAGAAGGCGACGGCCAGCAGCACGGCCAGGGCGGTGGCATTGAACGCCCCCGCGCCGGAAGCCACGCCCCACGGCGCAACCGCCAGCCCGGCGAAGCCCAGTTCACGGCCCATCATGTCGATGGCCAGCAGGGGCAGGCCGGGGAACACGCCGGTGATGATGCACCCGGCAGCCAGGATGCCCATGGGCACCAGCATGATGCGCGGGGCTTCCTGCACGTGGGCGAGGTCGGGCGAGGGGCGGCCCAGGAAGGCCGAGTGCAGGAACTTGGCAAAGTAGGCCAGGGTCAGCACGCTGCCCGCCAGCGAAAGCAGGGCCAGCGCCACTTCGCCCTCGGCCATCAGCGCGTGGTAGAGAATCCACTTGGAGGCAAAGCCGTTGGTGGGCGGCACACCGACCACCGAAAGCGCCCCGATGGCGAACATGGTCAGGGTGACGGGCATGCGCTGCCCGATGCCGCCCAGTTCGTCCAGCGAGTGCTTGTGGGTGCACAGGATGAGCGACCCGGCCACGAGGAACAGCAGGTCCTTGAACAGCACGTGGTTGACCAGGTGCAGCATGCCGCCGGCCATGCCCAGCGGGGTGCCCAGGGCCACGCCCACCACCATGTAGCCCAACTGGCTGACGGTGGAGTAGATGAGCACCAGCTTGAGGTCCGACTGCATCACGGCCAGCAGGGCAGCCATGACGATGGTGATGCCGCCCACCCAGGCGATGGCGTACATCACCTGCGGCTGGCCCCACTGTGCGGCCAGACCGGTGAAGAAGCCCGCGCCGCCCAGCACGAAGAACAGCTTGGCGAGGCCGAACAGGGCGCTCTTCAGCAGTACCGACGAGATGTAGCCGGAAACCGGCGTGGGCGCCGTTGCCGGGTGCATCTGCACGTCGATGCGGAAGGGCAGCTGCGCCGCCTTCATGGTGAAGCCGATGGCCATCAGGGCCACGGCGGTGGCGGCCAGGGCCACGGGCATGGTCGGCAGGGCGGAACGCACCGCGCCGAAGCTGGGGTCGCCCGCCATGGAGGACAGCATGACCACCCCCAGGAACAGGAAGGCCGCACCCAGCACGTTGAAGAAGAAGTACTTGAAGCCCTCGCGCAGTGCGGCGGGGTTTTCTTCATGCACGATGACGAAGTACAGGCTCCACGAACTCATGATCTCCCAGAAGGTGAAGAAGCCGAACAGGTCGTTGCTGGCGGCAACGCCCATCAGCCCGCCCACCATGAACAGGAAGAACGTGTAGAAGCGCCACTGGGTGTGGCTGTGCTCCATGTAGCCCACGGCGTAGAACATGTTCAGACAGCCGATGACCGGCACGATGAGCGCGAAGGCGAAGGAGATGGAATCCAGCCCGCGCCCGAACACCACCACCGCGATGGCCGCAACGGCCAGGATGATGGCGGTGGCCAGGCCCGCCGCCTTGCGGTCGCGCCGCAGCAGGAAGGGCACCACGGCGCCCAGCATGGGGATGAGCACGAAGGGATGCCAGGTCACCGCCAGCATGGGCAGGGCCTGCACATCCAGCTTGCCCGCGCCCGCCAGCATGTCGGCCACGGGGGTGACCAGCGAAAGGCCCAGCTGCGGCAGCACGCCCAGCACCAGGCACAGCGCGGCCAGCACGCCGGTGGCCACGCGCATGGAGGCAGGGGCCTCCTGCACCACGGGGCCGGTGTAGGGCTGGAAGACCAGGGTGCGCACGATGCGCATGTAGTAGACGCACCCGGCAAGGCTGCCCAGCAGCAGCACGGCGGCCAGCGCCGGGTGACCGGCGGCCACCAGCGCCTGCAGCATCAGGTACTTGCCGACAAAGCCGTTGAACGGCGGCAGGCCCATGATGGAGATGAGGCCGACGACCATGCACCCGGCGGTGAACGGCATGACCCGGGCCATGCCCGCAAGGTCCGCCAGCTTCTTGCTGCCCGCGCGCAGGATGAGACCGCCCGCGCAGAGGAACAGCAGGTTCTTCATGATGGCATGGTTCAGCACGTGCAGCAGCGAGCCGGTGGTGGCCAGCCAGGTGCCGATGCCGATGACCATGAATATTTCACCCACCTGCCCCATGGTCGAGTAGGCCAGTAGGCGCTTCAGGTCGTCCTGCTTCAGGGCCATCAGTTCGCCGTAGAGCATGGTGGCCGTGCCCAGCGCGGTGACCAAGAGGCCCATGGAGCTGAAGCCCCCGGCGGATTCGCCAGCCTTCAGCAGTACGGCAGAGCCGAACACCGCCAGCATCAGCCGCACGGTGCCGTACACGCCGGTCTTGGTCAGGATGCCCGACAGCGGGCCGGAGATGGACGAAGGTGCGGCGGGGTGCGCGTCGGGCAGCCAGCCGTGGCCGGGCACCAGGCCCGCCTTGACCGCAAAGCCGACAAAGGCCAGCACCACCGCGCCCTTCACCACGGGGGCGGGCAGGGTGGCGGCAAGACCGGCCAGCGCCGCGAAGTCCAGCGTGCCCGCCTGGGCGGACAGCAGCATGAAGCCGGGCAGCATGGCGCAGGCCCCGGCCACGCACATCACGAAGTACTTCACGGCGGCGTGGAACGCCTTGTCCGTGGCCTCGTGGGCCACCAGGAAGTACGACGAGAAGGTCATCAGTTCCCAGAACACGTAGAAGCCGCCGAAGTCGCGCGCCAGGGCCAGGCCCGTGAGCGAGCCGCACATCAGCAGCAGGAAGAACCAGTAGCCGCCCGCGCGGCGGTCGTGGTGGATGTAGCCCACCGAGTACACCGCCACCACCAGGCCGATGCCCGCGATGATCACGCCGAACAGGCGAGACAGCGGGTCGATGCTGGCATCGGTCCAGGTCAGCGCCACCGAGGCGGCCACAAGGGCAACGCCAGCCAGCGCGCGGGCGCGGCCGGAAGCAAGGCCGATGGCCCACACGGCAAAGGCGCCCGCGTAGGGCACCAGGGCGGCGGGGTGCCAATGTGCGCCGAAGGCGGGCAGGGCGTCGTGCGCAACGCCAAGGGCGTCGGCCACCTGCGCGGTGACGGCGTGTCCGGCCAGCCCGAACGCGGCCAGGAAGACCGCAAAAAGCCCCGCCAGCACGTGGAACGTGAAGGACGGGGCGTGGGGGACGTGGGCGGATTCGCTCCACTGGCCGGATTCAAGACAGATGGCCTGTACCGATAGCACGGTGGCTGCGGCCAGGGCCATGCCCGCGAAGGCCACGGCCACGGCGTAGCCCCAGTGCCCGGCGGCAAAGGCGGCATGCAGGATGAAGGCCCGCCCGTCCGGCACGAGGAACACGGAAAGCCCCATGCCCGCGAACATGGCGAAGCCGAAGAACAGCCCGGTAAGGGGCAGCGCCGCGCGGATGCCGCGCAGGTCGCCCAGCCTGGCCGACCCCGCCGTGCGGGCAAGGCGCGCAAGGGTGAGCAGCGCAAGACACCGCGCTGCCATCTGGTAGATGAATTGGGTGGTTCCCCCGACCAGCCCGGCACCCCCGCCGAGGCCAAGGCCGAGAAGCGTGAGGCCGATGTCGGAAAGGCACATCAGGCCCAGCATGGTGAAGGGGCGTCGGCGTGCCGCTAGGGCCGACACGGCGCCGCCGAGCAGCAGCAGTGCCCCCAGCATGGCCAGGAACGGCAGTTCGGCGACAGGCGGAGCGGTGGTCATGCGAGTCTCCGTCGTTGAGCGTGTATGATGCAAATTGGTTAAACAACCAGTCTGTGGCTCCACCTTATTTTGACTGGAGACTTCTTTCAACCCCCCTGATTGTGAATGAGTGGTACAAAACGGAGCGTGGCAGAGAAAAAAGCGTGTCCATGCCAATGTTTGACCGCGCGACCAGTTTTTTTCGATGCAGGAAAAAAATTTCGAAAGTTGATCGGATCATGCCGCAAGTACAAAAGATTTGCCAAAGAAGACGTCAGACGGCTGATCTAATGCGGCAAAATGTAAGCAGTGCTTTGTGAAATGAGTGGCGAGTTGTAATTGTTTATGTGAGTAAACACTGCTGTGCATGGCTGCATTCGATACCAGTCCGGTTTCATGACGCAATGTCGGGCGTGGCGGAGACGGGTGGCGGGCAACCACGCCGCATCATTGGCGTGACGGCCTGATGTGGCTGCGGCATTGTCCTGCGCTTCGGGCGGAGAGTGGGGGCTGGTGGCCTGGCGCCCTTGTTCCGGCAGGGGGGTGCTCTCCGGTACGGCGGGGGGCCATGTGTTGCGTCGGGTTGGCCAACCGTTGTATCAGGTTGGCGTAGCAGTGCGCCGCATCACGAGGCGCCCAGCAATTTCAGCCCGGCGATGCCGGCCACGATGCACAGGATGCAGCCCAGGCGCGCGGCGGTTGCGGGTTCGCCGAACAGCACGATGCCGAGCAGCGCGGTACCCACCGTGCCCACGCCGGTCCACACCGCATAGGCAGTGCCCAGGGGCAGGTGGCGCAGGGCCACGGCCAGCAGGTACAGGCTGACGGCCATGGCGGTCACGGTGAACGCCGAGGGCACGAGGCGGGTAAACCCCTGGGTATACTTGAGTCCCACGGCCCAACCCACCTCGAACAACCCGGCGGCGAACAGGGCGATCCATGCACCGGATGCGCCGGATGCACCGAATGCACCGGACGGGGTGGACAGGGAGGCGATGAATGACGTGAACCATGTGGACCATGTGGACCATGTGGACCATGTGGACCATGTGAACATGGCGGCTCCTGCGCCGCGCGCGCGGCAGGTTGCGGGCAACAAAAAACCCGGCCGGAGCCGGGCATAAGGACAGCACGCCATGGGGGCGCAGTCCGTGTCATGCGACGCCCCGAACATAGCCATGACGGAGGAAAAGGCAAGCCGGGGCGGCTTGCCGCCACGTGGATGGCGGGGTATTCTGCCGTATGGTTCTATTTTATGTCCATGCGGAGGCAGGCGTATTCCGATGACATACCGGGAGCGCAGGGTGCGCGGGGGTGCGGCGGTGCTGTGCGGCATGGCCTTGTGCGCCATGCTGGCGCTGGCCTGCGTGTTGGCGCCCCGCGTATATGCCGTGAACCAGAGCGGCGTGTGGGGCGCGCGTGAAACTGGCGATGTTTCCCCACAGGCCTCGCTGCCCGAAGAGGGCGGGGCCGGACAGGTCGCTGCGGGTCATGTCCTGACAGGCGAAACGGATGCTCCCGCTGCCGGACAGGCCGCCAGCGCACCCGATGGGCCGGAACTGCGCATCGGGTTCAGCACCTCCTCGCTGCCGTACGTGGATGTTGCCCACAAGGGAGGGCTGGAACCCCTTCTGGTGACGGCTGCCCTGGGCAAGTCCGGCTATCGTGTCGTGCCGGTGTTCCTGCCGCATGCCCGCGCCCTGGATCAGGTGCGCAAGGGCTTGCTGGACGGCTGCGGCCCCGTGGGGCGTCATGCCGACGTGGCCGGGCTGGCCCTGGGGGGCATGTACCTGCAATACCGCAATGTGGCGGTATCGCTGGAGGCCGCCAACCTGGACATCAACACGCTGGGCGATCTGCGGGATTTGCCGGTGACGGCCTTCCACAACGCGCGGGTATTCATGGGGCCGGACTTCGCGGCCATGGCCGATGCCAACCCCCGCTACGAGGAACAGGTGGACCAGCGGGCTCAGGTGGAGGCGTTCTTTCAGCGGCGCGACCGGGTCATCGTGCTGGACGAGCGCATCCTTGCCTTTCATCGTGCCCGACTGGCCGCACGGGGTGTGGGCAAGCCGGTGCGCATCCACCATATCTTTCCGGCGCAAGACCGTTTTTTCGTGTTTCGCGACCCGGCCGTGCGCAATGCCTTCGACGCAGGCTTGCGGCAGTTGCGGGAAAGCGGGGAGTATAGGCGCATGGTGCGCTAGGGGGTGTTTTCTAATTGTCCTTTCGCCCGTTGGCTTACCGACCCGAAGGGCGCGTAGCGTGCCAGTCAGGCGAGCTTGCATGCCTTGCCCCGCCGCAGGCGGCTCTGCGAGCCGAACGGATGGGGAAAGCAGCCGTACGGGCACCGTGCGCAACGTGGTCAACCATCATTACAGGCAGGAGCGCCATGCACTACGACATCGTCTTTCACTTCGATAACGGCCCGACGGAACTGAACATCGCCATCAGCAACGTGCGCAACTACCACAAGGCTCTGGACGGAGTTGCCTTTACCAGCGTGCTGGTAGTCAACGGACCGGGCATCCGGCTGATGGGTGCGGACGATCCGGATTTTGCCGAGCCGCTGCGCGAACTGCGCGCGCTGGGGCTGGACATTCGTGTGTGCGCCAACGCCATGCGCCATTTCGGGCTGGACGAGGCATGGCTGAACCCCGCCTGTACCGTGGTGCCCGCGGGCATCCTGGAACTGGTGGACCTGCAGCGCAAGGGGTTTGCCTACGTGAAGCCGTGATCGGCGCACTTGCGGCATGCTCCGTGCGCCAACGGGGCACAAAGGACTTGGAACAATGACCACGACAGGACAGGGCGCCCCCGGCCAGGGGGCAGAAGTGCCGAACGGCGAGTCGCAGAAACCCGGCGGCCTTCCGGCCACGGGCAGGCTGGTGGACAGCCATCCGCTGCTGGCCCGGCTGACCGGGCAGGTGGTGTGGAATCTGGCGGAAGAGGCGGGCGCGGACGACGACGAATGCGGCCTGTTCATGGACCATTATGCCGCGTGGCGCGGGGCGGCGCTGGCGGTGCTGGAACGGTTGCGCGACGCGCCGGGCGGCGGTTTGCGCCTGGTGGTGGACGACGCGGACCGGGCAGGTGCCTGCCCGGAATGCGTGGCCCTGCACGGCGTGGTGCTTCCGGGCACCCATCCGGACCTTGCGGCGTGGCTGCCGCCGTTCTCCATCGGCTGCCACTGCCGGGCCGAATACGTGGAAGCGGCGGAAATGGCCGTAGCCGGTCCGCACTTGCCTCCGGCGGGGTTGCGGCCACCGGCCCATCGGCTGTGCTGCCCGCGCCGTCCGCTGTCGCTGTTGCTGACCCAGTTGGGCCCGTTGGGCCAGTTGGCGCAGTCGCAGGGGCACGAGGGGTAACACACAGAAACCGCGTGCCGCAGTCTGATGCTGCAAACGGAAAAGGGCTTGCCGATGTTCTCGGCAAGCCCGTTTTTGGCTGGTGGAGACGATGAGGATTGAACTCACGACCTCAGCATTGCGAACGCTGCGCTCTCCCAGTTGAGCTACGTCCCCAGTCAGGAGAAGGCTGTATATACCTGTTGCCGCCCGACCGCAAGGGGCCGGGGCGGAAAAAGTTGACGACGCGCAAGGGCGGTGCGGGCGTCTGGCGGATCAGCGCGGCGGGGGGCATGCGGCAGACGGGCGTCTGGCGGGTGGCGAGCCAGGGCAGGGCTGGCCGCTATTCCAGCCCCAGCGCCTCGCACAGGGTGCGCACCCGATGGCGATAGGTATGGCGGGACAGGATGTGCGTCTGCCAAGCCGTCACAAGGTCGGCACGCAAGGACGGGTCGCCTTCCAGGCGGTGCAGCAGCGTGCCAAGGCCGGGGGCCTCGTCATCAGGATGGGCCACACGGGCGGTGGGTTCCGCCGTGCCCGTGTCGCCGCTCCGGGCCGGGGAAAAGGCGATTTCGCGGCGCAGTTCTTCGGGAAAGATGTCGAGGCCCGGCGTGTCGTCGGTGATGCAGAAGCCCCCTGCCGCCCAGACGTCGAAGTGGCGCTGGGTGAGACCTGCGGGCAACAGCAGGCTGGTGACGTTCAGCGACCAGCGGGCCGAGCGGTACACGGCGGGCAGGGTGGTGTAGTAGTCCACCGGGTGGTGCAGGTCGGTGCCCTGCGGCAACAGGGGCTGCCAGCCGTCGTCGCCGAATACGGTCAGACCGTGCGGGGCGGCGGCATTCAGACAGCGCACCCGCCGGGCCAGGGCGCATTCCTCCGCCCCCAGGCCCGCCGCGCGCACCGCGTTGCCGGGCCACAATTGCGCAATGCCAAGGCGCGCCGTCCACCAGTGAAAGTCGGGCCGGCAGTGAAAGTCGGGTCGGCAGTGAAAGTCGGGCCGGCAGTGAAAATCGGGCCGGGAATGGACGTAGGGTCGGGGGCCAGGGGCGTCGAGCAGGGCCAGCGCTTCGTCCAGCAGGTCCGGGGCGATGCGCTGCCCCGCGAAAAAGCCGCCCTTGCCGGGGAAGGCGGACCGGCCCACGAACACCACGGGGTTCAGGTCGGCCATAGCCGCCGGAGAAAGCTGGGGGGCTCCGGCGGCCCCGCTGTCCTCGAACTGTTTCGACTCGAAACGCTCAGGCCCGAAAAATTCCGGTCCGGTGGCCAGCGGCAGATGCAGCAGTCGCTGCGCCCCGTGGGCGCGCAACAGGGGCAGGAACGAGGCATCGGTGACGCACAGCAGCGCCCCGCGCCACCACGGCCCGCGCAGGGCCGAGAGCAGGTGGAAGGGATTGTCCACGCACCAGATGGCAACGTCCACCCCGCAGGCGCGCAGCAGATGAAAGCGCTCGCCCCAGGCGTCCAGCCCCTGCAGATTCACGCTCAGGAGCAGGTCCGGGCGCTGGTCGGCCAGCAGGCGGGGCAGATCGGCGTGCAGGGTGTCCGGATCGACCCGGCGCGGAGCCAGTCCCTCGGCGGTCAGGGCGGCTTCCAGTTCCGGCAGCAGCAGCGAACCTTCCGTGCCGGGCAGCAGCACGGTGCGGGACCGGGCGGAACGCGGCCCGGCGTGCCCCGCCATGCCTTCCGGTGGCAACACCAGCGCGGGAGCCATGCGCACGGCGCGCGCTGCGCCCAGCAGCGGCCCCCAGAAGGTGGGGAACAGCCGTTCCGCCTCGCGGTAGATCACCACCAGCGCGCGGGCAAGACGGTCGGGCGGAACATCTTCCGGCGCGGCCAGCGCCCATCCGGCGGGCATGGCCGCACGCCATGCGCCCTGCGTGTACTCATCCATATGATGGATGAACGCAGGGCATTCGATGACGAGCACGGTGGGGGCGTCTGGCCTGCCGAGGGGGGTATCTTTTTTTCGCAGCCCCGCCAGCGCTCCATCCACCGCCCGTTGCGCCGTGGCCGGATTCGGCCCCAGGCCCAGCACCACCACCTCGACGGGGGCGTCGGCCCCCTGCCCGCGCGGGGGCAGCATGGCGAAGGTGGCAGGCAGGATATCGTCCGGCAGCGTGCCGTCAGACAGAGTCCTGCCCGGCAGTCTGCCGTCCGGCGCAACGTCGGCAGGCCCCGCCACGTCAGGCCCCACCGCATCAGGCAGGGTCCGGAGCTGTCCCAGTTCGTTGGGGATGCGCAGTCGGGCGGGGCGGGCCATGAGAGTCCTTGGCGGGCGCGGGGCTTTCGGGTACAAGCGGCCACGGGTGACCACATGAAGACATACCGAGACCACTATTTTCTGAAGGCCAAGCAGGAAAACTATCCCGCGCGGTCCATCTACAAGCTGAAGGAAATCGACAATCGCTTCAAGCTGTTCCGCCAGGGCATGAAGGTGCTGGACCTGGGGGCTGCCCCCGGCTCGTGGTCGCTTGGCGCGGCCGAGCGGGTGGGGGCGAAGGGGCGGGTGCTGGCCTGCGACCTGCAAACCACCGAAACCCAGTTTCCGCCCAACGTCACCTTCATGCAAGAGGACGTGTTCAACCGCTCCGAGGCCTTCGAGGACGCGCTGGCGACCATGGGGCCGTTCCATGTCGTGATCAGCGACATGGCCCCGCGTACCACAGGCACACGGTTCACCGATCAGGCCCGTTCGCTTGAATTGTGCATCGAGGCCCTTGCGGTGGCGGACCATTGCCTGATAAAGGGCGGCAGTTTCGTGGTCAAGATTTTCATGGGGCCGGACGTCAAGCAACTGCATGATGCGCTGCGGGCCCGCTTCGAGACCGTGAAGACCTTCAAGCCCAAAAGCTCGCGGGTCGAAAGCAAGGAAACATTCTACGTCTGCCTCGGATACCGGGGCGACGGACAGCAGGACTGACACACAGCGCCGGCGGCGCGCGCCGGGCTGCCCGTCCGCCGCGCGTTGCGTCGTGGCGTTTCCGCATTCATCTCTTTTGCCGACATTTCTTTCAGGAGGACGCATGGCCGGACATAGCAAATGGGCCAACATCCAGCACCGCAAGGGGCGTCAGGACGCCAAGCGCGGCAAGCTGTTCACCAAGGCCGCCAAGGAAATCATCATCGCCGCCAAGGGCGGTGGCGACCCGGCCAGCAACGCCCGCCTGCGCGCCGCCATTGCCGCCGCCAAGGCCGTGAACCTGCCCAAGGACAAGATCGACAACGCCATCAAGAAGGGCACCGGTGAACTGGCGGGCGGCGACATCCTTGAAATCTCGTACGAGGGCTACGGCCCCGGCGGCGTGGCGCTGATCGTGGAAGCGGCCACCGACAACCGCAACCGCACCGTGGCCGAAGTGCGCCACATCCTTTCCAAGCACGGCGGCTCCATGGGCGAGGCCGGGTGCGTGGGCTGGATGTTCGAACGCAAGGGCGTGATCACCATGGACGGTGGCAAGTACACCGAAGATCAGGTGATGGAAGCCGCGCTGGAAGCGGGCGCCGACGACGTGCGCGACGAGGGCGGCACCTGGGAAATCCACACCGCCGTGGCCGACTTTGCCGCCGTGCGCGACGCGCTGGAAGCCGCAGGCCTGGAAATGGATTCCGCCGAATTGTCCATGATTCCCCAGAACACGGTGGAAGTGGACGCGGAAACCGGCCGCAAGCTGATGCGTCTGGTGGACGCCCTGGAAGACAACGACGACGTGCAGAACGTGCACGCCAACTTCGACCTGCCCGACGAAGTGCTGGCCGAACTGGAATAGCCGACATGACTCGCACCGGAGCCCGCCTTGCGCGGGCTCCGGCGTTTCCGGCGTCCGTGTGACAGCCCGGGCGGCAGATTGGATGCCGCAGCACCCGTGGCCACCCCGGTGGCCCCGGTGGTCCTGACGGTCCTGACGGTCCTGCCGGGCGTGTCCCGTACCGGTCCGGCTATTCTCCATCCGCCGCGTTGCGGCATCACCCTGCATTCCCGGCATCCGCCGGAGGCCCCATGCCCCTCCGCAAGCCCGCATCCCCCCAGGCGGAAACGCCTGCCCGCCCTGCATCAGCCGCCGGTGGCGTCACCGTCATCGGCATCGACCCCGGCTCGCAGTGCACCGGCTGGGGGGTGGTGCGCGAGGCGTCGGGCGTGCTCACCCTGGTGGACTGCGGAGCCATTCGCCCCAAGGGCGAGGACTTTGCCGCGCGGCTGGGCCACCTGTTCCGTGAACTGCACGCCCTGGTGGGGCGGTACACCCCGGACGAGGCGGCCATCGAGAATGTGCACGCCGCCCGCAACGTGGCCACCGCCCTCAAGCTGGGGCAGGCGCGCGGGGTGGCCGTGGCCGCCTGCGCCGCGCACGGGGTGGTGGTGGCCGACTATCAGCCCACGGAAATCAAGAAGGCCCTGGTGGGCACCGGCGGGGCGGACAAGGAACAGGTAAGCTTCATGGTGGCGCGGGTGCTGGGCGCAAAGGGCGGCTGGGGGCTGGATACCGGCGACGCGCTGGCCGCCGCCGTGTGCCACCTGAACGCCCGGCGGCTGTCCCGGCTGGCAAAGCTGGGCTGACGGGCACCTCGCACGGCTGCCGCTTTCGTGCGTGGGTCTGGCCTGCATGCGTCCGTCCGGCGCAAGGGGGGCGGGTGAACAGCAGGGGACATTCTGCGCCATGCGGTGCATCGTGACGGGGATGCCTGCAGGCATGCCCCTGAAAGAAAAGGCCGTCCGGCGTTACCGGGCGGCCCTGTGTTTTTTCAGCGGAACGGGTGCGGCCCTGCCGCCCCGTCACGGATTTTCGCATCGCATTCTGTTTCCGTCCCGCGCGGCGGCCCGCTCGCCTTTTGCCCTGCGCCGGGGCTTCAGTCTTCGCTCGCGGCCTCATTCAGGATGGCGCAGTGCAGCGGCGCGCTGCCGCCCGTAAGCGTGTCGTCCGGCACCTGCGATGCCCGCACCGTGCGGTTGCGGCCACAGCGCTTGGCCATGTACAGCGCGGCGTCCGCCTCGTGCAGCCAGCGGCCCGGCTCGATGTCCGGCCGCGCCTGGGCCACGCCCATGCTGACGGTCATGGGGATGGGCGTGTCGACATGGGACAGGGGTGTTTCCTCCACCTTGCGGCGTATCCGTTCCAGCAGCACCACGGCCTCGCGCTCGCCCGTGTCGGGCAACAGCAGGGCGAATTCCTCGCCGCCCACGCGGGCCAGCAGGTCCGGCTCGCGCAACTGGTTGCGGATGACCTCGGTCACGTGGGCCAGCATGGCGTCGCCCACGCCGTGGCCGTGCCGGTCATTCACCGCCTTGAAGTGGTCCAGGTCCAGCATGGCCAGGGCCAGGGGGTGTCCGCTGCGCGCGCTGCGGGCCAGTTCGGCGTTCATGGCCTCGTCCAGCCGCCGCCGGTTGAAGCACCCGGTCAGGTGGTCGCGCTCCGCCATGCGGCGCAGTTCTTCGTTCAGGCGGGTGAGGGTCTGGTTGTTGCCCGCGATGATGTGCAACTGGGACCGGTTGTGCAGGGTGTAGATGGCGGCGGAAAGCAGGGTGCCCAACGCGGCCATGCCGCACAGCACGGCGAAGCGGAAGCGCTCCTGGCGCCGGTCCTCCAGGGTCAGGGCTTCGCCCACCTCTTCGGCCACATGCAGCGAAAGGCCGTCCTGCGGGCGAGGGGTCACCCCCAGCAGCGCGGGGCGCGTGGCATCGCCGATGAGCGTCAGGCCGTGCCTTGCGGTGATGCCGCGCACCACGAAGGGGCGCAGCGACAGTTCGGGAAACGCCTCGCGCTTGTAGCGCAGGATGCGCGCCGAAACGGGCATGTCGCGCACCGGGGCATCCGGCAGGGCATGGAAGATGTGCGCCTTGTCGTTGGCCAGCACCACCACGCCCTGTTCGTCGGTGACGAAGGCGGCGTCCAGGCGCAATCGGCGCGAAAGGGTGGGCAGGTCGGCCTTCACGCCCACCACGCCCAGCACCGTGCCGTACTGGCGCACCGGAGAGGCGAAGAAGAATCCCGGCACGCTGGACACGCGCCCCACGGCGAACTGGCGGCCACGTTCGCCGGACATGGCGGCGATGAAGTAGGCGCGGTCGGCGTAGCTGGTGCCCAGCAGGCTGTCCGCCGCATCGTAGTTGCTGGTGGCGATGGTCGCGCCCGTGTGGTCCATGAGCCAGGCGATGTGCAGGCCCATGGTTTCGGCAAAGGTTTTCAGAAAGGCGTTGAGCGGGGCGCGGCGCCCCACGTTTGGCAGGAGTGGTTGTTGCGGGGCCGCCTCGGGCCGTGGAGCCACCTCGTCGCGTACCCTGTCGTCCTGGGCCAGCAGATCGGGCAGGCGGCGCAGCCCGGCGAAGGCCAGTTCGAATTCGTCGTTCATGGTGCGCTGGCGCAGGGCCAGCCGTGCCCTTGCCTCGGCCACGATCTCGTCCAGGGCGTGGATGGCCCACATGTCTGCATATCTGTCGGCTGCATAGAGTACGCAGGGCAGCAGCAGCACCAGCGTCAGCAGCAGCAGGCGAAGGGGCGTGCGCTCCGCCTGCTGGCGGAACCACGTGAAGGGCGAAGGCAGGCGGGGCGGCAAGGGCATGCAGGCGGCTCCGGGCGGGTTTCCCTGATGCGGGGTGCGGGGGATGATACGGGATTTTCCGCTTCCTACCAAGGGCGTTATCCGAGGGAGACGGTTTTTGCTGTGGCAGGCCCGGCAGGACCGTGCGGCGCGCCCGGCTTCCGGCCCGGTCGCTTTTTGTGTAGGGTGCCCGCGAGAGGTGGAACCATGATCGCGTATGTCGAAGGCCGCGTTGCCGAAATCTCGGGCAATGCCTGCGTGGTGGTGACGGAAGGGGGCGTGGGGTACGAGGTGCACCTGCCCGCGCACACCCTGTCGCGCCTGCCGGAGCGGGGCGGGCAGGTGGCCTTTCACGTGCGGACGGAAGTGCGCGAGGACGCCCTGGAACTGTTCGGCTTTTCCACCTGGGACGAGCGGCAGACCTTCATGGTGCTCACCACCATCAGCAAGGTGGGGGCGCGCACGGCCCTGGCCATCCTTTCGCAGTTCCGCCCCGACGACCTGCGCCGCCTGGTGGTGGAGGACGACGTGCTGGCGCTGACGCGGGTGTCCGGCATCGGCAAGAAGACCGCGCAGCACATCTTTCTGGAATTGAAGTACAAACTGAAGGTCGAGGATCTGCCCGCAGGCATGGCGCTGGCGGGCGGGGCCGCTCCGGGCGGGGTGTTCCGCGATGCGCTGGCCGGGCTTGGCAACCTTGGCTACCTCGAGGACGAGGCCGCCCCGGTGCTGAAGGACGTGCTGAAGGCCGAGCCCGACCTTGACGTGGCCGGGGCGCTGCGCGCGGCCCTGAAGGCCCTGGCGAGGGGGCGCTGATGACGGCGGAGTGCAAGGGACCGGACGGCGAGGGCGCAACCAACTGCGCATCCATCTGCATGGACGAGAACGTGCGGCCGCGCAGCCTGGACGATTTCATCGGGCAGAACGAGTTGCGGGCCAATCTCAAGGTTTTCGTGGCGGCGGCGCTGGAGCGCGGCCAGGCCATGGACCATCTGCTGTTCTACGGCAACCCCGGCCTTGGCAAGACCACCCTGGCCCAGATCATCGCGGCGGAACTGGGGGTGAACCTGGTGTCCACCTCTGGCCCGGTGCTGGAGCGCAGCGGCGACCTGGCGGCCATCCTGACCAACCTCGGGCGGCACGACATCCTGTTCGTGGACGAAATCCACCGCATGCCCGTGGCGGTGGAGGAAGTGCTGTACCCCGCGCTGGAGGACTTCAAGCTGGACCTGGTCATCGGGCAGGGACCGGGGGCGCGCACGGTGAAGATCGACCTTGAGCCGTTCACCCTGGTGGGGGCCACCACCCGCATCGGCCTGCTGTCGTCGCCCCTGCGCGACCGCTTCGGCATCATCAGCAGGCTGGAATTCTACGCGCCCGCCGACCTTGCCCGCATCGTCACGCGCACGGCGCGCATCCTGGGGGCCAACCTGACTCCGGAAGGCGCGGTGGAGATAGGCCGTCGCTCGCGGGGCACACCGCGCATCGCCAACCGGCTGCTGCGCCGGGTGCGCGATTTCGCGGCCGTGCACGGCAACGGCACCATCACCCCGGAACAGGCATCCGCCGCGCTGGGGCGCATGGACGTGGACGAAAGCGGGCTGGACCAGATGGACCGCAAGCTGCTGTCCGTGCTTATCGAACACTTCGGGGGCGGCCCGGTGGGCGTGAAGACCCTGGCCGTGGCCTGTTCCGAAGAAGTACGGACCATAGAAGACATTTATGAACCGTACCTGATCCAGTGCGGCTTTCTGAAGCGCACCCCGCGCGGGCGCGTGGCCACGGCCAAGGCGTACCGGCATCTCAATCTGCTGGCCTGACGGCGGACAGGCAACGGTCCGGCCCACACGATCCGGTCCACGTGAGCCGGTCCACGTGATCCGGTCGGGGCGCCCTGGCTTGCGCGGCCTGTCCCGTGCCGCCTGTCCCGTACAGTCAGCCCCGTGCAGTCTGCCGGTCGAGTCCGGTCGTGGTCCCATGGCGTCTCGCGCGGCGCGCGCCACCAACCATGTTTCACCCCTTGCCCGGCCATGTGGCCGGTTACGGAACCTCCATGCCCAAGACGACGCTGCGGGTCGAACTGCTGGCCCATACCCCGGAACCGCTTTCGCTGATTTATGCCGCCTTTCGCCAGTGCTACCATTCCGGGTTCGTGGCCGACATGTGGCCGCGCCTGCTGTCCGGCGATATCGCGCGCGAGAAGCAGGCCCAGTTCGTGGCCTCGGTGATGGAGTCCGGCCATGCCAGCCCGGTGGAGCACGTCAGCTTCACCTTTGCGGCGGAAGGGGTGTCCCGCGCGCTGACCCATCAGTTGGTGCGTCACCGCATCGCCTCGTATTCGCAGCAGAGCCAGCGCTACGTGGACGGCAGCAACTTCGACTACGTGCTGCCCCCGGCCATTGCCCGCAACCCGCAGGCCCTGGCCCGCTTCGAGCGGTGCATGGCCGAGATCGGCGAGGCCTACCGCGACATCAAGGCCTTGCTGGAGGCCGATGGAAGGGCCGGGGCGAGGTCCAACGAGGATGCCCGCTTCGTGCTGCCCCAGGCGGCAGAGACGCGCATCGTGTTGACCATGAACTGCCGCAGCCTGCTCAACTTCTTCGAGCATCGCTGCTGCATGCGCGCCCAGTGGGAAATCCGGGCCATGGCCGACGCCATGCTGGACCTGTGCCGCGGCGTGCTGCCGGAACTGTTCGCCGTGGCCGGGGCCAAGTGCGAACGGCTGGGCTACTGCCCGGAGGGTGAGCGGTTCACCTGCGGCCGGTACCCCCTGCGCCAGCCCTGACTGGTTGTGCGCTTGCGCACGGCCAATGCGGCGCCAGCGAGGCTGGCAGTGCAGGCCGGGCAGGCACATCACGCAGGATGCCTTTTTTCCC